>NZ_CAXAPL010000052.1:0-34333 GCF_963970845.1 Pseudomonas sp. RA_105y_Pfl2_P56
TATGCCTATCTCAAAGATGTGCTGACGCGGTTGCCGACGCAACGGGCGAGTGAGATCGACCAACTGCTGCCGCATCAGTGGGTATCTGTCTGACTTACGCAACGTGAGTTGGGCAGACGCTTACGAAGCGGTAACGAAAGGAGAAGGACGAAGAGTGCGCACAGTGCGCACAGCTTATTGCTAGATGAGTAGCAAAAGACTCGGGACGGGAGCGAGAGCAACTGCGGAGGATGTGTCCCCTGCTGGAATCGAACCAGCATCTAGCCCTTAGGAGGGGCTCGTTCTATCCGTTGAACTAAGAGGACTCTACAGGGATATCTTGGTTGCTTTTATCCTCAGATTCAAGCGAATTACTGTAAAAACAACGCGTTAGACCATGAGCCGTGTGCGATGTAGCAATTAGTCCGCGCATGTCCTCGTACAGATGAATCGGCTTTGACCACTCCTTATCAACACGCCACCCCCAATAGGAGTCTGGTGAGTAGCCCAGATAAGAACTGCCAACCTTCCCCTTAGGAGGGGGATGCTCTATCCAATTGAGCTACTGAGACACTGAGTTGTCACGAGATGAACACTGCGCGACGGACGGCGTGCATGTTAACGGCCAGGCCCTGATTTGTCATGTCATCCGTAGGGCTTTTTAAGTGTAGGCAGGCGCCCGGCAAGGCTGAGTGAAGATTTACCGTGCATTTTGCACTCTCCCAAAAAACCATCATTGCAGATTGCAACCTTCGCCCTCTGAAAAAACCTTCCAAATGCTTGTTTTTAAAGGACTTAACAGCGGATAGACTGAT
This sequence comes from Pseudomonas sp. RA_105y_Pfl2_P56, assembly GCF_963970845.1. Classification (NCBI taxonomy): domain Bacteria; kingdom Pseudomonadati; phylum Pseudomonadota; class Gammaproteobacteria; order Pseudomonadales; family Pseudomonadaceae; genus Pseudomonas; species Pseudomonas sp. RA_105y_Pfl2_P56. Next base: position 795 of record NZ_CAXAPL010000052.1, read on the forward strand.
GGCACGACGGCTGCTTTGTCTGTTCTCATAACAGAACAAACGGAGTCCGCCTCATGAACAGCACTCTCTTGCTCGCAAACGCGGTCGCCTTGGCGATTTTGATAGGTTTCCACTTTGCCCCCGAGAGCGCTGAACGGGTTGCTCAGCGCATGCCGCATTACTTGCAGGTGCAGAAAGCGCCGCAGTTGGCACTGTTGAGTGATCAGAGCTTCGCACCGCAAGCGGTCAGCGAGTCTCAGCAGGCACTGCCAGCACTAGCGACCGAACGTCTGGTTTTTTGAAATATCTGCAGGAGTACAGCATGTCCAAATCAGCAGCAGGATTTCTGATCCTCGCCTTATTGAGTGGCGTTGTGCATTTTTCGCTGTTCGAGGAAACCGAAATCACTCTGCCGCTGATTAGCTGTGGCGTGTTTACGGTGTTGTTTGCTCTGGCGCTGATCGCCGGGCGCAGGTTCAAGTTTGATCCAGTACTACGTTGAGCCGGACCAGCTCCAGAAGCTGATTGACGGCGTCCGCCAGGTTGCCCGAATTGTCGATCAGGTGCACAGGCCGGTCACTTGATCTCCTATCCTTGAACAGAGCGTTCCGGGCAAGCCGTGCATCGATCTGCTCAAGCGTCTCTCGACCGCGCCTGAGTAAACGCTCTCGCAGCACCTCATCCCTGACCGTCAGTAAAACCGGCACCAGCGAAGGATAGCGCTCCTGTGCTTGCCGCAAATTGGCACGCGAGCCGTTGACCAATACGTGTCGCCCGGCTTGCAACCATTGATCCATTTCCACCGCAATGCCATAGGCGAGGCCGTTGGCTTGCCATGCCAATGAAAAATCACCGGCGCGCTGACGTCTTTCGAACTCTTGCGGCGTTACGCCAATCGCATCCTCGCCCATCGATTCGGCAGATCGCGTGATCACCCGGCGCATGACTTCGCAGTTCAACGCCCGCAATGGCTCACGAGCGGCCTCGATCAGACTGTCCTTACCCGAACCGGACGGCCCCATCAGATAAATAAGCTTGCCATACATCCTGAAAACGCCCTCCAGCAGGTGTTTGCCCCTAGTAAATCGGCAAATTGCCACTATCCTGTACAGGTAAGGAACAAGGATCGAAAACCGCATAGCATGCACGTTCTGACGTCTTAGAACACTAAAGGACGTGCATCAGGAGGCGGTCTTTGATGCGGGCCAAGGCAAAGTTTTCAAACCAGTCCGCATTTCTGATAATTGGTGCTGGCATTACGCCTTTACCCAGCTCAATATTTGTCACAGAATTGACGCCAATGATCTGGCAATTTTGAGGCATGATGCGAGCCTCTTAACAATTCAGGTTGAACCATTTGGCGCGGATGCTTGTCCTACCACACATCTGCGGCCAATCCCGAGAACCGCTCCCCTGAACTAACCGGTTAAATATATGCGCCCATTGAAACAGGCAATTTATTCCAGCCGTACGGCTGACAAGTTCGTCGTACGTCTGCCAGACGGAATGCGTGAACGCATTGCCGAGGTGGCTCGCAATCATCATCGCAGCATGAACTCCGAGATCATTGCGCGCCTTGAGCAGAGTCTTATTCAGGAAGGCGCTTTGGGCGAAGAACTGAGCATGCGTCTGGACAGCCCGGAGCTGTCGTTGCACGAACGCGAGTTGCTGCAACGCTTCCGCCAGCTTTCTCACCGTCAACAGAATGCACTGGTGTCCTTGATCGCCCACGACGCTGAAATGGCTGCAGACGCGTCCTGAGTCATACCGAACACCTCAAGCCAGCATTAGTGCTGGCTTTTTTTCGCCTGAAATTCAGGCCATCCCCTTTCTCTAAAAAAAACCCGCCAATAGAGTTGGCGGGCCGTTTATTCATGGCAGATCAAAGCAGGAAGATTGTCGCCAACCCCAGGAAGATGAAGAACCCCCCACTGTCGGTCATCGCGGTGATCATCACGCTGGCCCCCATCGCCGGGTCACGCCCCATCTTCGCCAGCGTCATCGGGATCAAGACCCCCATCAGCGCCGCCAGCAACAGATTGAGAGTCATCGCTGCTGTCATCACCACGCCCAGCGACCAACTGCCGTAAAGCAGATAGGCAACCACCCCGATCACCCCACCCCAGACGAGGCCATTGATCAATCCAACCGCCAACTCCTTACGCATCAGGCGTGAAGTGTTACCGGTGCTGACCTGATCGAGCGCCATGGCACGAACGATCATGGTGATCGTCTGGTTACCGGAGTTGCCGCCGATCCCCGCCACGATCGGCATCAGCGCCGCGAGCGCTACCAGCTTCTCGATCGAGCCTTCAAACAGGCCGATCACCCGGGAAGCGAAGAACGCGGTGATCAAGTTGATCGCCAGCCACGCCCAACGGTTATTCAGGGATTTCCATACGGAGGCGAAGATATCTTCCTCTTCACGCAAACCTGCCATGTTGAGGACTTCGCTTTCGCTTTCCTCACGGATCAAGTCAACCATTTCGTCGATGGTCAGACGACCAATCAGCTTGCCGTTCTTGTCGACTACCGGGGCAGAGATCAAGTCGTAACGCTCGAATGCCTGAGCAGCGTCGTAGGCATCTTCGTCCGGGTGGAAACTCACCGGATCGCTGGCCATGACTTCAGCAACCTGCTTATCGGGGTCATTGACCAGCAAACGCTTGATCGGCAGCACACCTTTAAGCACGCCGTCGTAATCGACCACGAACAGTTTGTCGGTGTGACCAGGAAGCTCTTTGAGGCGGCGCAGGTAACGCAAAACCACTTCGAGACTGACATCCTCACGGATGGTCACCATCTCGAAGTCCATCAGCGCACCGACCTGCTCCTCGTCATAGGACAGCGCCGAACGCACACGCTCGCGCTGCTGGTTATCCAGACTCTCCATCAGCTCATGGACGACATCTCGCGGCAGCTCAGAGGCCAGGTCAGCAAGTTCGTCGGCATCCATGTCCTTGGCCGCAGCCAGGAGCTCGTGATCATCCATGTCGGCGATCAGCGTTTCACGGACAGAATCGGATACTTCGAGAAGAATGTCGCCGTCGCGATCAGCCTTGACCAGTTGCCAAAGCGTCAGGCGATCATCCAGCGGCAAGGCTTCAAGAATGTAGGCAACGTCGGCGGAGTGCAGATCATCGAGCTTGCGTTGCAACTCGACGAGATTTTGTCGGTGAACCAGGCTTTCCACCCGGTCCTGATGCGCGCCTTCCTGGCGATGAGTCAGGTCTTCAACGACCCGTTGACGCTGCAGCAGCTCGACGACCTGAGCCAGGCGATCCTGCAGGCTTTCCTGTGTTTTCTTTACTTCGATTTCAGACATAGGCGAACTCCACTCCCAGCAGCGGGGCACGCCGGAAGGATCAATCAGTCAATTCATGATTGGTAAAACGGGGTACTGAGTAACTACTGGGTAAGTCCATGGAAGTTTTCCACAAGCCCCGGCGGGGCTGACGGGCGCAATGATACACCGCCTGACGGTTTAAAACGTTAAAAAATCACGGCTGAAACAAGCGCTTGCGAGACAAACCTGAGCGCAGCCCTGATCCATGCAGATGCGACGACTCATCCCGAAAAGAAAACACACCGGCATTAAAAAATGTAGCAGCTACCCTTGAGCGTAGACCGTCATGGAGGACGTCGAATGCCATCAAAAACATCCCGCTTTGTGCTCGCCAGCCTGCTCTGCCTCCCAGCCGCCGGGGCTGCGACCAGCCTTCATCGCTGCGAAGCTCCTGACGGCAGCATTACATTCACGTCGATGAGCTGTGCAAGCGGAGAAAGGCTCTCAGCGCAGGAGGTTCACCCCTACCTCACCGGCTCAGTGGTCGCGGTGATGCCAGCGCTCAATCACGAAGAAACATCCGGCAAGAAAACCAACGACAGAGAACCTGGCGTTGCCGGCAAAGCAGAAGACAAATGCGGAAATCTCATCGATGCCAGACAACGGCGTGAAGCGATCATTAATCGACGCGTCATTGCCGGCATGAACCAACAGGATGTCGAAAGCGCACTCGGCAAACCGGACAAAGTGAATATTCGGACTTTGACTACAAGCTATCGGTACGATCTCAAGCGAGGTCGCACGGCTCTAGTCGAATTTGATGAGAAAGGGTGCGTCAAAGTAAAAGCCAAATCCCGGACAGCAAAAAGCCCGCGTTAAACGCGGGCTTTTCGATATATGGTGCACTCGACAGGATTCGAACCTGTGACCGCTCGGTTCGTAGCCGAGTACTCTATCCAGCTGAGCTACGAGTGCATTTGTGTTTTTAGACCAGATCACAACTGGTTGAAGCCAGATCACCTGCATTGCTGCAAACAACCCTAAAATGGTGCACTCGACAGGATTCGAACCTGTGACCGCTCGGTTCGTAGCCGAGTACTCTATCCAGCTGAGCTACGAGTGCATTTGTGTTTTTAAACCAGACCACAACTGGCTGAAGCCGAGTTACTTATATTGCTATAAACAACTCTTAAATGGTGCACTCGACAGGATTCGAACCTGTGACCGCTCGGTTCGTAGCCGAGTACTCTATCCAGCTGAGCTACGAGTGCATTTGTTGCGCCGCATTATAGCCCGTCTAATCTCTATTCCAACCACTTTTTCTAGTAAATTCAATAATTTACCGAAAAAGCCAGATTACAACGTACTAAGCAAATAATGGCGGAGAACGGGGGATTCGAACCCCCGACACCCTTTTGAGGTGTACTCCCTTAGCAGGGGAGCGCCTTCGGCCACTCGGCCAGCTCTCCGCAACACGGGGCGTATATTAACCACCTTCTTCCCCGTTTGCAAACATAAAAAACGATAAAAATTAATGGCTTGGTTCTTCGTCCTTCTCTTTCTTTATACGCAGGTAAATTTCCTCACGGTGCACGGCAACCTCTTTCGGGGCGTTGACGCCGATACGCACTTGATTTCCTTTAACGCCGAGCACGGTTACGGTGATTTCGCCATCACCGATAATCAGGCTTTCTGCGCACCGACGAGTCAGAATCAGCATACCTTTCTCCTCACGCAATTCAGTTCAGGGACAACAGTCTGCAAAAAAAAGGCACCCGACCTACAACCGGAGCGATCGTAGCCCTACATGCCTGAGTATTGACTAGCGCGAGCAAAAGAACAGTTCAGGTCTCGCGTCATTCAAAAATAAAGGGCGCGATCAAACCGCGCCCTTCAAGGAAACGGAATTACTCGCCCTGACGGGCGGGAGCATCCAGTTCGAAAGCCGTGTGCAGGGCGCGCACAGCCAGCTCCAGATATTTCTCTTCAATGACGACGGAAACCTTGATTTCCGATGTCGAGATCATCTGGATGTTGATGCTTTCCTTTGCCAGGGATTCGAACATGCGACTGGCCACGCCGGCGTGGGAACGCATGCCGACGCCGACGATCGAGACCTTGGCAATCTTGGTGTCGCCGACCACTTCACGGGCACCGATCTCGCGGGCGGTGTTTTCCAGCACGGTCTGCGCGCCCGGGTAGTCGTTGCGGTGCACAGTGAAAGTGAAGTCGGTGGTGTTATCGTGCGCGACGTTCTGCACGATCATGTCGACTTCGATGTTCGCAGCACTGATCGGGCCGAGAATCTTGAACGCCACACCTGGAGTGTCTGGCACGCCACGGATGGTCAGCTTGGCTTCATCGCGGTTGAAAGCGATGCCGGAAATGATCGGCTGTTCCATGGTTTCCTCTTCATCAATAGTAATGAGGGTGCCCGGACCCTCCTTGAAGCTGTGCAGTACGCGCAGCGGAACGTTGTACTTGCCGGCGAATTCCACCGCACGGATCTGCAACACCTTGGAGCCGAGGCTGGCCATTTCCAGCATCTCTTCAAAGGTGATCTTGTCCAGACGCTGAGCGACTGACACAACACGCGGGTCGGTGGTGTAAACACCATCAACGTCGGTGTAGATCTGGCATTCATCCGCCTTGAGCGCTGCAGCCAGTGCCACTCCCGTGGTATCGGAACCGCCGCGACCGAGGGTGGTGATGTTGCCGTGTTCGTCGACACCCTGAAAACCAGCGACAACCACCACGCGACCTGCTTTAAGATCACCACGAATTTTCTGGTCATCAATCTGCAGGATACGCGCTTTATTGTGTGCACTGTCCGTCAGGATCCGCACCTGATTACCGGTGTACGACACCGCCGGCACACCACGCTTGATCAGCGCCATGGCCAACAGGGCAATCGTCACTTGCTCACCAGTGGAAACGATCACGTCCAGTTCGCGCGGAACCGGTTGACCGTCGCCACTGATTTGCTTGGCCAGATCGATCAGACGGTTGGTTTCGCCGCTCATTGCAGACAGCACGACCACCAGGTCATCGCCGGCATCGCGGAATTTCTTAACCTTGTCGGCGACCTGCTCGATTCTCTCGACAGTGCCGACCGAGGTGCCTCCAAATTTCTGTACGATCAAAGCCATTTCAAAGCCGCCTCTGCCCATGAAGGGCGCCCAATAATCACTCAAACAGCCACCGGCCCCGCCACTAGACTGCGGGCCCGGCGGGCCGCCTTATAAACCCTGCTCGACGAATGGAACGGTCAACGCCAGTGCGCCATCCAGCGCGCCGGCGTCAGCACCGCCGCCCTGCGCCATGTCCGGACGACCACCGCCCTTCCCGCCCACTGCCGCAGCAGCCTGTTTCATCAAATCACCGGCTTTGAGTTGGCCAGTCAGGTCTTTGGTTACGCCTGCAACCAGAACGACCTTTTCCTCATGGACACTGCCGAGCAGGATCACTGCGCGGCCGAGTTTGTTTTTCAGTTGATCGACCAGCGCCAGCAGCGCCTTGCCATCCTGACCATCCAGGCGTGCAGCCAGAACCTTCACACCTTTGACATCCAGTGCCGAGGCCGACAGATCGTCGCCCGCAGCGCTGGCGGCCTTGGCCTGCAACTGCTCGAGTTGTTTCTCCAGCAGACGGTTGCGCTCCAGCACAGCCGACAGTTTGTCGATCAGGTTGTCGCGACTGCCCTTGACCAGGCTGGCCGCTTCCTTGAGTTGTTCTTCCGCGGCGTTCAAGTAAGCCAGTGCCGCAGCACCCGTGACGGCCTCGATACGACGCACGCCCGATGCCACACCGCCTTCGCTGATGATTTTCAGCAGGCCAATGTCCCCGGTACGGTTGGCGTGGATACCGCCGCACAGTTCGACGGAGAAGTCGCCGCCCATGCTCAGCACGCGCACGTTGTCGCCGTACTTCTCGCCAAACAGCGCCATGGCGCCTTTCTTCTTGGCGGTCTCGATGTCGGTTTCTTCGGTCTCAACGGCGGAGTTCTTGCGAATCTCGGCGTTGACAATGTCTTCCAGCGCTTTCAACTGTTCAGGCTTGATGGCTTCGAAGTGGCTAAAGTCGAAGCGCAGACGCTGACTGTCGACCAGCGAGCCTTTCTGTTGAACGTGATCGCCCAGCACCTTGCGCAGTGCTGCGTGCAGCAAGTGCGTGGCCGAGTGGTTCAGCGAAGTGGCGTGACGCACCTCGGCTTCGACATGGGTTTGCACCGGTGCGCCAACGATCAGGCTGCCCGAGGCCAGCACACCGTGGTGCAGGAAAGCACCGCCGGTTTTGGTGGTGTCGCGCACATCAAAACGGCTGCTACCCGCTTGCAGATAACCACAATCGCCGATCTGGCCGCCGGACTCAGCGTAGAACGGGGTCTGGTTCAGCACCACGACGCCCTCTTGGCCTTCACTCAAAACGTCGACGGACTGACCATCTTTGTACAGAGCCACAACTTTCGCCGAACCGCTGGTGTTGTGATAACCGGTGAACTCGGTATCCACATCAACCTTGACCAGGCTGTTGTAGTCCATACCGAAGGAGCTGGCGGAACGCGCACGCACGCGCTGGGCTTCCATCTCGCGCTCGAAACCTTCTTCGTCGATGGTCAGGCTGCGCTCGCGAGCGATGTCGCCAGTCAAATCCATCGGAAAACCGTAGGTGTCGTAAAGTTTGAACACTACATCGCCCGGCACCACGTCGCCTTTGAGGTCAGCCAGATCCTGCTCGAGGATTTTCAGACCTTGTTCCAGGGTCTTGGCGAACTGCTCTTCCTCGGCTTTCAACACGCGCTCGATGTGCGCCTGCTGGGATTTCAGCTCAGGGAAGGCTTCGCCCATCTCGGCCACGAGTGCGGCAACGATCTGGTAGAAGAAACTGCCCTTGGCGCCGAGTTTGTTGCCGTGACGGCAAGCACGACGAATGATCCGACGCAGCACATAACCGCGGCCTTCGTTGGACGGCAGCACGCCGTCGGCAATCAGGAAGCCGCAGGAGCGAATGTGGTCAGCCACGACTTTCAGGGATGCCTGATTGTCGTTGGTGCAACCGATGGCCTTGGCCGACGCGGCCAGCAGGCTTTGGAACAGGTCGATTTCATAGTTCGAGTGAACGTGCTGCAGCACGGCACTGATCCGCTCCAGGCCCATGCCGGTGTCGACCGACGGCGCTGGCAGTGGGTGCAACACACCATCGGCGGTGCGGTTGAACTGCATGAACACGTTGTTCCAGATTTCGATGTAACGGTCGCCGTCTTCTTCAGGCGAGCCTGGTGGGCCGCCCCAGATGTCGGCGCCGTGATCGTAGAAAATCTCGGTGCAAGGACCGCAAGGGCCGGTATCGCCCATGGTCCAGAAGTTGTCCGAAGCGTACGGTGCGCCCTTGTTGTCGCCAATGCGCACCATGCGCTCGGCCGGAACGCCGATTTCCTTGGTCCAGATGTCGTACGCCTCGTCATCGCTGGCGTAGACGGTGACCCACAGTTTTTCCTTCGGCAGGTTCAGCCACTTGTCGGACGTCAGGAAGTTCCAGGCATAGGTGATCGCATCACGCTTGAAATAGTCACCAAAGCTGAAGTTACCCAGCATTTCGAAAAACGTGTGGTGACGGGCGGTATAACCGACGTTTTCCAGGTCGTTGTGCTTGCCGCCGGCGCGCACGCACTTCTGGCTGGAAACAGCGCGGGTGTACGCGCGCGTTTCCTGGCCCAGGAAGCAGTCCTTGAACTGGTTCATCCCCGCGTTAGTGAACAGCAGGGTTGGGTCGTTGCCCGGAATCAAAGAGCTGGAGGCTACACGGGTGTGGCCTTGCTCTTCGAAGAAGCGAAGGAAGGCTTCACGGATTTCTGCGCTTTTCATTAGGTTCTTCCACGGAGGCTGCGGCCAAAGGCCTGTTCGAAACGTCAACAGACGAAGCGACGGCAAAGGGCCGCATTATATCGGCCCTGCGCGCGGGGTACAGCGTGTTTATACGATAGAAACGGTCAATTGGACGGCTAACGCTGTCACTTGCGCGAAAACTCGACGAATGTCGCGATCACTTGCTCGATTTGCGAGCGATTGACGTCCATGTGCGTGACCATCCGCAGACGCGCGGCGGCACTCAACTTGATCCCGCGCTCGGCAGCAAACGCCTTGATCGCCAGGGCTTTGTCGCCCATTTGCACATAAACCATGTTGGTCTGTACTGGTTCGACGCTAAAACCTGCCTCACGCAGCCCTTCAGCAAGCCGTTGAGCATTGGCATGGTCATCCGCCAGACGCTCAACGTTGTGATCCAGCGCGTACAAACCCGCCGCCGCCAGTAATCCGGCCTGACGCATGCCGCCGCCGACCATTTTACGCAGACGACGAGCCTTGCCGATCAGTTGCTCAGAGCCGCAAAGCACCGAACCGATCGGCGCCCCCAACCCTTTGGACAGACACACCGATACCGAATCGAAATACCGAGTGATTTCCCGGGCATCGACCCCGAGCTTGACCGCAGCGTTGTACAACCGCGCGCCGTCCAAGTGCAATTGAAGGCCGTGATCTTGAGTGAAGCGTTGGGCGCTGGCCAGATAATCGAGTGGCAACACTTTGCCTTGCATGGTGTTTTCCAGTGCCAGCAGACGAGTCCGGGCGAAGTGGAAGTCGTCGGGTTTGATCGCGGCGGCCACCTGATCAAGATCCAGCGAACCATCGGCCTGTACTTCCAGCGGCTGCGGCTGGATCGAACCGAGCACCGCGGCGCCACCGCCTTCGTACTTATAGGTGTGCGCCTGTTGGCCAACGATGTACTCGTCACCGCGCTCGCAATGCGCCATCAATCCCAACAGATTGCTCATGGTGCCGGTTGGCACGAACAACGCGCCGGCGAAACCCAGGCGTTTGGCCAGTTCGGTTTCCAGACGATTGACCGTCGGGTCTTCGCCGTACACGTCGTCACCGGTGGCGGCGCCGGTCATGGCGTCGAGCATGGCGGGAGTCGGTTGGGTGACGGTGTCGCTGCGAAGATCGATAACGCTCATGAACCTGGCCTCAAGTCAGCAGGGGAAATCCCTTTACGAAGGTGAATTACTGCGGTCATCGCGCCGATTAATCAACCCTTGGCGCAGAAAAACGCCTCACAAGCATTCAAAAAAATCGATAACAATCATCTGAAAGGCGCAATGCACAGACACAAAATCTGTGTTAAAAACGCTGCGCCGCCCGAGAAAGGGTGGCGAAAACGTTCTCAGGGCGGGGTGCAATTCCCCACCGGCGGTAATTGCGCGCAATGCGCATAGCCCGCGAGCGCTTGGCGACGGGCATGGCAATGGCTGTGATCGACGACAAGGTCAGCAGACCCGGTGTGATTCCGGGGCCGACGGTCATAGTCCGGATGAAGAGAGAACGGGATTGACACCCAAGAGCCGTCCGCGCGCTTCTGCGTTCGTGCGTACCCTTGAATCCCCTTCGATTCATAACGCCCTGTTTTTCACACAAACAGGAGTCAGAACATGCAACCCACCGCTATCGACAGCAAAAGCAAACACCCTCATGGCGAGCGCGTCGCGTTCATCCAGGCCTGCTGGCACAAGGAAATCGTCGACCAGAGCCGTAAAGGCTTCGTCGCCGAAATGCTCGTTCAGGGTTATCAGGAATCGGACATCGACTTCTTCGAAGTCGGCGGTGCCTTTGAAATGCCCCTGCATGCCAAGCTACTGGCCAAGACCGGTCGTTATGCCGGCATCGTCGCGGCAGCCCTGGTAGTGGACGGCGGCATCTATCGTCACGAGTTCGTCGCCCAGTCGGTGGTCAGCGGCCTGATGCAGGTGCAACTGGAAACCGAAGTGCCGGTATTCTCCGTGTCCCTGACCCCACATCATTTCCATGCCGGTGAAGAACATCAAAAGTTCTTCTTCGAGCACTTTGTGCACAAAGGTCAGGAAGCGGCGAAAACGTGCGCGGATACACTGAAGAAAATCCGCGCCCTGCGCCGCACAGAGCCGCGTGCTGTAGCGGTCTGATATCTGCACCGAGTGAGGTCTCAGACCTCACTCAGATCCAAATGTGGGAGCGGGCTTGCCCGCTCCCACAGGAGATAGGTGTTGATCCCCCAAATTGTTTCAGGCCAGGGTTTCGTCGGTGGCCGGCACGATCAGGATGCCCGCTCGCAAGCCGTTCTTGACCTTGGGATTGGGAAAGATGATCCGCGCGCCTTCTTCCTCGATGATCCAGCGGGTATTGGCCAAGTCCTCGGCCAGTACATAACCGACTTCCAACTGGGAAAAGTTCTCGATGTCCTGCGGCAGGTTCAGGCGGAACGCATCGCTGTGCTTGATGATTTCCCGCGCCACGCTGAACAGTTGCAAGCCATCCAGGCCCTCCTGCGCCAGATCTGGCTCATTGCCTTCAATGATCTGCTTCAGACGGGTTTCCAGCCGCGAGACATCAACCCCTTCGTTCTGCCCGAAGGGCCGCGCCTTGCCCAATTCCAGCGTAAAAGCCTCGGCGCCGAGTTTGTCGTAGGTATATGCGCTGAACACGATCGACGGTTTATTCTGCAACAGCACCGCTTCCATGCCCGCAGCACGCAAGCGCGCCAGCTCTCTACGCGAATGCTGGCGTCCTTCCTTCCACGGATACAGGGCGAATTGCTCGATCTTCGAGCCGCGAATGGCCGTGTGCAGGTCATAGTGCAAGCGCTGGCGATCCGGCAGGCTGAAGAAACTCGCCGCCAACCGCTCAAGTTCACAGGCACGCAGCGCTTCAGAGCCGCTGCTTTGTTCGTGACGACCGTTGAACAGCCGATTGACGTCCTGCTCGATGAAACGCTCGCCTTTGCGAATCGCCTCAGTGTTGCCGAACAGGAACAGAATGCGTGCGCGCGGCTTCAGATCGCCGCGAGCGATGTCATGCAGCAGCCGATCCAGCAGCTCGATCGGTGCGGTTTCGTTGCCGTGGATGCCTGCCGACAGCAGCAGGTCCAGGCCATTGTCAAGCGCTTGCGGTGGCCGGACCTCCAGCGCACCTTCGCTCAACCAGCGCATCCGCACGCCTTCGACAGTCAGTTGAGTCTTCTCCGCCGGTTCGCGGCCGGCGAGGGTCAGTTCAAGCAGTTTGCCGAGGGCGAGCATAGAGCGGTTTCCTTAGTGGTCGTGGTTGCAATCCGGGCCGTGCACGTGGTCTTCGTCGCCGCCAACGTCGGCCGGTTCCATTTCCAGTTGCAGACTTACCAGATTAGTCGCCAATGGGCGCAGCAGCAGGTTGGCGTACTCGGCATCACCTTCTTCAACGTCGACGCCGATCAGCAGTTGGCCACGGCCATCCTGCTGGATCCACAGCTCTTTGCCTTGCCACATGACCGCGACGCGGGTGCACGAGGTTTGCAGTTGCGTGCCGTCGGTGTCTTCAAGGATCAGCTGCAGGGAATCGCTCATGTTTTTACTCTCTTGGGGAGACGAACCGCACGCCGCGTTCAAGCGGCGCGCCGGCCATCAATTGATCTGGAATGGATAAACCGCGCCCAGTTTAAGGATTTGCGTGAGTTCATCCAGTGCCGTCCGGCATTCAAGCAGCAATTGCGGGTCCGCCAGATCGGTTTCGCTCAGGCGGTCGCGGTAGTGCTTTTCAACCCATGCGGTCAACGAACCGTACAACGGGGCCGTCATGATAACCCCTGGGTTGACCGCCGCCAGCTCGGTTTCATTCAGAGCAACACGCAAGCGCAGGCACGCCGGACCGCCCCCATTCTGCATGCTCTGCTTGAGGTCGAAGACCTTCACTTCGCGGATCAGACCGCCGGAGCTGGTCAGGCTTTGCAAGTAAGCCCACACGCGCTCGTTGGCCTGGCACTCTTGCGGCACGATCAACAGCATCGAGCCGTCAGGGCGCGACAACAACTGGCTGTTGAACAGGTACGAACGCACGGCGTCGTCGACGGTGACCGCCGAACGCGGCACACAGATCGACTGGAAATTGCCGCCAACCCTGGCCAGTTTGCCTTGCAACTCGGCCAGCATCTGATCGGTGTCGAGGAACGCGTCCTCGTGATAGAACAACACCTCGCCATTGCCCACGGCAATCACGTCGTTGTGGAACACGCCCTGATCGATCACGTTCGGATTCTGCTGTGCGTAAACCACGCCTTCGTCCCGCAGACCGTGCAGACGCGCTACCGCTTGCGACGCTTCGAGGGTCTGCCGGGCCGGGTATTTTTGCGGCGCCGGGAAACGGTTGTCGAAGGCACTGCGACCGAACACGAAGAACTCGACACCGGCCTCGCCGTACTCACGGCAGAAACGTGTGTGGTTGGCCGCGCCTTCGTCACCAAACTGCGCCACCGCTGGCAGCGCAGCGTGATGGGCGAAGTGTTGCTGATTGGCGAACATCGCGCCGAGCACGCGGCTCGTGGTCGGGTGCTCGATGCTGCGGTGGTATTTGCAGTTGAGGTTAGCGGCGGTGAAATGCACACGGCCGTCAGCGGTGTCGGCACTCGGGCTGACCGTCGCAGCGTTGGCCACCCACATGCTCGACGCCGAGCAACTGGCGACCAGCAAAGGCATGGCCTCTTTGGCCGCGCGCTCGATCACTTGCGCGTCGCTGCCACTGAAACCCAGACGGCGCAGAGCGGCCACGTCCGGACGTTCCTGCGGCGCCAGCACGCCTTGCTGAAAGCCCATTTCCATCAGCGCTTTCATTTTCGCCAGGCCTTGCAGCGCCGCTTCCTTCGGGTTCGAGGACTGCTGGCTGTTGCTCTGGGACGCAACGTTGCCGTAGGACAGACCGCCGTAGTTATGGGTCGGCCCCACTAGACCGTCGAAATTGACTTCATAGGATTTCATCAGCGAGGCTCCACGAGAATCTGTTGTTATAGGCTTCAGTAACTATTCTTTGTGACCGAGGCGCGGCTATCGCCAGCAGGCTGGTTCCCACAGGGAAATGCATTCCACTTTGAGTGCCACCTGCTAACGATGGGCATCACGCCATCTTTACGCCGGGTGTAAGCGATGCAGGCAACACCAGGCTCGGTGTTTCCAGCGACGCCACCGGGTACGCGCAATAATCCGCCGCGTAGTAGGCACTGGCGCGATGGTTGCCCGAGGCCCCCACACCGCCAAACGGCGCGCTGCTCGCAGCCCCCGTCAATTGCTTGTTCCAGTTGACGATGCCGGCGCGGCTTTCCAGCCAGAATTGCTGATAACGATCTTCGGAATCCGACAACAGACCGGCGGCCAAGCCGTAAGCGGTGTCGTTGGCCTCACTGATCGCCGCGGCGAAATCGCTGTAGCGGATCACTTGCAGCAACGGGCCGAACAGTTCTTCGTCCGGACGCTCGGCCACTGCGGTCACATCAATAATGCCGGGGGTCAGCAACGCGGCTTGCGCCTGCGGCTGCGTCATGTCCAGCAGTGACACGGCGCCATTGGCCAGTAAATGCGCTTGGGCATCCATCAACGCTTTCGCCGCGCCAAGGGAAATCACCGACCCCATGAACGGTGCCGGTTGCTGATCGAACGCACCGACTTCAATGGTCGAGCTGACCTCAACCAGACGCTTGAGCAGGCTGTCGCCCCACGCGCCTTGTGGCACCAGCAGACGACGAGCGCAGGTGCAACGCTGGCCCGCCGAGATGAAGGCCGATTGAATGATCGTGTACACCGCCGCGTCGAGGTCAGCGACCTGATCCACCACCAGCGGGTTGTTGCCCCCCATTTCCAGCGCCAGAATCTTGTCCGGACGCCCGGCAAATTGCTGGTGCAAGTGGTTGCCGGTACGGCTCGAGCCGGTGAAGAACAGACCGTCGATGCCCGGGTTCGCCGCCAGCGCAATGCCGGTTTCACGAGCGCCTTGCAGCAGGTTCAGGACGCCGGCCGGCAACCCGGCTTCGATCCAGCACTTGACCGTCAGTTCGGCAACTTTCGGGGTCAGCTCGCTGGGCTTGAACAGCACGCTGTTACCGGCCAGCAACGCCGGCACGATGTGACCGTTGGGCAAGTGACCAGGGAAGTTGTAAGGCCCGAACACGGCAACCACGCCGTGAGGCTTGTGGCGCAGCACGGCGGTGGCGTCGCCCAACGGGCCGCTCTTCTCGCCGGTACGTTCGCGGTAGCTCTGCACCGAGATCGCGATCTTGTTGACCATGCTGGTGACTTCGGTGGCGGCTTCCCACAGTGGTTTGCCGGTTTCCTCACCGATGGTGCGGGCCAGTTCGTCGCTGTGGTGCTTCAGTGCAGCAGCAAAGGCTTCGAGCACGCTGATGCGCTCTTGCAGCGTGCGCCGTGCCCAACCCGGAAAAGCCTGACGCGCCGCCTGCACGGCCGACTCGACCTGCGCAGCAGTGGCGCCCTCCCCCGACCACAGCACTTGCTGGGTCACCGGGTTCAGTGACTGAAAAGCTTCGCCCTGACCGGCCAGCCATTCACCTGCGATGTATAGCGAATTCATTATTTCGACTCCCGAGCAGCAGACAACGCCACGGCGCGCACTTGGTCGCCCGCGTTGAGTTGAAGACGTTTGGCGGTGTGTGGATCGACCACCAGCGTGCCCGCAGCCAGACGTGCCGGCGCAGCCGTGATGCGGCAGTCTTCGCGTTTGCGGTTATGGATGATGAACGGCGTGGCATCGTCGCCCGGCGTGCCGACCGCCAGTACCAGCGCCTCGCTGTCTCGCACCGCGCGGATCTTGCTGGTTTCGCATTCGATGGCCGGACCGGCGTCAAAGATGTCGACGTAGCCCTGATAACTGAACCCTTCGCTCTTGAGCATCGCCAGCGCCGGCTCGGTGTCCGGATGGACCTGGCCGATGACATTGCGTGCATCAGGCGACAGGAAGCAGGTGTACAGCGGGAATTTCGGCATCAGTTCAGCGATGAACGCCTTGTTGCCGACACCGGTCAGGTAATCGGCCTGGCTGAACTCCATCTTGAAGAAGTGCCGACCCAGACTTTCCCAGAACGGCGAACGGCCAGCGTCATCCGACACACCGCGCATCTCGGCGATGATCTTGTTGCCGAACAGTTCCGGGAACTCGGCGATGAACAGCATCCGCGCCTTCGACAGCATGCGACCATTGAGACCGTTACGGTAATCGGCGTGCAGGAACAGTGAGCACAGCTCGGAGTTGCCGGTCAGGTCGTTGGCCAGGAACAGCGTCGGGATCTCGCGATAGATGTTCAACTCTTGCGAAGCGCTGACGGTCAGGCCGACACGGAAGTTGTACCAGGGCTCACGCAGACCGACCGCGCCGGCAATGGCGGAAATACCCACCACGCGGCCGTCGTCGTCTTCAAGCACGAACAGGTAATCCGCATCGCCACGGCCGGCTTCGCCGCGAAAGGTCTTTTCAGCCCAGTCGACCCGATGGGTCAGGCGCTCTTCGTTGGCCGGCAACGTGGTCAGGCCAGTGCCGGTGCTGCGGGCCAGGTCGATCAGCGCGGATAAATCGCTGCTGCGTACGGGACGAACAATCATGCTATCTCCTCAAACGGGCCGCCTTCGCCACCCGTAAAACTCGCTAAGGCGTTAAACCGCCACCAGGCGCACGCTGGCACCTTCACCGACGCCCAAGGCCTCGGCCGCTTCCAGATCAAGCGTCACCGGTTTGCCCGGCGCGTAGTCCAGCTCAAGCAACACGGCGCGGTAATCCTGCAACTGGGCGTTGGCCACCAGATACTGGCGACCGGCACCTTTGACCGGCTCGCCGATCTTCACCGGCACCACACGGCTCTGGGCGATCGAACGGATCCCCGACACACGCGCATGCAGGGTCGGGCCGCCGTCGAAAATGTCGATGTAGTGATCGGTCTCGAAGCCTTCGCGCATCAGGATGTCGAAGGTGATCTGCGCACGCGGGTGTACCTGACCCATCGCCTCTTGGGCGGAGTCCGGCAGCAACGGCACATAGATCGGGTAATGCGGCATCAGCTCGGCGAGGAACGTACGGCTTTTCAACCCGCACAGGCGCTCGGCTTCGGCGTAGTTGAGGTCGAAGAAGTTGCGACCGATGGCGTCCCAGAACGGCGAGTCGCCATGCTCATCGCTGTAACCGACGATCTCGGTCACCACCGAATCGGCGAACCGCTCCGGGTGGCTGGCGACGAACAGCAGACGACCACGGGAATTGAGTTCGGCCCACGGCGAACCCACCAACTCACGCTGCACGTAGAAACTGGTCAGCAAGCTATTGCCGGTCAGGTCGTGGCACTGTGAAAGCACATGGATCTTGTTGTGGATCTTCAGCTCGCGGGAGGCGTGGACGAAGGTCTCGTTGCGAAAGCTGTAAAACGGTTCCGAATAACCGGCCGAAGCAACGATCGCCGAGCAGCCGACCAGTTTGCCGGTGGTGGAGTCTTCAAGGACGAAGAAATAACTCTCTTCACCGTTGAAGCTCACTTCGGCGGCGAACGAGGCTTCGCTCGCCGCGATCTTGTCGCTCAGACGTTCCACGTCATCCGGCAAGGAAGTGACACCAATCGGACTGTCCGCAGCCAGACGCTGTACCTCGCCCAGATCAGCCATTTGCGCGGGGCGCATCACCAGCATGGTGTCACTCCTTTCTCTTATAAAAATCACAGAAAAAACACCGAACATTGTTGGAGCGGGCTTGCTCGCGAATGCGGTGTATCAGTCAGCATAGATGTCGACTGACACACCGCATTCGCGAGCAAGCCCGCTCCCACATTTGATATTGCCCGGTATCAAAAATTGGGTTCGACGCCTGAACCGCTCAGGCGTCGAAAGGTGTATCAAGCTTGCGTCAGTGTTGCAGCGGCACGTTCGAAGCGGTCCAGACCGGCATCGATATCAGCGTCCTCGACCACCAGGCTCGGGGCGAAACGGATCACGTCGGGACCTGCTTGCAGAATCATCAGGCCTTCTTTTTCAGCGGCGTTGAAGATGTCTTTGGCCTTGCCTTTCCAGGCGTCACTCAGCACGCAACCGATCAGCAAGCCGAGGCCACGCACCTGAGTGAACAGGCCGTACTTCTCGCCAATTTGCTCAAGACGGGTTTTGAACTTGTCGTGCTTGGCATTGACGCCGCTCAGCACTTCAGGGGTGTTGATCACGTCGATCACCGCTTCAGCAACCGCGCACGCCAGCGGGTTGCCGCCGTAGGTGGTGCCATGGGTGCCGACGACCAGATGTTTGGCCAGCGCTTCGGTGGTCAGCATCGCCGCGATCGGGAAACCGCCGCCCAGGCTCTTCGCGCTGGTCAGGATATCCGGGGTCACGCCGTAATGCTGGTAGGCAAACAGCTTGCCGCTGCGGCCCATGCCGGTCTGCACTTCATCGAACACCAGCAGCGCGTTGTTCGCATCGCACAGTTCGCGGGCACCTTGCAGGTAAGCCAGTTCGGCCGGCAGCACGCCGCCCTCGCCCTGGATCGGTTCGAGCACGACCGCGCAGGTCTTGTCGGAAACGGCCGCTTTGAGCGCCGCCAGATCGTTGTAGGGAACGTGGGTGATACCGGTGATTTTCGGGCCAAAACCGTCGGAATACTTCGACTGGCCACCCACATTCACGGTGAACAGGGTGCGACCGTGGAAGCTGTTCAGCGCGGCGATGATCTCGTATTTCTCAGTGCCGAAACGGTCGAACGCGACGCGACGGGCCAGCTTGAAGGCGGCCTCGTTGGCTTCGGCGCCGGAGTTGCAGAAGAACACACGCTCGGCGAACGTTGCGTCGATCAGCTTGTGCGCCAGACGCAGGGCCGGCTCGTTAGTGAACACGTTCGAAACGTGCCACAGCTTGTTCGCTTGCTCGGTCAAGGCACCGACCAGCGCTGGGTGCGCGTGGCCCAATACGTTGACGGCGATGCCGCCGGCGAAGTCGATCAGCTCGCGGCCGGCCTGATCCCAGACGCGGGAACCGGCGCCACGCACCGGAATGAAAGCGGCAGGCGCGTAGTTGGGAACCATAACCTGGTCGAAATCGGCGCGTTGTACCGCAGCGTGCTCAACGGACATCGGAGTCTCCTGATGAGGGCCACCCGCCTGAAACTGGCGAGCGATGGGGGGATTGTAAGGACAGTTTTCAGCCCGGCCTTGCCGCCAAGCGACAACTTCTTATAGCGCAAACCCCGGTTTTTCCCGGGTTTACGGCAATGCGACAAATAGCGTCGCAAAGGCGCAGTTTAAACTGGCGCTGCCGATTGCGGCAGACGCGGGAGAATATCAACTCAGCCTCACGTCCAAGCGATAAATATGTACCGCACCTGGATCGCCACTTCCTGATTTGCTGTCGCTCTTTTCAACGGCCAAGGAACGGCACATGCATTTGCCTCAAGGACAGCACCCCACAGCTAGAACCGACACGACCGACCCGCAACACCCCGATGATCACTATCAGCACTTGAAGAACGCCCTGCCCGACTGGCTTGCCAACGTCTCCCCCACCCGACGCCAGGCCCTGAAAAAAGTCCAGCCGTCACAAACCCTCACACTGCAGGCGGTATCGACCGCACAGCATCAGAGACTCAAAGCCCTCAACGCCGAACACTGGACGGCGCAAAGCGAGGTCGACACGCAACTGGAACATTTGCAGGACGCCAGTGCCTTCGCCGAACCCTTGCTCAAGCAAGCGCTGAAAAGCCGCTTCGACCTGGATGTGGATGTGCGCAAGACGTTCCTGCGCCTGTATATCCCCGCAACCACGCCCTGGTTCCCGATCAGTACCGGCGCTCGGACCTGGACGGTCTCGCTGCTGGATGCCGCACTGCATAACTTCGAAGAAAAGGAAACCCGCAACAAGGCCTTCGAAGCCGATTCGACTTACATCACCCAGCCCTCATCCACCGGCCAGTTCGATACCCTGCCGTCAATCAAGGCCAAACTGAGCATCGCGAACTTTACAAAACTGTGCCGGGAACTGGATATCGGCGCGCAATACAAAACCCATCTGGAAGCCCACCTGGGCTTCTCCGATCCGGCAGTGGCAACGTCGCTGCGCCAGAAGATTGATGCAAGTGAAAAAGCCGCGATGCGCGCAGCGCTGCAAATGGCACTGATGAACCGTGACATTTCGCAAAGTTCTTTTCGCCTGATCGACGCGATGCTCGACGGGCTGCAAGGCATACGAATCAACAGCGTGCCCGTGGTGCGTCATGACGTGACGATGATGGGCGCCACGCTTACCGGTATCGTCGTGTTTGCCCCCAGCCTGGAGGAGGCGCGAAAAAACGCCCAAGTGGTGGCCTATGTCCCGGAAGACCCCGAGCACCCGTTCAAGGAATATGCCTCGGCGCTCGAGATGGTCATTGAATTGACCCGACAGTTGCGCTCAAAGGATTACCAGCACTTTTTCAGCCGGTTCGTGAATCACGAACACCGCGGTTTTTTCTTCTCCGGCCTCAATGACCGCCTGAGCAAAATCAAATGGCACCCAAGCGAGAAAGGGAGCTCTGAACCCGCCTGGCGGGCGTCCCCGGTCGAGCGCCCCAATCTGGAGACGGCATTCATCCCGTTCCACGACGACCTGTGGCAACACCTCTATCAGGCGAAACTCAACAAGATCCTCAATGACGCCCGTTTCATCGCCGTGCCGACCGCTTCGGTCGACCAGAAAGCCCGCTGGGCCTTCTGGGATTCGGTGGTCAATATCATTTCGACGATCGTGCAGACCGCAGCGCTGGTCGTTGCGCCGTTCGTGCCCGTGCTGGGCGAAGCGATGATGGCGTACATGGCTTATCAGTTTCTCAACGAGGCCTTCGAAGGCATCATCGAATGGGCACAGGGGCGCACCACCGAAGCGTTCGAACACTTGATGAGCACCCTCGAATCGCTGATCCAGTTGGGGTTGTTTGCAGTCGGCGGGAACATTGCCGTGGCCGAGCTTCCCAAGATTTTGCCCAAAGAAATCGTCGCCTTCATCGACCGTTTCAAAACGGTCAAAATGACCAACGAACAAGTCCGTTACTGGGATCCTGATCTCGGTCGCTATCAACAGGAGAGCGCTCCTGACGCCGACTCCACGCCTAATCAACTGGGCCTGCACGAGCATCAGGGCAAACATCTGTTGCCGCTCGAAAACGCCCATTTTGCCGTGAGCGAAAGCACAATCCCCGGCCAGTACCGGATCGAACACCCGACCCGTCCCGATGCTTACCAGCCGCTGTTGCGACACAACGGCGACGGCGCCTGGCACACGGAACTCGAACAACCACTGGAATGGGACAAGCCCACGGCGTTGCGCCGGATCGGCCCCTTGGTCGAGTCGTTTTCCCCACTCGAACGCGAAACGATTCTTCAGGTCAGCGGGGTCAACGAAGGCGCCCTGCGCAAAATGCATGTCGAACAGGAAAAACTGCCGCCGCTGCTGGCCGACAGCATCCAGCGCTTCAAGATCGATCAGCAACTGCAACGTTTTAACGACTATCTGAGCAGCGATGCGCCCGAGCAATACCTGCGCGCCGACCCGGTCATGCAGTTGCAACTGTTGACCGAGCAGGGTCGCTGGCCTGCCGGCAAACGCCTGCGTTTGCTGGATAAACAAGGCGAACTCATCTGGCAATCCTCCAGTGACGAGCGCTTGCCGCTGACCGAGTTGCATCAAGCCAGCCTGATCGGCGACGACCTGCTCAAAAGCCTGTTTTATGCCCTCGACGAGGCGCAAGGCAAAGCCCTGCTGGGCATGGAGTTTTCCGGCCCGACGCCGCCACTGGACGTACGCAGCCAGATGCTTCGCAAGCAACTGGCCCAGCTCGCCATGCAACAACGCAGCGTCATGTTCGAGGCGCGCTATCAGGCGCTGCAGCACAGCGACGATCCACTGGCGCAGCCCCTGCTCCAGCACGATCCGGCGCTACCGGCCGCCGTCACCCGCGAATTACTCGCCACGACCACCAGTGACGAACTGCTGGCCATCAGCGAAGGGCAAGTGCCGGCGCGTCAGCAGCAACTCATGCAACTGGCCCGTCAGGAAGTGCGTGTCACCCGCGCCTATGAAGGGCTGGAGCTCGATTCCGTCAACAACCCGGATTCTGACACCCTGGCACTGCACAGCCTCAAACTGTTACCTGGCTGGAGCGGCGATGTACGTATCGAAATCCGCGACGGGTACTACGAAGGGCCGATACTCGACAGCACCGGCCGCAGCGATGCCCCCGCGCAGAAAATCCTCGTGCGAAAAAGCGATGGCAACTATCAGCCCTACGATGAACGCGCTCAGGAGCTGCATTCGGCCACCGATTTCTATTCAAGCCTGCTCCACGCCTTGCCGGATGCCGATCGCCGGGCGTTGAACCTGCAAATCAGCGACGCAGGTAAATTGAAGCAAGCGATTCGAGCGAATCCGATGGCGCGCAGCGAACTGCGGGTTGCGATTGCACAACCACCGCTACCGGAGCCCGTTATCGATACGTTGCGCCTGGTCGGTGTTGAAAGTCATCCACCAACACGCAGTGCGCAAGCGCGAACGCTCGCTGAGCGGATACTTGAGGTCTATCCGAACGAATCGCCAGCCGAAGTGCAGATGTTCATTTTCGAGCACCAGCGAGGCGCGGGTGGTGTGCGAGGCGAGCTCTCGCGACTTCACCGCGAGTACATCAGGCTCAGCGACGATCTGCGTCGCTGGCAGTTCGATGTGCCGTCGCACGACCCGCAGACAGGTCTGGCGTTGACACCGATTCAGCGCAGAGCCGCCCTGCAAAGCCGTTCGACCCTCAGACGCGGGATCGAGCGGTGCTGGCGCAAGCAAACGCGCGGACCGGCCGGTTACCTGATGCAGATCACTGACCCGATCATTGGCGAGCTTCCTGTGCTGGATGCTGACTTCAGCCACGTCACCTCTCTGGCGATCAATGGCATCAGAAGTACCCGCGGTGTCGATCAGTTCTTGCAGCGTTTCCCCACATTGATGTATCTGGATGTGCAAAACGCCAACCTGCCAAATCTGCCGTCCGCCCTCACCTCGATGCCGGTGCTGCGGCAACTGATCCTGCGCAATTGCAACCTGCGCCTCGGCGCTGGCGATCAGGTTTTACTGGCTTCATTGTCAGACCTGTCCGTTCTCGATCTGCAGGACAACCCGCTAGGGCTGCACCTCGATATCCAGCCAATGACCTCGCTGCGTTTACTCAACCTGACCAATACCGGTATCACGGAGGCGCCAGCCAATCTGCTGAGCCACCCACGATTGGTCAGCGGTAAATTCGCCAGCAACCTGATCACCGAAGTGCCGGACGCCTTATTCACACTCAACAGCATGCTCAGCGACGGCTTCAATTTCGCCGACAACCCGCTGAGCGCCGCCTCGCGAGAACGCGTGAAAACCCATTACCAGCGCACCACAAAGCACTTCGGGGTAGTGCCTGAAGAAGTCGACATCAACCGCACGATCAACCTGTTTGCGGCACTCGAGCCTGCGCAGGCTACCGACGTGTTCTATCAACTGCCCGGAACGCTGGCTCAAGGTCGGGCGCAACTGACCCAATGGGAAGTCGAATTCAGACAGATGAAGGATGGCCTTGCGCAATGGAGCCGAAACATTCCCGAAAACGACCCCACGACCGGCCAACCGCTGAACCTGAACGAGCAATCCAGCGAACTGATGCACCGCGAGCGATTCGCTCAGGCGCTGGAGCAATTCTGGGGCAGCAGAACCCCACACCAGCCCACGCTCAGAAGCTGGTACCTGGAGGCGAATCTGGACTTCATCGGCGATCTGCCAACGCTGGATGCCGACTTCAGCCACGTCTCCAAACTGAGCCTGACCGGCAATAAAGACGTTTCAGCGCTGACGCCATTTCTGCATCGTTTCCGGAACCTGGAAGCGCTGCATCTGTTTGATTTCGATCTGGAACCGGCGTCCAGTTCGATCATCGGTTTTCCTCGCCTGACCACGCTGGAGCTGAAGAATTGTGCGGTGGTGCTGACCCCGGAAAACCAGGCAGCTCTTTGCACCATGAGCAGCCTGGAAACACTGGAGCTGGGCAACAATCCGCTGGGCACACTGCCCGACCTGAACCTGCTGCCCAACCTGACTTATATCGATGTGAGCAACGCTGGCTTGTCCACCGTCCCGGACGGCGTCATCGATCACCCGAATCTGCGCACGATGATCTTCAGCGACAACCTCATCACCGAACTGCCCGAGGCCATTTTCGAACTGCCCCCCAATCGCAGCGACGGGATGGATTTTGCCGACAACCCTCTATCAGCCGCGACTCGCGAACGGATCAAAATCTATTACCGCAAGACGGGGCAAGACTTCGATGTGCAGGCCGATCCGGCTGACATTGCCGTGGCTCGGGAACTGTTTCCACAACTGGATGCGCAGGAAGCCAGTGACATGATCTACGACTTGCCCGGCACCCTGGTCGATAGTCATGATCAACTCGGTCGCTGGCAAACCGAGCTCACCACGCTGACAGCCAATCTCGCCACGTGGGCGCCTAAGGTTCCCTCCCTCCATCCCGTCACCGGTGAAGCCCTGACGGCCATCGAATTGCTCAACGAGTACGCATACCGCAAGGCGTTCGGGCAAAAGCTTGAGAACTTCTGGCGTCATCGCTTGACCCTGTCCGGAATGCGTGACGATTCTTTTTCCTCGGGCCTGCCATTCATCGGTGACATGCCCGTGCTCACGACAGACTTCAGCCACGTCTCGAACCTGCACCTCAAGGGCAATCCTGCCTTGCGTGGAATCGAACCGTTCCTTGATCTGTTTCCCAGAGTGCAATCGCTTGAGATGCGCGACCTCACCATGGAGCAATTCCCCGCGCCCGTTGGTCGCATGCAGGAACTGAAGGATCTGACGCTGAACCATTGCCAGCTCACGTTGACCCCCGAGGGGCAAAACACACTGATCTCACTGAGCGACCTTGAACGTCTGGACCTGAGCAACAACCCGTTGACGCTGGCACCGGATATCGCGGCGATGCCAAAATTGAATGACATTCGCTTGTCCAACTGCAGCCTGACCGAACTGCCAAATGGTCTCGAAGCACATCCCAACCTGAAATCAGTTCTGCTCGAAAGCAACCGCATCACCGAATTACCCGAAGCGTTTTTTCAAATCGACGCCGATCTGGCTGACGGCGTCGATCTGTATGACAACCCTTTGTCGGACGCCAGTCGTGATCGCATCAAGACGTTCTACAACCAACAAGGATGCGACCTTGGCGTGCAGGCCGATCGTGCAGACATCGGCCGCGCGCGCGCCTTGTTTCCGGAGTTGGAAGACGAAGACGCCAACCATATGATCTACAAACTGCCGGGCTCGCTGGACGACGGTCGAGCCCAGCTTTTGCGCTGGGAAAGCGAAATGGCCCAAATGGATCGCGACCTCAATGCCTGGACCGAGGCCATTGCGGCAAGCGACCCCGAGACTGGCCAGCCACTCAGTACCACCGAGGTGGCAACCGAGCGCGAAGCCAGACAAGAGTTCAGCAACGATCTTCAGCAGTTCTGGCGCCAGCGCCGCGCAGACAAACTTGAGCTGCGCTCCAATACGTTCACTGCCGAACTGCCCTTCACCGGTGATCTGCCCGCCCTGTCGGCTGACTTCAGCCATGTCAAACAATTGTCCTTGCAGGGCAAATCAACGCAAAACGTCCCGGACGCGTTCCTGAACTGTTTCCCTGGTTTGTCGGGGCTGGAAATGCGCGATATTGCCCTGCGCCGCTGGCCTCAGGCGCTGAACAGGATGCCCTCGCTGCTGACCCTGGCGCTTAGCAACTGTGGTGTGGTCTTTGACGCCCAGGCGCAAGCCATGCTTTCAGGTATGCGCCGGCTGACCATGCTCGATCTGTATAAAAATCCACTGGGTGTGGTGCCTGACGTTTCGCCGCTCAAGGCGCTGACTTACCTCGACCTGTCCGAAACCGGTATCGACAGCGTCCCGGCCGGTCTGACGGAGATTGCCGACCTCAACACCGTGTTGTTGAACGATAACCGCATCACCGAGTTGCCGGAGGCGCTCTACAACCTCCCCGACCCGGTCAGCAATGGCATCGCTCTGGACGACAACCCGATGTCTGCAAAGACGCGCGATCAGATCAAAGCCTATTACCAACGTACCGGCAGGCATTTTTTCGTACTGGCCGAACAGGCCGATGTCGAACGGGTACAAGCGTTGTATCCACATTTGTCGCAGACCCAAGCCAGCGATCTGATTTACCGCCTGCCCGGCACATTGGCGGATGGACGCGTCGAACTGGCACGTCGAGAGACCGAACTGACGACCCTCAACAACGACCTTGAGCGCTGGATGAACGCGCAGTTGCTTGACCCCGTCACCCGCCAATCGCTGGAACCGCAAGCGCGGCTGCAAGAGCAATCCAAAAGGATGAAATTCAAGGAAAGCCTGGAAAATGCCTGGCGTCGCAAATCATCCGCAATTCAGTCCGCGTCCAGCCTGACCCTCGACCTGTCGTTCATCGGAGACCCGCCTGCCTTGGCCGCGGACTTCGGGCATGTGCTTGAACTGGATCTGACCAGCACGGCTACCGTTGCGCCGCGAACCGAAGGCTTGCTCGCCCGCTTCCCTAACCTGCTGAGTCTTAAGATGCGGGGGTTTGAACTCGAGAGCATTCCCGCCGAGGTTTTAAGCATGAAGAAACTCAAGCTGCTGAATCTGCCCGAGTGCAGCATCCGCCTGACAGAAGACACTGCGAATGCGCTGGGGGCTCTGGAAGAAATCGACAGCCTGGACTTAAGCAACAATCCCCTAGGACGCGCGCCCGACATCAGCCGCATGAAGCAACTGACCCGCCTGGATCTGAGTAATACCGGACTCACCGAGACGTGGCCGGCACTGTTCGACTCCATCACACTGAGCCACGCCGACCTTTCGGATAACGCGATCACCGAGTTGTCGATTGAAATACTGCGTGGTGATCGTCAGTTGATCGCCCACTTCAACTTCGATGGCAATCCGTTGTCGGGGCTGGCCCGCAGACGGCTTGAAGACTATGCACAATTGCGCGCAGCCAGGCTGAATGAACCGCGCTGGCGCCAGCAGATCACCGTGGGGGATGACACGAGCTCATCGTCGTCTTCGACGTTTGCGACCTCGCCGCAATCGGAGAATTAACAATAGTCGCCAACCCGACGCGGCTCAGCCGCGCTCGGGCGGCACCGACGACAATTCGAACGGGCTGCTGCTTCGCCGCTGGTTGCGATCTTCTCGCGGCGTGGCACCGAAGAAGTTGCGATAAGCGCTGGAGAAGTGCGGCCCCGAGGAGAAGCCGCACGACAGACCGATCTGAATGATCGACTTGCTGGTTTGCATCAACATTTGCCGGGCCTTGTTCAGGCGCAGTTCCAGGTAGTACTGGCTCGGCACACGATTGAGGTATTGCTTGAAGATCCGCTCCAACTGCCGACGGGATACGCACACATGCTGGGCAATTTCGTCGGTGGTCAGCGGCTCTTCGATATTGGCTTCCATCAGCAACACCGCCTGGGTGAGCTTCGGATGGCTGGAGCCCAGACGGTTCTGCAACGGAATGCGCTGACGCTCGCCGCCCTCGCGGATGCGCTCCACCACCAGTTCTTCGGACACCGCACCGGCCAGCTCTGCACCGTGATCACGCGCCAGCACTGCCAGCAACAAGTCGAGCACCGACAGGCCGCCACACGCGGTCAAGCGATCACGGTCCCAGTCGAACAGATGGCTGGTCGCGATGACTTTAGGGAAACGCTCCGCGAAATCGTCCTGCCAGCGCCAGTGGACGGCAGCGCGGTAACCGTCGAGCAAACCGAGTTGCGCCAACGGATACACGCCGGCCGACAGACCTGCGATCACACAGCCAGCCCGCACCAGTTGTTTCAGTGCACTGCTCAGAGCCGGCGCCAAAGACGTCGGTGGCTCATCGGCGAGCAGAAACAGTTTCTGGAAGTTTTCGAGCTTGCCGGCCCATGGCTCGCCGGGCAATTGCCAGGCACCTTCGGCGGGAGGCTCGGCCTGCAAGAACGTCAACTCGTAGACCACGTCCGGGTGCACACGCTGAGCAACACGCAAGGCCTCCTCCGCCAGCGCCAGCGTCAACGCTTTAGTGCTGGGCCAAATCAGGAAACCAATTCGATGGGCAGTCATGGGCGGGCAATCCGAAACGAAGAACGGTGATGAAGGCAAGGGCCAATGCTAGCCCGAAATCGAAACTGTCGCAGATCCATTGTGGGAGCGGGCTTGCTCGCGAATGCGGTAGATCAGACACCAATGATGTCGACTGATACACCGCTTTCGCGAGCAAACCCGCTCCCACAGGGGGCCGAGCAAGTTTTCAGGTCGCGAAGCATGACCTAATTGGGTGCATAACGGGAGCGATTACTTGAGGCTACCCGAGAGGAACTGTTGCAGACGTTCCGATTGCGGATTGACCAGCACTTCACGCGGATCGCCGCTTTCTTCCACGACACCTTTGTGGAGGAATACCAACTGGTTCGACACTTCACGGGCAAAGCCCATTTCGTGGGTGACCACCACCATGGTGCGGCCTTCCTGAGCCAGCGCCTGCATGACTTTGAGCACGTCGCCTACCAGTTCCGGGTCGAGCGCCGAGGTCGGTTCGTCGAACAGCATCACTTCCGGTTCCATCGCCAGCGCACGAGCAATCGCCACACGCTGCTGCTCGCCACCGGACATGTGCCCCGGGAACGCATCCTTACGATGGGCCACGCCGACCTTGTTAAGGTAATGCTCGGCTTTCTCGCGGGCTTCGGCCTTGGACATGCCCAGCACATGCACCGGCGCTTCCATGATGTTTTCCAGCGCGGTCATGTGCGACCACAGGTTGAAATGCTGGAACACCATCGACAGACGCGAACGCATACGCTGCAGTTGCTTTGGATCAGCGGCTTTCAGCGCGCCGTCCTTGTTCGCGACCAGTTTCAGCTCTTCGTTGTTGAGCAGAATCTTGCCCGCGTGCGGCTGCTCAAGCAGGTTGATGCAACGCAGGAAAGTACTTTTGCCGGAGCCACTGGAGCCGATGATGCTGATCACATCGCCGGCTGCCGCTTTCAGGGACACGCCCTTGAGCACTTCGTGACTGCCATAGCGTTTATGCAGGTCTTGGACTTCAAGTTTGTACATGCGGTCGGTTCTCACAAAAACAGTCAGTCAGTCGTTGAGCAAGCGCCCGTGACGCAGCGCTTCGCGCCCCGCCACCTTGGCCAGCCAGAAACCGGGTTGGGCATAGCGCAGCCGTTCAATGGCAAACAGCACCCCGGACGTACCAGCACACACCGTGCTGACCCGATCGGACACAGGGTCGATCACTTCAAAAATCTCATCACCGGCCTCGACCCATTCGCCGGGTTTACGCACAAAGCTCACCACGCCCGGGTGCGGCGCGAACAACAATTCGGTGCCTTCGAACGGCATGCCTTCGCACGGCTCGTGTGCCGGGCTCGGCCACTCGCCGCTGATCAAGCCCTGCTCGGCGAGAAACGCCAGAATGCCTTCAGCATGGGCCTGGGCATCAGCGCGGCCAGTGTCAGCCTGACCGCCCAGCTCGATGGTCGTCGCCAGACAAGCCAAAGGAATCTGCGCCTGCGGGAACTGACGCGACAGGCGCAGCCACGGCAGCGAACAGGCTTCATCGAAGGAGCTGCCGCCGGAATCTTCCGCCAGCAAACCCACTTTCACATTCAGATGCGCGGCCAGTGAACGCCACTGCGGCCAGTGCTGCGGCAACGCATACAGGTGCAGTGCCGCTTCAGCATCACAGTGCAAGTCGAGCACCACGTCAGCGGTGCAGGCATGGCTGAGCAATACGCGCTGCATGCCTTGCAACTGGCTGCTCGCGGGCGGCAATGCCGCCAGATGATCGGCCATCGCCTGACGGATCAGGCGAATATTGGCGTGCGAATCGTCACCCAGGCTGTCGGCCAACGCCGCCGCAACCGGCGCGCTCAGCTCAACGAAGTCACGGTTGAAATTCTTGCCACTGCCCGCCTCGAAACGGCCTTGGTGATTGCCTTGCAGCAACTGACCAAGCCCCAACGGGTTGGCCACCGGCACCAGCTCGATCACGCCGTTGAGCAGGCCTTTGTCTTCGAGTTCGCCGAGGCGCTTTTTAAGCTCCCAGGCGGTGCGCATGCCCGGCAATTCGTCAGCGTGCAGGCTGGCCTGAATGTAAGCCTTGCGCTCGCCGCTGCCGAAACGAAACACCGAAATCCTGCGCTCGCTGCCCAGATGGCTCCACGGCAAAACGTGGTCGATACGTTCCATATCAGTGCTTCCGCGGGGCCAGATAGCTCAGCCAGCGACGCTCGGCCAGCTTGAACAACTTGACCAGAATGAAGGTCAGGCACAGGTAGAACACGCCAGCGGTGATGTACGCCTCGAAAGGCAGGTAGTACTGCGCGTTAACGGTACGGGCCGCACCCGTGATGTCGATCAGGGTCACGATGGACGCCAGACTGGTGGTCTGCAGCATCATGATCACTTCGTTGCTGTACTGCGGCAACGCGCGGCGCAGGGCCGACGGCAGCAGGATGCGCTTGTACATCTTGAAGCGCGACATGCCCATGGCTTTGGCCGCTTCGATCTCACCGTTCGGCGTCGCCTTCAGGCTGCCGGCGATGATTTCCGCGGTGTAGGCGCTGGTGTTCACGGCGAACGCCAGGCATGCGCAGAACGTAGCGCTGGACAGCCACGGCCAGAGGAAGCTTTCACGTACAGCTTCAAACTGGGCCAGACCGTAGTAGATCAGGAACAGTTGAACCAGCATCGGCGTACCGCGAATCACGTAGGTGTAGAGCCACGCGGTGCCGTTGACGATCGAGTTCTTGGAGACGCGCATCAGCCCCAGCGGCAACGCCGCCAGCAGACCAAAGAACAGCGACAGCGCGAGCAGTTTGAGGGTGGTCAACAGGCCGCCGAGGTACAGCGGCATAGCCTCCCAAATGACGTTGTAGTCGAAGATCATAGATCAGCCGCCCTTACGCCTACCGAGTAGCGCTTCTCAAGTTGACGCAATGCCAGCAACGAGACACTGGTGATCACCAGGTACATCGCCGCCACTGCAAGGAAGAAGGTGAAAGGCTCGCGAGTGGCATCCGCCGCCTGCTTGGCCTTGAACATCATGTCTTGCAGACCGACCACCGAAATCAGCGCAGTCGCCTTGGTCAGTACCAGCCAGTTGTTGGTGAAGCCTGGAATCGCCAAGCGAATCATCTGCGGCACCATCACCCGGAAGAACACCTGAAAACTGCTCATGCCGTAGGCCATGCCCGCTTCGGCCTGCCCCTTGGGGATCGCCATGAACGCGCCACGGAAGGTTTCCGACAGGTACGCCCCGAAGATGAAACCGAGGGTGCCGATACCGGCGGCCAACGGGTTCAGGTCGATGTAATCGTTGAAGCCGAGCAGCGGCGCCACGCGGTTGAGCAAGTCCTGACCGCCGTAGAAAATCAGCAGGATCAGCACCAGATCGGGAATCCCGCGGATCACCGTGGAATACAGATCGCCCAGCCACGCCAGCCAGCGCACCGGCGACAGGCGCAGTGCAACACCGATCAGCCCGAGAACGATGGCCAGAGCCATGGACGACAAGGCGAGCTGAAGCGTCAGCCATGCGCCATCGAGGATGACAGCCCCGTAGCCTTTCAACATGATTCAGGTCCTCGAAAGTAGGGATGAAAAAATGGCGCAAACCGCAGAGATCCTGTTGCTTGCGCCATTTCGGACTTGTCGCAGAGACGTATTACTTGCCGTAGATATCGAAGGCGAAGTACTTGTCCTGGATTGCTTTGTATTTGCCGTTTTCGCGGATGGCCGCGATGGCCGCGTTGATCTTGTCTTTCAGGGCATCGCCCTTACGCACAGCGATGCCTACGCCGTCGCCGAAGTATTTGACGTCGGTGAAAGCCGGGCCTGCGAAGGCGAAACCTTTACCGGCGTCGGTGTTCAGGAAACCGTCTTGCAGCAGGGTGGCATCAGCCAGGGTGCCGTCGAGGCGACCGGCGGCCACGTCGAGGTAGATCTCGTTCTGCGAACCGTACGGCTTGATCTCGGCGCCCAGTGGAGCCAGGACTTCGCGGGCGAAACGCTCGTGGATCGAACCACGTTGCACGCCGATGTTCTTGCCCTTGAGCTCAGCCAGACCTTCGCTGACCTGAGTACCGGCCTTCATGACCAGACGTGCCGGGGTGTTGTAGTACTTGTTGGTGAAGTCGACGGACTTCTTGCGGTCTTCAGTGATCGACATGGACGACAGGATCGCGTCGATCTTGCGCACTTTCAGTGCCGGGATCAGACCGTCGAACTCTTGCTCGACCCATACACACTTGACCTGCATCTGCTCGCACAGCGCATTGCCGATGTCATAGTCGAAACCGACGATGCTGCCGTCCGGCGCTTTGGAAGCGAACGGAGGGTAAGCCGCTTCGATACCGATCTTCACAGGTTTTTCGTCAGCGAAGGCATTGAGCGACAGCACGGACAGTGCCAGGGCGCCAAGCAGCACAAGTTTCTTCATCTTGAGACTCCATCGGTAAAGGGCAAAAACGGCAGAGTGAGCAACAGCCCAATATGCGAATGGGTGAATCGGAAAATCCGTTGCTGCATCGGTGGGAAATTTCCTATTGAAACCGCAGGAGGTTTCAACGTTAGCCACGATGAGCCAGTGATCGGCATTCTAACGACAGGCCCGAAGTCGATATTTCTTCAATGCGACAACTAATTACAGATGCACCGAGAAACCGACTTGAGCACATTGACAGTCTTGCAATTTCATGCAAGAGCGAAAGACAGTGAACCGATCTATGCTGCAAATTGCGGGCCTATTATTCGCAAACCCTTCTAATCCGGCAAGCGCAGCGTTGTGTCTTATTTTTCTCGCCTGGTTTTGAGGCTCTGAAACGGGGCGATGCGTTTCCCCTCGCCCCGGTTTGGCGCTGGCGGTTACACATTTGGTTACGGGGATGAAGACGGGTAACAGGCGGAAATGTCTTACGCGGGAAATCGATAATTATTGGTTGGGTGGTTTCGGTTTCTGGCTGCGGACTACACCAGCGCCTGACAAATTGCCTTCGCGAGCAAGCCAGCACATAAACAACATGTCTAGTCCTGAAATAGGTTTACACCTGTTTCACCCCAACGCCCGATGCACTGCATCGGGCGTTTTGTATTTTAAGGACAGGTGCGGGCGTTCCTGGTTGTAGATCAGGATCGCTTCTCGCACCATTTGCTCCGCTTGCGCCAAGTCTTTCGGCCGGTGGAGTAATAGTTCTGTTTTCAAGATGCCGTTGACCCGCTCTGCCAAGGCGTTCTGGTAGCAGTCGTAGCCATCTGTCATCGAACACGTGATGCCATGCTTGGCGTGGAGCTTTTGATACAGCGCCGAGCAGTACTGGACTC
>NZ_CAXAPL010000053.1:0-32557 GCF_963970845.1 Pseudomonas sp. RA_105y_Pfl2_P56
CTCGGAGCCCGCCAGTTGATGGCGCTAATGGGCTGAAAGGCCTTTTTTCGTCTGTTGCCCGCACAAAAACAAACGCCCCGAACAAGTCGGGGCGTTTTGTTGGGCCTTCATCAGTGTGTTTTCACACGGTCTGTTCGGGTGGCTTTTTTGTTGTCTGCAATTTATCCACAGCATTTTTATTTCAGGCCATAACCATGACCCCCCGTGACCAGGAAATCGAACGCCGTACCGAGCTCTCGGTGACCCGTGTAACCAAAGCCGTGTTCCCGCCGACCACCAACCACCACAACACCCTGTTCGGCGGCACCGCGTGGATGGACGAGGTGTCGTTCATCACCGCCACGCGTTTTTGCCGTTTGCCGCTGGTGACGGTGTCTACTGACCGCATCGACTTCAATCATGCAATCCCGGCCGGTTCCATCGTCGAACTGGTGGGGCGAGTAATCAAGGTCGGTAACACCAGCCTCAAGGTCGAGGTGGAAGTGTTTGTGGAAAGCATGAGTTGTGACGGGCGCGAGAAGGCTATCCATGGGCAGTTCAGCTTTGTCGCCATCGATGATGACAAACGACCGGTGCCGGTGCTGCCGGGGTTTGCGGCCTGATCCACTTCCGAGCCGCGCCATTCGCGAGCAAGCCCGCTCCCTCACTGGATCGAGGTCTCCTGTGGGGGCAGGCTTGAACTGGATCGAGGTTTCTTGTGGGAGCGGGCTTGCTCGCGAATGCGTCAGGTCAGGCGCCGCTGGTTAAAGGCTGGATCAACGCCAGCAGCGTCCACCCCGATCCCGGCTTCAAAGCGGTCTCCGGCGTCACCACATGCACCCATCCGCTGTCATCGCGCATGAACAACAACGTGGCGCGATTGCCATGCAGCGCACGGTAATCCTCCCAGCCAAAGCCGTCCGTCAGCGTCGTGCTATACAGCTCGGCACCCTGACCCATCTGGCCGGCCAGTTTGGCGTAGGTCAGTGCCTCGCTGCCCAGTTGATTGCCGCGATGCTCAAGACTGGCGCGGTGCTTGTCGCTGCGACGGCTTTCCTGACCGCTGGCCAGGCCAAACAGGCGCTGATGCCCGAAATCATGGCGAAAGCGCATGGCTGCCAGCGTGTTGAGTTCGCCCGACGGCGACAACGCCAGCAAATGCCCCAGGCCAACCAGATCCAGATGCGCATCGGCATGCTGCGAGGCCGGATTACCGAAGTACGTCGGCAAACCCTCCATGCGCGCTGCACGAATGTTTTCCCAGCTTGAATCGGTCAGCAACACTCGGCTACCCAATTGTTGCAACGACTTGCCCAAAGCCCGGGCCGGCCCATTGGCGCCGACGATCAGGAAACCACTGGGCGCCGGCTCCGCGACGTTGAGCAAACGCGCCAACGGTCGCGCCGTTGCGCTTTGCAGCACGACGGTGCCGATGATCACCGCGAAGGTCAGTGGCACCAGCAACAGCGCACCTTCATGTCCGGCTTCATCCAGGCGAATCGCGAAAATCGCCGACACTGCCGCCGCGACAATCCCGCGTGGGGCGATCCAGCACAGCAATGCCCGCTCACGCCAGTTCAGGCTAGACCCCGCGGTGCTCAGCACAACGTTCAAAGGTCGGGCGATCAACTGGATGACCAGCAGCAGGATCAGCACCAGCGGCCCGAGCCCGATCAAGGCGTTCAAGTCCAGCCTTGCGGCGAGCAGAATGAACAGCCCGGAAATCAGCAACACGCTGAGGTTTTCCTTGAAGTGCAGGATGTGCCGTACATCCACGCCTTTCATGTTGGCCAGCCACATGCCCATTAATGTCACCGCCAGCAGGCCGGACTCATGCATCACCTCGTTGGAGACAATGAAAATTCCCAGCACCGCCGCCAGCGAAGCGAGGTTGTGCAGGTACTCCGGCAGCCATTGCCGCCGAATGACCGTGCCGAGCAACCAGCCTCCGGCAACCCCGAACGCCGCGCCGCAGGCAATCACCCCGCCAAAGGTGAACAGGCTCTGCTTGAGGCCATGGCCTTCGGCACTGGCAATGATGAAGCTGTAGACCACCACGGCGAGGAGGGCGCCGATCGGATCAATGACGATGCCTTCCCAGCGCAGAATGTTGGCGATCGAGGCTTTGGGCCGCACCACTCGCAGCATTGGCACAATCACCGTGGGGCCCGTGACCAGCGTCAGGCTGCCGAAGAGGATCGCCAGCATCCAGTCGAAGCCGAGCAAAAAGTGAGTGGCGAGCGCAATGACAATCCAGGTCGAGAGGGCGCCGAGAGTCACCAGTCGATGGACGACGCTGCCGATTTCTTTCCATTCCGACAGGTGCAGCGTCAGGCTGCCCTCGAACAGGATCAGCGCCACGGCCAGCGATACCAGTGGCATCAGCAGCGGCCCGAACATTTCCTGCGGATCGAGCCACCCCAATACCGGGCCGACCAGAATGCCGGTCAGCAACAGAAACAGAATCGCCGGCAGCTTCAGGCGCCACGCCAGCCATTGGCAACCTAGCGCCGCTGCGCCTATCCCGCCAAATGCCAATAGAATTTGCTGCTCGTTCATTGATGCTCCCTGTTCCTTGAAATTGCGGGCTATGAAAGACTAGCGCCCATTCCTACAGTTCACTCTACATTTGCGCGCAGTCGTTGAACTGTGTGCCTTGAGCGCCCATGCCTGCCATCGACCATCCACTGATTGACCAATTCCTCGACGCCTTGTGGCTGGAGAAGGGCCTGTCCGACAACACCCGTGGCGCCTATCGTAGCGACCTTGCGCTGTTCAATGGCTGGTTGCAGGAGAAAAACCTGGAGCTGATCAACGCCGGCCGTGAGTTGATCCTCGATCATCTCGCCTGGCGTCTGGAGCAAAACTACAAACCGCGATCCACTGCGAGATTTCTCTCCGGCGTACGTGGGTTTTATCGTTATCTGCTGCGCGAAAAGCTGATCACAGTCGATCCGACATTGCGCGTCGACATGCCGCAACTCGGCAGGCCGCTGCCCAAATCCTTGTCGGAGGCCGACGTTGAGGCATTGCTCAAAGCACCGGATCTGAGCGAAGCCATCGGTCAGCGTGACCGCGCCATGCTGGAAGTCCTGTATGCCTGCGGCCTGCGGGTAACCGAGCTGATCAGCCTGACCCTGGAGCAGGTCAACTTGCGCCAAGGCGTATTAAGGGTGATGGGCAAGGGCAGCAAAGAGCGGCTGGTGCCGATGGGCGAGGAGGCGATTGTCTGGGTCGAGCGCTATATGCGTGACGGGCGTGCAGAACTGCTCGGCGGGCGCCCCAGCGATGTGCTGTTTCCCAGCCAGCGCGGTGAGCAGATGACCCGGCAGACGTTCTGGCACCGGATCAAACATCAGGCCAAGGTCGCCGGGATCGGCAAATCGCTGTCGCCGCACACCTTGCGGCACGCGTTCGCCACGCACCTGCTCAACCACGGCGCGGATTTGCGCGTGGTGCAGATGTTGCTCGGTCACAGTGATCTGTCGACCACCCAGATCTACACTCATGTGGCGCGGGCACGGTTGCAGGATCTGCATGCCAAACACCACCCGCGTGGCTGAACAAACAATCGATGTGCAAGCAATTGCATCCGCCTGTGCGTCTGGCGACAGGCGCATTCGGCCACCGTGACCTTATGTGTTAGGCTTTGCCGGTTTGCACGATGGACGGTTATGACCCGGTGTTCCGGCCCGGGCGTTCTGACCGTTCCATTTGTCCGCCCTCAGGAGTTCTCATGCGTCTGACCCAGATTTTCGCCGCCGCCGCCATTGCGTTGGTCAGCACCTTTGCCGTCGCCGATGATGCGGCTGACAAAGCCATTCGTAAAAGCCTGGAAAACCTCCAGCTCGATGTTCCGGTAGACAGCATTTCCGCGAGCCCTCTGCCTGGCATGTATGAAGTCAAGCTCAAAGGCAGCCGTGTGCTGTACGCCAGTGCCGATGGCCAGTACATCGTTCAGGGCTACCTGTTTCAGCTCAAGGACGGCAAACCGGTCAACCTGACCGAGAAGACCGAGCGCCTGGGCATCTCCAAACTGATCAACGCCATTCCGGTGGCTGAAACCGTGGTTTACCCGGCCGTGGGCGAGACCAAATCGCACATCACCGTGTTCACTGACACCACTTGCCCTTACTGCCACAAGCTGCACGCCGAAGTGCCCGAGCTGAACAAGCGCGGCATCGAAGTGCGTTATGTCGCGTTCCCGCGTCAGGGCCTGGGCTCGCCGGGTGATGAGCAACTGCAAGCCGTGTGGTGCTCCAAAGACAAGAAAGCGGCCATGGACAAAATGGTCGATGGCAAGGAAATCAAGGCCGCCAAGTGCGCGAACCCGGTTTCCAGACAGTTCGCCCTCGGTCAGTCGATCGGCGTGAACGGTACACCGGCCATCGTTTTGGCCGATGGGCAAGTCATTCCGGGCTATCAGCCTGCGCCACAAGTCGCCAAACTGGCGCTGGGCGCGAAGTAATTCGCATCGTCACGGTCAGCCTTTGACGATCATGGTCCGGTAGCCGCATCGCCGGGCCATTAATAGAGAGCCGCGAGCACGCGGTTGTTTTCCGGCCGACCCTGAGTCGGCCGTTTCATGGGGAGTTCACAGTGAATCCGGTCAAAGTAGGCATCTGTGGGTTAGGGACCGTCGGTGGCGGTACCTTCAACGTACTTCAGCGCAACGCCGAGGAAATTGCTCGTCGTGCCGGGCGTGGGATCGAAGTGGCACAAATTGCCATGCGCACGCCAAAGCCTCAGTTCCAGACGACCGGTATTGCGATTACCAACGATGTCTTCGAAGTGGCCACGAACCCTGAGATCGACATCGTCATAGAGCTGATGGGCGGCTATACCGTTGCCCGCGAGCTGGTACTCAAGGCCATCGAGAATGGCAAGCATGTGGTCACCGCGAACAAGGCACTGATTGCCGTTCACGGTAATGAAATTTTCGCCAGGGCACGCGAGAAAGGCGTGATCGTGGCGTTTGAAGCCGCGGTGGCCGGTGGCATTCCGGTGATCAAGGCGATCCGTGAAGGCCTGTCCGCCAACCGCATCAATTGGGTGGCCGGGATCATCAACGGCACCGGCAACTTCATCCTCACCGAAATGCGCGAGAAGGGCCGTACGTTTGAAGACGTATTGGCCGAAGCTCAGGCGCTGGGTTACGCCGAAGCCGATCCGACCTTCGACGTCGAAGGCATCGACGCCGCGCACAAGCTGACGATTCTGGCTTCCATTGCGTTTGGCATTCCGCTGCAGTTCGACAAGGCTTACACCGAAGGCATTACCAAGCTGACCACCGCTGACGTCAACTACGCCGAAGCACTGGGCTACCGCATCAAGCACCTCGGCGTGGCGCGCAGTACGGCTGCGGGCATCGAGTTGCGCGTACACCCGACGCTGATCCCGGCCGATCGCCTGATCGCCAACGTCAACGGCGTGATGAACGCGGTGATGGTCAACGGTGATGCTGCCGGTTCGACCTTGTTCTACGGCGCCGGTGCCGGCATGGAGCCAACGGCCTCTTCGGTCATCGCCGACCTGGTGGACGTGGTTCGCGCCATGACCAGCGACCCGGAGAACCGCGTCCCGCATCTGGCCTTCCAGCCAGACTCACTGTCGGCCCATCCGATCCTGCCGATCGAAGCCTGTGAAAGCGCTTACTACTTGCGCATACAAGCCAAGGATCACCCGGGCGTACTGGCTCAGGTGGCGAGCATTCTGTCGGAGCGTGGCATCAACATCGAGTCGATCATGCAGAAGGAAGTCGAAGAGCAGGACGGTCTGGTGCCGATGATCCTGCTGACCCACCGCGTGGTCGAGCAGCGCATCAATGATGCGATCGCAGCCTTGGAAGCCCTGGCCGGCGTCAACGGTCCGGTTATGCGGATCCGCGTCGAACACTTGAATTAACAGCAGCAAGCTTCAAACTTCAAGCTGCAAGTAAAAGCAGAGGCGCTTTTCACTTGTAGCTTGAAGCTCACCGCTTGTAGCCCAAACCGAAGGTTTGCCCTTATGCGTTACATCAGTACCCGCGGCCAGGCACCGGCCCTGAATTTCGAAGACGTCCTGCTGGCTGGTCTTGCCACCGACGGTGGTCTGTACGTCCCGGAAAACCTGCCACGTTTTACCCAGGAAGAAATCGCTTCCTGGGCAGGCCTGCCGTATCACGAGCTGGCCTTTCGCGTCATGCGCCCGTTTGTAACCGGCAGCATTCCTGACGCCGATTTCAAAAGGATTCTTGAACAAACCTACGGTGTGTTCTCGCACAGCGCCGTCGCGCCGCTGCGTCAGCTCAACGGCAACGAATGGGTCATGGAGCTGTTCCACGGCCCGACCCTGGCGTTCAAAGACTTCGCCTTGCAACTGCTCGGTCGTCTGCTCGACTACGTGCTTGAAAAGCGCGGCGAGCGTGTAGTCATCGTCGGCGCCACCTCCGGTGACACCGGTTCGGCCGCCATTGAAGGCTGCAAACACTGCGAAAATGTCGACATCTTCATCCTGCACCCGCACAACCGTGTGTCCGAAGTGCAGCGTCGCCAGATGACCACGATTTTCGGTGAGAACATTCATAACATCGCCATCGAAGGCAACTTCGATGACTGCCAGGAAATGGTCAAAGCCAGTTTCGCCGACCAGAGCTTCCTCAAGGGCACGCGCCTGGTGGCGGTGAATTCGATCAACTGGGCGCGGATCATGGCCCAGATCGTTTACTACTTTCACGCTGCCCTGCAGTTGGGTGGCCCTGCGCGTTCGGTATCGTTCTCGGTGCCGACCGGCAACTTCGGCGACATCTTCGCCGGTTACCTGGCGCGCAACATGGGCCTGCCGATCAATCAGTTGATCGTCGCCACCAACCGCAATGACATCCTGCACCGCTTCATGAGCGGCAATCAGTACGTCAAGCAAACCCTGCACGCCACGTTGTCGCCGTCGATGGACATCATGGTGTCGTCGAACTTCGAACGCCTGCTGTTCGACCTGCACGGTCGCAACGGTGCAGCGATTGCCGGTTTGATGGATTCGTTCAAGCAGGGCGGTGGTTTCAGCGTCGAGCAAGAGCGCTGGACCGAAGCACGTAAACTGTTCGATTCGCTGGCCGTGGACGATGCCCAAACCTGCGAAACCATCGCCGAAGTCTATGCGCAGACCGGCGAACTGCTGGACCCGCACACCGCCATTGGCGTGAAGGCCGCACGCGAATGCCGTCGCAGCCTCGACATCCCGATGGTGATCCTGGGCACGGCGCATCCGGTGAAATTCCCGGACGCGGTAGAGAAAGCGGGTGTAGGAAAAGCGCTCGAACTACCTGCACACCTTTCTGATTTGTTTGAGCGAAACGAACGCTGCACCGTTCTGCCAAACGAGCTGAAAGCCGTGCAGGCCTTTGTCAGCCAGCATGGCAACCGCGGCAAGCCGCTTTAAACCTGCAAAGCTGTCACATTTTGAAGCCCGTCTCCTGACGGGCTTTTTTGTTTCTGCTGCCACACTGCTCGGGTTTTCACCCTCGAAGGACGGGTGAG
Source organism: Pseudomonas sp. RA_105y_Pfl2_P56 (assembly GCF_963970845.1). Taxonomy (NCBI): domain Bacteria; kingdom Pseudomonadati; phylum Pseudomonadota; class Gammaproteobacteria; order Pseudomonadales; family Pseudomonadaceae; genus Pseudomonas; species Pseudomonas sp. RA_105y_Pfl2_P56. The sequence continues at coordinate 7,494 of NZ_CAXAPL010000053.1, forward strand.
TCGATCACGAAGGAAGTGGCAATGCTGTTTTATAGAGGTTTGAAACCGGCACTGGGCTGGTTGTGCTTGTTCGGATTGCTGGGAGTGATGCACGGCAGTGTGGCCGCGCAATTGGCGTTGCACGATGACGCGGTGGGCCTCAACGTTCAGCCCATCGAACTGGACGCACATGAGCGCCAGTGGATTCGCGACAACCCCACGGTGACGGTCGCGTCGGTGCAGTACCCGTTGTATCTGTTTCAGGATGAGCATGGTCAGTGGAGCGGCTTGAACAACGATGTGCTCAAACGCGTCACGGCGATGACCGGGTTGCAGTTTGTGCATCATGAGTCGTTTTCCACGGATCACATGCTTGAGCGCCTCGAGAGCGGGGCGGCGGACATCAGCACAACGCTGGCCGTAAGCGACGAACGCAAGGCGTTTCTTGATTTCAGTCACGCATTCGGCGGCGCGGGCTGGGTATTTGTCGGGCGCGCCGGGGCACCCTCGGTGGAGTCCCTGGAGCAACTGGCCAAGCGAGTGGTGGTGCTGCCCGCCAGGCATGCACTGGAAGACGTGATCCGACGTGATTACCCTTCAATCGAAATCCGCTCGGTCAAAACCTACGCCGAAGCACGGGCATTGGTCGAGAGCGGCGAGGCCTACGCGACGATCGAAAACGAGATCGGTGCACAGCTTTATCCGTTGGGGTTGCTCAAGGTCGGTGCACTGGTGGAAGGCAAATGGGAGGCTGATCATCTGGCGGTACGCAAGGGCATGCCGGAACTTTTGAGTATTCTCAACAAGGCATTGGAGGCGTTCCCTCCTGCCGAGTTACGCGCCATTCGCCTCAAATGGCTGGAGGGCATTTCGCCGGCGCCCATACCGTCGGTGTGGCAGCGGATGATCGAATGGGGCTGCTGGGTGATGGGTGGGCTGGGTGTTTTCGGCCTGTTGTCGCTGGTATGGAATCGGCGCCTGACGGCGGTGATCAAACAGCGCAGCGAGGCGGAAAAGGTGCTGGGCGATCAACTGGCGTTTCAGCGCGCGCTGATTGATTCCATGCCTGATCCGATGTTTGTCCGAGATCTGCACGGTCGACTGATCATGTGCAACCGCAGCTACGAGGAGGCTCTTTCGGTTCGGCTGGATCAGGTGCAGGGGCGTTTGCTGATCGAGATCGATGTGTTGCCCGAAGCGACCGCCCTGATGCTGCACGACGAGTTCATCGTGCAACTGAGCACACGCAAGTCGCGCTTCAGTAAACGCCAACTGCAATTCAAGAATGGCCCGCGCGAGGTCTATCAGTGGACCGTGCCGTTCTACAGTGCCGACGGCCAGTTGCGTGGACTGCTGGGCGGCTGGACCGACATCACCCAGCGTAGGACGGAGAGCGGGTGCCGATGTCTGCAGTGAAGATGGGAAACTTCCTATAAGACGCGGCTACTTTTCCTATGGGAGGCTTAAGACGGCTGCCCTAGAGTGAGCGACAACTGCGGTGAGAGTCCGCGATTGTCGTTCCGGAGGTCGCCCATGCGCTCGCTTAAAGTTCTGATTCTTGAACCCAATCCGTTTCAGCTGATGGCATTGCATCAAATGCTCAATGCCATCGGCATCTATGACGTACTGACCGCACCGTCCCTGGCGTCGGCCCTGTGTTCACTGGGCCACCGCGGCGTGGTCGATATTGCCATTTGCGATCCGCAACTCAAGGGCGGCGATGGCCTGGCTCTGATTCAGCATCTGGCGGTACAGCGTGAAGCCCGTGCGCTGATCCTGCTGGGGGCGGTCGCGCCGAGTCTGCTGAGCGATCTCGAGCCGTTGCTGCGCGAGCATCGGTTGCGATTATTGGGGCGCTTGCAAACGCCGGTCTCGGCAGTGCTGATGAGAGGTTTGCTGGACGGCTACCTGATCGCTGCTTCGCAGCCTGTCGGGGTCTGAAGGGCACGGTTATTTTTCTGTCATCTTCACCGTGCATGCTCTGACAGACCGGTGACGCTGCAGTGCTTGCGACCGGCATGCAGAACTTTCTTCTCGGGCCGGTGGTCATTTACTGTGGACACGCCCCAGACACAATGTTTTCGGACTATTGAGTGGAGATCGAGATGGAAAGTATCAGTCTATTGCTCGGTGAGGCTCTGAGCCCGTATCAGGTTTCGTTGTCTCCAAGCGGTGCCCAGGGTGAATGCCTGGTGACCTTGAAGAACAGCAGCGGCGCCATTGTCGTGGAACGCCCATTCAATCAGGCACAACTGACCGACAAGCGTCAGTTGACCGATGTCGTCGATGGTTTGCACCGTGACGTCCTGATTGCCGAAGGGCGCCTGGAGCCCTGCGTGATCGCGGCCTTGCGCAATGCGGCGCTGGACAAGCGTGCGGCGCTCTGAAAATGAAATGTCTCTTGTGGGAAACTTCCTGCATCTCTGTCAGTCAGACCTCGTAACAGCAGGATCAAGCATTGTGCTCCGGTGCTTGTCGCTTGCTGCTACGGGTCTTTATTACGGGCCACGTTTAACCCCGAGTCGTCTCCCCACTTCTCGGGGTTTCTTTTGTCTGCCGTTTACTGCGCGGCCTGCTGTTCGAAGAACAGCCGTGCCTGTTCCAGATAATCGGCCTGTTGCTTGGGGTCAAGCCACGCGGCGTACAGCCGATTGAGATGTTCGTGGGGCAGGGTGCGTAGCAGTTGGTTGATCTCGCCGATGGCCTGACGCCCCATCGTGGTGTCGGAACAGGCGATATAACCTGAGAGATATTTTCCGACGCCCTGGATCGGATAAAACTCCAGCTCATCTTCGGCAATCTGCGCCTGCTTCGCCTGATAGCGGATTTCCGGCCAGTAACCCAGCACCACCTGCAACCGGCCCAGACGCTGCATCGACAGCAGATTGGCCAGCGCATCATTGCCGTAATGCGCAGTCAGCGCGCCGCTGGGCGCTTGATGCAGGATAGTGTCGAGAAACTCGCCGTAGCTGCGTTCGGCGACAACGCCGACCTTCCTGTTGCCATTCGCGAGTAGCGCAGACAGATCAACCTCGCCATTCACCAGATAGGGTTCAAGCACCGCCCGATCCTGCCGACGAACCACCAGACCATTGCTCACCGCGCGAATCGCAGGGATCGAATACGCAACCGACTGCGCGCGTACCTGGTTCCATATCAGCGCGGGGTCACAGGCGAAAGGGTTGTCATGGAGCATCTGCAAGCCACGGGCGCGATTGACCCGCATCAGCGTATGTTCGTATTGCGGCATGCCAGCGATCAGCATCGGCAGCAACTGATCGATCACCCCCTGGCCCTTTTTCGGACCTTCGAAAATGGTCATCGGTGGCAAGTCGCGCAGTAACCAGATCAGCGTAGGTTTTGCCTGCGCCCAAGCGGGCAGGGTCAGCAGAAACAACAGACCGAACAGGCGCCACGTCCATCCGTGGCGGGAGCGGTTGGCGTCCGATGCCTGTCGGTGCTTCAGCTTAAATGGCTCCGTCTTCGCGCAGTTGGGCGATCTGCTTTTCGTCATAGCCAAGATCGTGGAGTACCTGCGCATTGTGTTCACCGAGTTGCGGTCCGACCCATTCGGAGGAGCCCGGTGTCTCTGAGAGTTTGGGCACGATACCCGGCATCTTGAAAGATTTGCCGTCCGGCAGTTTGGCAGACAGGAACATTTCCCGAGCCAGGTACTGCGGATCACTGAACATGTCTTCGGCACTGAAGATCCGGCTGACCGGTACGTCAGCCTGATTGAGCAGGTCGAGCACCGATTGCAGCGGCAGCGAATTGACCCAGCGATCGATCACGCCATACAACTCGTCGCGGCGATTGTCGCGACCGTCGTTGCTGGCCAGTGTCGGGTCATTGGCCAGATCTTCACGGCCGATGATCAGCATGAAGCGCTTGAAGATTGCATCGCCATTGGCGCCGATCTGCACATGTTTGCCGTCGGCGCTGGTGTGGATCGACGACGGCGTGATGCCGGGCATGATGTTGCCGGTGCGTTCACGGATAAAACCGAACACATCGAACTCCGGCACCATGCTTTCCATCATGGCGAAGATCGCTTCGTACAGTGCCACATCGACCACTTGGCCGAGCCCGCCGTTGACCTCACGATGACGCAGCGCCATCAACGCGCCGATCACGCCCCACAGCGCGGCAATCGAGTCGCCGATGGAGATGCCGGTACGCACCGGCGGCCGATCCTCGAAACCGGTGATGTAGCGCAACCCCCCCATGGATTCGCCGACGGCGCCGAACCCCGGCTGATCCTTCATCGGCCCGGTCTGGCCGAAGCCGGAGAGGCGCACCATCACCAGTTTCGGGTTCAACGCGTGCAGGATGTCCCAGCTCAGACCGAGTTTTTCCAGCACACCGGGGCGAAAGTTTTCGATCAGGATGTCGGCTTCACTGAGCAGTTTTTTCAGGATCGCCAAGCCATCGGGATGCTTGAGGTTGAGGGTCAGCGACTTCTTGTTGCGCGCCTGAACGAACCACCACAACGAGGTGCCCTCGTACAACTTTCGCCATTTGCGCAACGGATCACCGCCGTCCGGCGATTCGATCTTGATGACTTCGGCACCGAACTCGCCGCAAATACGCGAGGCAAACGGCCCGGCAATCAATGTACCCAGTTCGATGACTTTCACGCCGCTGAGCGGCTTGTTGGTAAACGGCATGCTGAATCCTGTAGGACAAGGTTGAGCGGATACAGCGTTTTAGCATAGCCGGCTGTCAGGCGCCGCAGGTTGATCGCCATCAATTCGATGATTGCCTACCGCATCGGTTAGACTTGCCGACTTTCCTCGTATCAAGAAGCCCGTTCATGGCCCAGCCTTCGACCACTTACAAGTTTGAACTGAACCTCACCGACCTCGACCGCAGCGTCTACGAGAGCGTCAAGCAGACCATCGCCCGTCACCCTTCGGAAACCGAAGAGCGCATGACTGTGCGGCTGCTGGCCTACGCCCTCTGGTACAACGAGCAGTTGTCGTTTGGCCGTGGTCTGTCAGACGTGGATGAACCTGCGCTGTGGGAAAAGAGCCTGGACGATCGTGTTCTGCACTGGATCGAAGTCGGCCAGCCCGACGCCGACCGTTTGACCTGGTGCTCGCGTCGCACCGAACGCACCAGCCTGCTGGCCTACGGCAGCCTGCGCGTGTGGGAAACCAAGGTGATCCCGGCGATCAAGAACCTTAAAAACGTCAACATTGCCGCCGTCCCGCAAGAAGTGCTGGAAACCCTGGCCAAGGACATGCCCCGCGTCATCAAGTGGGACGTGATGATCAGCGAAGGGACGATTTTCGTCACCGACGATCGCGGTCAACACGAAGTCCAGTTGCAATGGCTGCAAGGTGAGCGCGGCTGATCCTGCGTTGTCATCTGATTAATCCCACGTATTCAAGAGAAGTCTCCGTCACCCCATGCGTATCGAACCTCGTCAACTGCCTGCCACTCTGCCTTTTCTCGGTGACCTGCCGCCGCTGCTGACCCGCTTGTATGCGGCGCGGGGCGTGCAATCCGAGGCGGAACTGGACAAGAGTCTGGCGCGGTTGATTCCGTTCCAGCAACTCAAGGGCATCGATGCGGCAGTCGATCTGCTGGTGACAGCGCTGGAGCAACGCCAGCGCATCCTCATCGTCGGTGATTTCGACGCGGACGGCGCCACGGCCAGCACGGTGGGTATGCTCGGTCTGCGACTGCTGGGTGCCGCTCATGTCGATTATCTGGTGCCGAATCGCTTTGAATACGGTTACGGCCTGACCCCGGAAATCGTCGAAGTTGCCATGACTCGCGAGCCGCAGTTGCTGATCACCGTCGACAACGGCATTTCCAGCGTTGAAGGCGTGGCCGCTGCCAAGCGTCATGGGCTCAAAGTGCTGATCACCGACCACCACTTGCCCGGCGATGAACTGCCGCTGGCCGATGCGCTGGTCAATCCCAACCAGCCAGGCTGCGAGTTCCCGAGCAAGGCGCTGGCCGGTGTCGGGGTGATTTTCTATGTGTTGATGGCGTTGCGCGCGCGCCTGCGCAGCCTCGGCTGGTACGAAAGCAAGCCGCAGCCGAACATCGGCGAGTTGCTTGATCTGGTCGCGTTGGGCAGTGTCGCCGACGTTGTCCCATTGGACGCCAACAACCGGATTCTGGTGCATCAGGGGCTGGAGCGGATTCGCGCCGGGCGTGCGCGGCCGGGGATCAAAGCGATCCTTGAAGTGGCCAAGCGTGATGCGGCTCGCATCACCTCCACGGATCTGGGTTTCATCGTCGGCCCGCGCCTGAACGCCGCCGGGCGCCTGGATGACATGAGCCTGGGCATCGAATGCCTGCTCACCGCCGACGCCAACATGGCCCACGAAATGGCCGCGCAACTGGACGGTATGAACCAGGATCGCAAAACCATCGAGCAAGGCATGCAGCGCGAAGCGCTGGCCCAGTTGAAGGACTTGCCCGTTGAATCGATGCCGTTCGGTCTGTGCCTGTTTGATCCGGAGTGGCACCAGGGCGTCATCGGCATCCTCGCCTCACGGATGAAAGAGCGTTATTTCCGTCCGACCATCGCCTTCGCCGATGCTGGCGATGGTTTGCTCAAGGGCTCGGGGCGTTCAGTGCAAGGCTTCCATATTCGTGATGCCTTGAGCGTGGTTGCAGCGCAGCATCCAAACCTGATTGCCAAATACGGCGGCCACGCAATGGCAGCCGGCCTGACCTTGCCGCAGGAGAATTTTCCGTTGTTCGCTGAGGCATTTGACGCCGAAGTGCGTAGGCAACTTCGCGAAGAAGACCTCACCGGGCGCATGTTGTCGGACGGCACGCTGGCGGTTGAAGAATTCCACCTTGAGCTGGCCCGCGCCCTGCGCCATGCCGGGCCTTGGGGTCAGCACTTTCCGGAGCCACTGTTTCACGGTGTATTCCAGTTGGTCGAGCAGCGGGTCGTCGGTGAGCGACACTTGAAAGTGGTACTCAAAAGCGAGTGCGGCTCGGTGAAACTCGACGGCATCGCCTTCGGTATCGACCGCGACATCTGGCCGAATCCGACGATCAAATGGGTCGAACTGGCTTACAAGCTCGACGTTAACGAGTTTCGTGGCAATGAGACCGTGCAACTGATGATTGCCCACATCGAACCGCGCTGACCCCTTCGCGAGCAAAGTCGCTCCCACAGGTCCGGTGTTTTCCTGGTGGAGCGAGCTTGCTCGCGAAGGCGGACTTTCCCACACGGAATGACTCTGAACCCTCCCGCATCCCCGGTTGTCGACTAGGCTCTAAGCACTGCTTGATTGGCCTTGTGACGTCTTGTCGTTTTTTGCCCGCGGGGGCGGGTGCTGCATCTCTTCCTGTCACTCGACGACTATTCAAACAGAACCCTGGAGCCTGCCCACTGATTTGAGAGGTGCCCCATGAGTCTGCTGCTTGAACCCTTTACTCTGCGCCAACTGACCCTGCCCAACCGCATCGCCGTGTCGCCCATGTGCCAATACTCCAGCGTCGACGGTCTGGCCAACGACTGGCACCTCGTACACCTTGGCAGCCGCGCCGTGGGTGGCGCCGGGCTGGTGTTCACCGAAGCCACGGCGGTGACGGCCGACGGTCGGATCACCGCCCAAGACCTTGGCCTGTGGAATGACGAACAGATCGAACCACTGCAACGTATCACTCGTTTCATCACCTCGCAGGGCGCGGTCGCCGGCATTCAACTGGCTCACGCCGGGCGCAAGGCCAGCACCCAGCGACCCTGGATCGGCAAGCACGGCAGCGTCAAACCGGATGATGGCGGCTGGACACCGGTCGGGCCGTCGCCGATTGCCTTTGATCCGCAGCACACGCAACCCAAACAGCTCGATGAAGGGCAGATCGCCGAAGTCATCCAAGCCTTTGTCGATGCCGCAGAACGCGCGCTGACAGCGGGTTTCAGTGTGGTTGAGGTTCACGCCGCGCACGGTTATCTGCTGCACCAGTTCCTGTCGCCGCTGAGTAATCAACGGCGCGATCAGTACGGCGGCTCGTTCGAAAACCGGATTCGTCTGGTGCTGCAAGTCACTGAAGCGGTACGGGCAGTCTGGCCAGAGGAACTGCCAGTGTTTGTCCGTGTGTCGGCCACCGATTGGGTTGAGGACGGCTGGAACCCTGACGAAACCGTTGAGCTGGCGCGGCGTCTTAAAGCATTGGGTGTGGACCTGATCGACGTTTCCTCGGGTGGCACGGCAGCCAACGCCGAGATTCCTGTCGGGCCGGGTTATCAGACGCGCTTCGCCGAACGCGTGCGCAAAGAGTCAGGCATCGCCACTGGCACTGTGGGAATGATTACCGAACCTGCGCAGGCCGAGCACATTCTGCGTACCTGCCAGGCCGACATCATCTTCCTCGCCCGCGAGTTGCTGCGTGATCCGTACTGGCCGTTGCACGCCGATGATGATCTGGGCGGACGCAAAGCGGTGTGGCCGGCGCAGTATCAGCGTGCGACCCATCGTGATCAGCCGATTCATGAGTCTGATTTGCGCGATTGAGTGCGTCGCTGACATGCAAAAAGCCCCGGCCAGTGAGGGTCGGGGCTTTGTTTTTTCTGTTGGCGGCTGTTTTGCCAGTGCTGCCGTCTTCGCGAGCAGGCGCCTCAAACCCTCAAGGATACTTACGCTTGTCCGGCGCCGGCGGGAAGTACTGGTACAGCCAGGTCTCACTCAACGTGCGGTCATTGGTACGAATGAACAACCGCAGTTCCACGGGCTCCACGCTGTCGTTGGTCGGGTACCAGTCGAACAGGATCCGGTAACCCTTGATGTCATCGAGCACCAACACGCTGAAGTCCTGCACCTTGCCGTTGGAGCAGGTGATGACCGGTTCGATCCCGGTGCCCTGCGGCAGGCGATCCAGACCGCCACCAGTGAAATCCACGGCGAAACGGCGCGCCCAGACCGGCGGATAATGCTCGCCCGGTGCCCAGCCTTCAGTGAATCCGCCCATCCCGGAACGGGTCGCCTGCACCCGCGCCAACGGCGTGCTGACCGGTGGCAGGGCACTCCAGTAAAGCTTGTAGCCATAGTTCAGCGAATCACCGGCGGCCACCGGTTTCTTCGGCGTCCAGAACGCGACGATGTTGTCGAGGGTCTCGCCGGTGGTAGGGATTTCCAACAGATCGATAGAGCCTTCGCCCCATGCGGTCGTCGGTTCGACCCACAGGCTCGGACGTTTGCTGTACCAGTCGACGGTGTCCTGATAGTTGGCGAATTCATGGTCGGTTTGTACCAGACCAAAACCTTTAGGGTCCGTGTCGGCAAATGCGTTGAACTGCAGCGTCGCCGGGTTGTTCAGCGGACGGCAGATCCACTCGCCGTTGCCGCGCCACATCGCCAGGCGATCCGAGTCATGGATTTGCGGGTGGATGGTGTCGCACATGCGGCGCTCGTGGGTGCCGCAACTGAACATGCTGGTCATCGGCGAAATGCCCAATTGTTCGATGGCCGTGCGTGCGTTGATATGCGCGTCGATTTCCATCACCACGCGTTCGGCCTGGCAATCGATGTCGAAGCGATAGGCGCCGGTCGCGCTCGGCGAGTCGAGCAGGGCATAAACCACAAAATGCGTGGCGTTCTGATCCGGTGTCTCGAACCAGAACTGGGTGAAGTCAGGGAATTCTTCGCGCTTCCTGGCATAGGTGTCGATCGCCAGACCACGCGCCGAGAGGCCATATTGGCCAGTCGCGTCTACTGCACGGAAATAGCTGGCGCCCAGGAACGACAGCACGTCATGACGATCCAGTTCCGGCGCCTTGAACAGCTTGAAGCCGGCGAACCCCAAATCGCCCTTGAGCTGCTGAGTGTCGACCGAAGTGTTCTCGTAGTTGAACAGCGCCGGGCGGAAATGCACCTCGCGGGCGGTACGGGTCTTCGGATCGACGCTGTGCATGCGCACCGGTTGGCGAAAACCCATGCCGACGTGGAAGAACTGCACGTCCAGTTGACCCTTGTTCTCCTTCCACAACGAATGCTCGCCGTCGTAGCGGATCGCGTTGAAGTTTTGCGGGGTCATGGTCGCCAGCGTCGGCGGCAGCACCTGTTTGGTGTCCTGGTAGGCACTGCCGGCCAATTGTTTGGCCTTGCGCTTCAGGGCTTGGAAATCGAAGGCTTGTGCGTCGCCATCAGCGACGTCACCGCTGGCGGCCCAGGCATTCGCCGCCAGCAGGCCTGAGGCTGAAAGACCGGTGTAAGCCGCAATGGCCATGGACGCTTTAAGCAAATTCCTGCGGTGCATAAATACAACCTGTCGTGTGCAATCCCGCGCCGTTCCTGGCACGTGCTGGATCAGAAAGTACGGTTCGGACAAGCCTTCGGCCAAACGCTGCGGACTATAAACAGATGCCGGCTAGCTTAAACCGTTCGATTGTCGAGCAAAAATGATTGATTACGAGGCTCAGTCTGGCAATGAAACAAGACATGTCGGTATTTTTTCCGACGGCACTTTCTGATTTACAGGGCATTTCTGCTTTTTTCGACTAATTACTCTAAAAAACCCTTTTCAGCACCGATTAAATTTCTATTCTATGGACATGACCGGTCGCGAACCTTCAGACCGGTGGGGCACACGACGCTGCTGAAAGGGGCAGGGCGATGTGGTGGTTGAGCAGTTCTTTGACGTATTAGAGAAGGACATCGTCCATGGCAAAAATACAAGGCATCACTGACATGTTGGGCATCTTTCCCTGCCTTGGCAGCGGTCGCAAAAGGCGTAGGCTCAGCTCTGATGAGTTGAAACTGTTGGAGCGTTATCGGGAGCTCTCAGAGAGCGACCGGATCGCCATGCGGTATCTGGTGGATGCGATGAGGAGTGTTTCGCGGTTTTAACGTTGGGATAGCCTGTGGCGAGGGAGCAAGCGCCCTCGCCACAGTTTTTTTGGATGGATTTCAGCTACAGGTTCCCAAAACCGGATACGGCTGTTGGCCGTGCATCAACTCCGGCACGTCACGCCATTTGACCCACGCCTGCTGCTGCCAGTGAAGCAGAGGGACGGTGACCCCAGCCCAGTTAACCGAACTCAGGCTCGGGCCGTTCTGCACAGGCGTTGCCATGCTTTCGCGCAACATCGGAATTACTTCATGGCTCAGCCATTGGCGCAGATTGCGGTTTTGCGGCACGAAGTGATGGACGAGCAGGGCGTACAGGCCGGACTCGCTGACCGTCGCGCAATCGACGATTTCGCCGTCCTTGCGCATGAGGACGTTGCGACGCTGGTCGGGATCGAGTTTCAGAGTGAGGTGTTCGTTCAGCGGATAACCCATCAGGCGACCGAGATCCTGGACGCAGAACCAGGCTTCGTGGTCTTGCATGAACGCGTGGAGGAAGCGGTTGTGGCGGGTGAAGACGGTGGGGGTGAAGTGCGGGTGGGTTTCAGGTGGATTTGGCGTGTGCTTAGGCATTTCTGACTCCATGTTGAAATGAGAGTCGCCACGAATCCTTCGACAGATTTTGGGTGGCGAACCGTGTGGCGTTCGAAGTCGGAACATTCTCGATCAACATGGAAGCCGAGAGGCCCGCACCACACGATCCGCCATAACGCGAAACTGAAAGGCAAAAAAGCCCCGGTCTCTATGGAGGACGCAGTTGCGCCAAGTTGATGATGTTCCGGCTTCGACCCCGGGCCGCTGATTTGGCAGCGACGGGACAAAGCCTATCGGTCAGGCGCTAGCGGCGCCAAGTCTACTCTGTCGACGCACGGCGTAGGAAATGGGGCTTTCTCCGGAAGGTTGTGTCTGTAGGAAATGCCTGTTTTTGCAGCTCTTGCTGCGAAACCATCCCTGTACCGAAGATTTTCCTTTATGAGTTAGCAACCGGGAAAACGGGAGAAGTAATTCTGTGAGCAAAGATGAAGCGAGAGGTAAAAAGAGAAAGGTGATCGATCTGGATCGCTTCGAAGCTGTCAGAGGTAAAGCGGAGATCAAATGGCGTACAGATGAATTGATGAGAGTGCTTCGGGGAGACCCCGGAATCAAATCTTGATTCCGGGGTGATTCTTCTTAGCGACTCACCTTCCAGGCATCCCCGGCCGGCGCCTTCCCATGGTCATACGGCTTGCCAATCCACATGTAAACCAGGCCCAAACCAATCACGATTACGGTGCTCAACACCATCGCGTAGTTCACATACCAAGCCGCATCCGGCGTGCGTGGCCAGGCCATGTTGATGATCGCGCCAACGCCATACACCAGTGCGCCGATATTCACCGGCCAGCCCCACACGCCGAGGGTGAATTTGCCGCTGGGTTTCCAGCCTTTCATCCGCGCATACAGGGCGGCCAGCACGATCATCTGGAACGCGAGGTAGATGCCGATGGCGGCGAAGCTGACGATGGTGGCCACGGCGTCTTGCAGGAAGAAGCCGAGGACGATGATCAGGGCGGGCAGGACGCCGGCCACGAACAGTGCAGCCACCGGCACCTGGGTCGTAGGAGAAAGCTTTTTCAGCAGTCGGCTGCCGATGACCATTTCATCGCGAGCGTAGGAGTACAGCAGACGGCTGGCTGCCGCTTGCAGGCTGATGACGCAGGAGATGAAGGAAATCATCACCACGCCCATCACCACTTTCGAACCGACCGGGCCGAAGGCGTTGTTGAGGATGGTGGTGACCGGGTCTTTGTCGGTGCCATTGATCACCGCTTGCATGTCCGGCACGGCGAGGATCAGCGCCAGGCAGGCGAACATTGCCGCGATGCCGCCGATGTAGATGGTCATGCGCATGGCCACCGGGATTTTCTTGCTCGGGTTCGGGGTTTCTTCGGCGACGTCGCCGCAGGCCTCGAAGCCGTAGTAGAGGAACATCCCCGCCAGCGATGCAGTGAGGAAGGCTGGCAGGTACGAGCCGTCGACGCTGATGTCGAAGGTGTTGAACAGCACGCTGAGCGGCTGGTGGCGTTCGAAGATCAGCAGGTACACGCCGACGATCACCGCGCCGACCAGTTCGCAGAGGAAGCCGAACATGGCGATGCGCGCCAGCACTTTGGTACCGCTGAGGTTGACCAGTGTGGCGAACAGGGTCAGCACCAGGGCGATGACGATGTTGGTGTTGTTGTTTGGCTCAAAGCCCATCATGGCGGCCAGGTACGGGCCGGCGCCGACCGCCACGGCGGCAATGGTCACGCACAGGGCGATGGAGTAGATCCAGCCGACCATCCACGCCCATTTCTTGCCCACCAAGCGGCGCGCCCATGGATAGACGCCGCCAGAGATCGGGAACTGCGACACCACTTCGCCGAAGATCAGGCACACCAGCAACTGACCGCAACCGACCAGCAAGTAGGCCCAGAACATCGGTGGCCCGCCTGCGGCCAGACACAGGCCGAACAGGGTATAAACCCCTACGACCGGTGACAGATAAGTGAAGCCCAGGGCGAAGTTTTCCCACAGGCTCATGCTGCGATTGAAGTTGGAGGTGTAGCCCAGTTGGCGCAGTTGTTCGGCATCGCTGTCGGCAACGGCGGCTGAGAGATAGGGTGATGCACTCATGTGTGTTTGCTCCGTGAAATCGGCAGATTTCGGATGGCCGAGGCCGTGGCGGGGCCTAAGGGCGCCGCCCGGTTCGGTAGTTATTGTTTTGGAGTCCTGGTGGTGCGTAGAGCCGGTTTCTGCCTTGAAGCCGGGGTGACGCGAAGCTTTTAAAGGCTTAGTGCTTGAACATCACATGCCGAACCGTGGTGTAGTCCTCCAGCCCATACATGGACATGTCCTTGCCGTAGCCAGACAATTTCTGACCGCCGTGAGGCATTTCGCTGACCAGCATGAAGTGCGTGTTCACCCAGGTGCAGCCGTACTGCAACCGCGCGGACATCCGATGCGCGCGTCCTACATCCGCAGTCCACACAGAGGACGCCAAGCCGTAGTCCGAATCGTTGGCCCACTCCAGCGCCTGCGCTTCATCAGTGAACTTGGTCACCGACACCACCGGCCCGAACACTTCGCGGCGGACGATTTCGTCGTCCTGCTGCGCATCGGCCAGCACGGTGGGTTCGAAGAAGAAACCATTGCCGTCCACAGACTTGCCACCCGTGATCAAACGGATGTGCGGTTGCGCCACGGCACGCTCGACGAAACCGGCGACGCGGTCGCGATGTTGCGCAGTGATCAGCGGCCCCAGTTCGGTGGACGGATCATCCTGCAAACCGTACTTGATGCTGCTGACGGCCGCGCCGAGCTTCTCCACAAACTTGTCATAAATGCCTTGCTGCGCGTAGATCCGGCAGGCCGCGGTGCAGTCCTGCCCGGCGTTGTAAAAGCCGAACGTACGGATGCCTTCAACCGCCGCATCGATATCGGCGTCGTCGAAGATGATCACCGGCGCCTTGCCGCCCAGTTCCATGTGCAGGCGTTTGACGCTGTCGGCGGTGCTGGAAATGATGTTCGAGCCGGTGGCGATGGAGCCAGTCAGCGAGACCATGCGCACTTTCGGATGAGTCACCAAAGGACTGCCAACGGTAGGCCCACGACCAAACACCAGATTGAGTACGCCGGCCGGGAAAATGTCCGACGCCAGTTCGGCCAAGCGTAACGCGGTCAGCGGGGTTTGTTCCGACGGCTTGAGCACCACGGTGTTACCGGCGGCCAGTGCCGGGGCGATTTTCCAGGCGACCATCATCAACGGGTAGTTCCACGGCGCGATGGAGGCGATTACGCCGACCGGGTCGCGACGGATCATTGAGGTGTGGCCGGGCAGGTATTCACCGCCGGCCGATCCGCTCATGCAACGACTGGCGCCGGCAAAGAAACGGAACACGTCGGCAATCGCCGGGATCTCGTCATTCAGCGCGGCGCTGTAGGGTTTGCCGCAGTTGTCGGATTCGAGTTTCGCCAACTCCTCGCCGTGGGCTTCGATGGCGTCGGCGAGTTTGAGCAGCAGCAAGGAGCGGTCTTTCGGCGCGGTTTGCGACCACTCGGCAAAGGCGTTGTCGGCGGCACGCACGGCTGCATCGACCTGGGCTTCGCTGGCTTCGTTGATCTCCACCAGCACTTCACCGAGCGAAGGGTTGAGCACCGGTTGCGCCGGGCCTTCGCCGTTGACCAGTTGGCCGTTGATCAAGAGTTTGGTTTGCATGTTTTTGTCCTCTTTGAAGCCATTGTTATTTTTCAGAAGAAACCGGGTTCAACGGTGGCAGCGGGCTTGCTCGCGAAAGCAGTAAGGCAGCCAACATCAATGTTGAATGTGCTGGCCTCTTCGCGAGCAAGCCCGCACCCACAGGGGGGGGACGTTTACTTGCCGCCACTCCCCGCCACGCTTTCGCCACCTCGGGTCAGGTAATAGGCACCCAGGATCGGCAGCATGGTCACCATCATCACCAGCATGGCGACGACGTTGGTCACCGGCACATCCCGTGGCCGGCTCAGTTGATTGAGCAACCACAACGGCAGCGTGCGTTCATGCCCTGCGGTGAACGTGGTGACGATGATTTCGTCGAACGACAGCGCAAACGCGAGCATGCCGCCGGCCAGCAACGCCGAGCCGAGGTTCGGCAGGATGATGTAACGGAAGGTCTGCCAACCGTCGGCGCCCAGATCCATCGAGGCCTCGATCAAGCTGTGCGAAGTACGGCGCAGACGGGCGATGACGTTGTTGTAGACGATCACCACGCAGAAGGTCGCGTGGCCGACGATGATGGTGAACATCCCAGGCTCGATTCCCAGCGTTTTGAACGTCGCCAGCAACGCAATCCCGGTGATGATCCCCGGCAGCGCAATCGGCAGGATCAGCATCAGCGAGATGCCCTGTTTGCCGAAGAAATCACGCCGGTACAGCGCCGCCGACGCCAGCGTGCCAAGCACCATCGCGATCAACGTGGCGATGGCTGCAATCTGCAGCGATAGCTTGATGGCCTCCAGCACGTCCGGCCGCGAAAACGCCACACTGAACCAGTGCAGGGTGAAGCCCTTCGGTGGAAAGCTGAACGCGGCCTCTTCGGTGTTGAAGGCGTAAAGGAAGATGATCAGGATCGGGAAGTGCAGAAACACCAACCCGCCCCAGGCCGCGATGCGCAGACCCAGTGAAGCGCGCTCAGAGTGCATCGAAGGCCCCCAGTCGTTTGACGATGGACAGGTAAACCGCAATCAGAACGATGGGCACCAGAGTGAACGCCGCTGCCATCGGCATATTGCCAATCGCGCCTTGCTGCGCATACACCATGCTGCCGATGAAGTAGCCCGGCGGACCCACCAGTTGCGGCACGATGAAATCGCCCAGCGTCAGCGAAAACGTAAAGATCGAACCCGCCGCAATCCCCGGAATCGACAGCGGCAAAATCACTTGCATAAACGTCTGGCGCGGCTTGGCGCCAAGGTCGGCAGACGCTTGCAACAGCGACGGCGGCAGACGTTCCAGCGAGGCCTGAATCGGCAGGATCATGAACGGCAGCCAGATGTAGACGAAGACCATGAACCGCCCCAGATTCGAGGTCGACAGGGTGCTGCCGCCCACGCCCGGTATGCCCAGAATGAATTGCAAAACCGGCTCCAGCCCCAAGTGCTGAACGAACCACTGCGCCACGCCCCCCTTGGCCAGCAACAGCGTCCATGCGTAAGCCTTGACGATGTAACTGGCCCACATCGGCATCATCACCGCGATGTAGAAAAACGCTTTGGTCTTGCCCGTGGTGTAACGCGCCATGTAGTAGGCAATCGGGAACGCGACGAGGGCGCTGGCCATCGACACGGCAATGGCCATGCTCAGCGTGCGCAGAATGATGTCGAAGTTCGATGGCCGCAACAGCGCCGCAAAATTCGCCAGCGTCAGGTCCGGCGTCACCGCCATGGTGAAGTCGTCAAAGGTATAGAAACCCTGCCACAGCAGCACCAGCAGCGAGCCTAGATAGATCGCGCCGAACCACAGCAGCGGTGGCACCAGCAACATCAACAGGTACAGGTTGGGCTTGCGATAGAGCAGGTTGGAAAACCTGCGCAACGGTGGCGATGGAGTCGTCGCGAGCGTGCTCATCTCACACCCCGCTCGCAACGGTGTCGTGCAGCGTAATCATCGCTTCACGCGCCCAACGCGCACTCAAGCGCTGGCCGGTCTGGTGCTGCGCGCTGCTGTCGATCCACTGATTATTGGCGTGGCTGATGCTCAGGGTCTGGCCGTTTTCCAGCGTCAGTTCATAACGGGTCGCGCTGCCTTGATACTGGATGTCGTGGAGCAAACCGCTGACTTCTATTTCGTGACTGGCCAGCGGGCCCTCGGCGAAACGCACGTGTTCCGGTCGGATCGAAAACGGCTGCGGGTGTCCGCTGAGCTGGCGCGCCAGATCGCCACGAATCACGTTCGAGGTGCCAACGAACTCGGCGACAAACGTGGTGGTCGGTTTCATGTACAGATTGCGCGGCGTGTCGACCTGCTCGATGCGGCCCTTGTTGAACACGGCGACGCGGTCGGACATTGATAGGGCTTCAGTCTGATCGTGGGTCACGAAGATGAAGGTGATGCCGAGTTGGCGTTGCAGCTTTTTCAATTCGCTTTGCATCTGCTCGCGCAGTTTCAGGTCGAGTGCGCCGAGTGGTTCATCGAGCAACAGCACGCGAGGGCGATTGACCAAGGCGCGGGCCAGGGCGACACGCTGTCGTTGACCACCGGACAACTGCACCGGTTTGCGCACGCCGTAGCCGCCGAGGGCGACCATGTCCAGGGTTTCTTCGGCGCGCTTATGGCGCTCGGCTTTGCCTACGCCTTTGACCTTCAAACCGTAGGCAACGTTATCCAGCACGTTCATGTGCGGGAACAGTGCGTAATCCTGAAATACAGTGTTTACATCGCGTTGATACGGCGGCAGACCGGCCGCTTCGGCGCCGTGGATGCAGATCGAACCGGCGCTCGGTTGCTCGAACCCGGCGATCAGTCGCAGGCAGGTGGTTTTGCCCGAGCCGGAGGGGCCGAGCATGGAAAAGAACTCGCCGTCCTGGATATCGATGGAAACCCGGTCAACGGCCTTCACTTCGCCGAACTGCCGGGAAACGTTGGTGAACTGGACTGCAAGCGTCATGGTGCGGTGCTCCAAAAAGGCGAAAGCCGTCGCAGCGGCCCTGCCTGGACTTCTGAAAAAGCTGAAACGTTTTGCGGTTTGCTGGTGTTGGTGATCCCGATGTGGGAGCGGGCTTGCTCGCGAACGCGGTCTATCATTCGGCATGGGGGCTGGCTGACACACCGCTTTCGCGAGCAAGTCGCACCGCCGCTCCCACAGGGGGGCGCGGCGTCAATTCAAAGACTAGCGACCGCCCATGATCGCGATGTAATCCTGCGTCCAGCGGCTATACGGCACGAACTTGCCGCCTTCTGCTTGCGGAGTTTTCCAGAAGGCGATTTTGTCGAACTGGTCGAAACCGTTGGTCTTGCAACCTTCGGCGCCGAGCAATTCGCTCTCCTTGCACGCCGCTGGCACCGCCGGCAACGAGCCGAACCACGCCGCCACATCACCCTGGACTTTGGGCTTCAGCGACCAGTCCATCCATTTGTATGCACAGTTGGGATGTTTGGCCTCGGCGTGCAACATGGTGGTGTCGGCCCAACCGGTGGCGCCTTCTTTCGGAATGGTCGAAGCGATTGGCTGCTTCTCGTTCACCAGGCTGTTGACCTGATACGGCCAGGCGCCCGACGCGACCACGCCTTCGTTTTTGAAATCGCTCATCTGCACCGTGGTGTCATGCCAGTAGCGGTGGATCAGCGGCTGCTGCGCCCGCAGTAAATCCAGCACGGCTTTGTACTGCGCCTCGGTCAGTTGATACGGATCCTTGATGCCCAGTTCAGGCCGGGTCGATTTCAGATACAGCGCCGCATCGGCGATGTAGATCGGGCCGTCATAGGCCTGCACACGACCCTTGTTCGGCTTGCCGTCGGGCAAATCCTGCGCGGCGAACAGCACATTCCAACTGGTTGGCGCAGTCTTGAACACGTTGGTGTTGTACATCAGCACGTTCGGGCCCCACTGATACGGGGTGCCGTAGGTCTGTTTATTGACCACGTACCACGGCGCATCTTTCAGGCGTGGGTCGAGGGTCTTCCAGTTCGGGATCAACGCGGTGTTGATCGGTTGCACACGCTTGCCGACGATCAATCGCAGCGAAGCATCGCCCGACGCGGTGACCAGGTCGTAACCGCCCTTGGCCATCAGGCTGACCATTTCGTCAGAGGTCGCGGCGGTCTTCACGTTGACCTTGCAGCCGGTTTCCTGCTCGAAACCGGTCACCCAGTCGTAGGCCTTGTCGCTCTCGCCACGTTCGATGTAGCCCGGCCAGGCGACGATATCCAACTGCCCTTCGCCGGCGCCGACAGCTTTCAGCGGTTCTGCCGCTTGCAGGCTGGCGCTGGCCAGCAAGGCCGTGGTGATTGCACTGAGCAGTGCGGTCTTGTGCACGAACATGGTTGAACCCTCTTCTTTAAATTATGGTCGGGGCAGTTGTGAACGCGGTGAAGCATGCCGTTGGCGTCTTGTTATTAGCGTAGTCAGAGATGCTGGCCGTGGCGGGCCATGATGTGCCGCACCACGCTGTAGTCTTGAAGCGAATCGCTGGATAAGTCTTTGCCGTAACCCGAGCGTTTCAGCCCGCCGTGGGGCATTTCGCTGACCAGCATGAAATGGCTGTTGATCCAGGTGCAGCCGTATTGCAGGCGGGCGGCAACCTGCATCGCCTTGTCCAGATTCTGCGTCCACACCGACGAGGCCAGGCCGTATTCGGAGTCGTTGGCCCAGTCGACGGCCTGCGAGAGTTCGTCGAAACGGGTCACGGTCACCACCGGGCCGAACACTTCGCGTTGAACGATTTCGTCGCTCTGTTTGCAACCGGCCAACAGCGTCGGTTGATAGTAGAAACCGGCACCGGAATGCACGGCCGCACCGGTCACGCGTTCGATGTGCGGCTGGCCAAGGGCGCGCTCGACGAAACTGGCGACGCGGTCACGCTGGCGGGTGCTGATCAACGGGCCGATCTCGTTGTCGGCATCGCGTTTGCCAGCGAAGCGCAGGCTGCTGACGGCGGCGCCGAGTTCGGCGACCAATTGGTCGTGAATCCCGGCCTGTGCGTAGATCCGGCAGGCGGCAGTGCAGTCCTGCCCGGCGTTGTAATAACCGTAGGTGCGCACGCCGTCGACCACAGCTTTTAGATCAGCGTCGTTGCACACGATTACCGGGGCTTTGCCGCCAAGTTCGAGGTGAGTGCGTTTCAGGGTTTTCGCGGCGGCCTGGAGGATTTTCTGGCCGGTGACGATATCGCCGGTCAGCGACACCATGCGGATTTTCGGGTGACTGACCAAATGGCTGCCGACGCCTTCGCCACCGCCGCAGATGATGTTGATCACCCCACGCGGGAGGATCTCGGCTAGCGCAGGCGCCAGTGCGAGGATCGACAGCGGCGTGTGTTCGGACGGCTTGAACACCAGCGTGTTGCCGGCAGCGAGGGCCGGGGCGATTTTCCACGCGGCCATCATGATCGGGTAATTCCACGGCGCGATCGAGGCGACCACGCCAATCGGATCGCGACGGACCATGCTGGTGTAACCCGGTAGGTATTCGCCGCTGAGCTGGCCGGTCTGGCAGCGCACGGCACCGGCGAAGAAGCGGAACACATCGACGGTCGCGGTCAAATCGTCCTGACGCGCCAGGTGCAATGGCTTGCCGCAGTTCAGCGATTCGAGGCGGGCGAGGTGATCGGCGTGTTTTTCGACGGCGTTGGCGATGTCGAGCAACAGGTTGGAACGTTGCTGCGGCGTCGTGCGCGACCATTGGGCAAAGGCCTGGTGGGCGGCGAGGATCGCCGCTTCGACCTGCTCGGTGCTGGCCTCGGCAATGTGCGTGAGAATTTCGCCGGTGGCCGGGTTGAGGATCGGCTCGACAAAACCTTCCCCGGCGACCAGTTGGCCGTCGATCAACAACGCGGTACACATCGGGGTCTGCGCGCCAGCCATTTTCCGCGATCTCTTTTCTTGTGTGGTCATTGTTGCTCCCTCTGTCACCGGGAGCCGACCGTCTTATAGATGCAGCAAGACTAGTGCGCGGCTCCGGGGTCGACAAATTCTAAATACTGAAGGTGGCATTCGATTAAATAGATGGCTTGCGCCCGCCGTGGGGTTGTTCGCGAGCGACGGTCAGGAATGGGTCGACCAATGCTGGGCGCGCAGTGCCACGGCGCCAGGCCAGGCCGACGTCGAGGGTCTGGTTGAGGTCGGCGATGGGGCGGGCTTCGATGATGTCGCCCTCCAGCGACCACGGGCGATAGGTCATGTCCGGCTGGATCGACACGCCCAGGCCCGCTGCGACCAGACTTCGCACGGCCTCGGTCGATGCGGTTCTCAGAGTGATCTTCGGTTGCAGTCCGGCGCCCTGCCATAGACGTTGAGCGTTGCTATCCATTTCGTCGACGTTCAGTTGAATCAACGGCTCGCGAGCGACGTCGGCGAGATTGATGCTGTCGTGTTCCAAAAGCGGATGCTGCGCTGGCAGCCACAAACGGTGGGGCGAATGGGTCAGCACCTCAGTCTGCAAGGCATGACGGTCTTCGAGGTTGGAGAGTATCAACACCCCGACATCGATCTCGCCGCTGACCAGCAAGTGCTCAATGTAGGGGCGTTCGTCCTCCATCACTCTTATTTCAACGTTGGGATAGGCACGCTGGAATCGGGTGAGCAGATCCGCTAGGTAATAACCGGCGACCAGACTGGTCACACCGACGATCAACTGCCCGGCGACCTGATCGGTGCTTTGCTGGAGGCTACGTTTGGCATTGTCCACAGTCGCCAGAATCAGGTGAGCCTGGCGTAGGAATTGATGACCCTGATGTGTCAGCGTCATGCCCTTGGCGTGTCGGCTGAACAGGCTAACGCCGATTTCCTCTTCCAGTTGCTGGATCGCCAGGGTCAGGGTCGATTGGGAAATGAACGCCGTTTGCGCGGCGGCGGAGATCGAGCCGGTTTCGGCCACGGCGATGAAGTGACGGATCTGACGCAAGGTCATCATGGGAAGGGTACCCAGTGGGCGGTTTTTATAGATTGGCTGGAGTGTATATCTATTTTCGCGAACGCTTTGCGCCTACTGAGCAACATCTGGAAGCACACTCGCAAACAGGGCAGGGGCACTTTCGAACTAGGCTGAGGGCCTTATAGATCCGGATAACCCCTGTTTTGGAGGCGGAACATGAACACCCGTGGATTGCTCGATCAACTACTCAAATCCGGCCAGGATCTGTTGCAGAACAAGGCCGGCGGGTCGCAAAACAAAACGGCTGCCGGTGGGTTGGGCGGCTTGCTTGGCGGATCGTCCGGCGGTAGTGGCCTTGGCGGTCTGCTGTCGGGTGCCGGCGGTGGCGCACTGGCGGCAGGCGCCATGGGCCTGCTGCTCGGCAACAAGAAAGTGCGCAAGGTCGGTGGCAAAGTCGCAATCTACGGCGGCCTCGCCGCACTCGGCGTGCTGGCCTACAAAGCCTACGGCAACTACAACGCCCAAAAAGGCACCGCCCCGCAAACCGAGCCACAAACCCTCGACCGAGTGCCACCCGCGCAAGCCGAACAACACAGCCAGGCAATCCTCAAAGCCCTGGTCGCCGCCGCCAAAGCCGACGGCCACATCGACGATCGCGAGCGGCAATTGATCGAGGGTGAATTCACCAAGCTCGACAATGATCAGGAACTGCAGCACTGGCTGCACGCCGAACTCAACAAACCCCTCGACCCGACCGACGTCGCCCGCGCCGCGAGTACGCCGGAGATGGCGGCTGAGATGTATATCGCCAGCGTGATGCTGGTGGACGAGGAGAGCTTTATGGAGAAGAGCTATCTGGATGAGTTGGCGCGGCAGTTGAAGTTGGAGCCAGGGTTGAAGGTGGAATTGGAGAGGCAGGTTCGTCAGTTGGGCTGATGCCTACCTCTACCTCTTCAGGGCCGATGCACATCATCAAAATCATCGGCCTTGGGGGTGGCAAATATACCTTTCGCTTCTTGGGATCGGTAATACGCCTCAATTGTTAAAGATGGGTCAATACGTGCTTTAACAATGCATGGTTTTTGTTGCCATGGATATTCTTCGAGCTGCTTGCTCAGCGCTTTGGAGCCCGTTGCCAGCCAGGCTTTTTCCGATTGATCTCGCCATCGTCGTGGGTTACGGCCGGTTTTTACGTCGTAGGCGGCGGTTACCGGGTCCAGGTGACGACTTTGCTCAAGCACCGGCAGGTCCGGCAGCGGTTGTGTGACGTCCATGTAACGTTGCAGGCAATCCCAGAAGGCCAGCGCATTCGGCTGGTCGAGGCCCAGGGCGTGGACTTTGGTGGCCAGACAAATCTTGTTGTCGGTGTAGCGGTGATGAAGCCACAGGGCATAGTCATGGGAACCATAACCGCTGGGTAGCAGTTGCAACACCGGGTCAAACTCTTCAAAAGGTGCAACGAAGAGTCGACGGAAACGCCGCTTGAAGCGGAGCATTCCGTCGAGGCGATTGAACTCGCTTCCGTCGTGGGTGCTCATTCTGCCGTACAGCCACAGCAGGCTATCAGTCCCGACAGTTGCTACGAAATAAAGAAATGTGCCTAGCCAGAGGCAAACTTGCATGCTGTCAGTTCCAAAAAGTGAACCATATCTCCATAGAACGGTACCGGCGAAAATTACGAAACCGCCGATTTGGATCTGATGCACCAGTTTTTTGCCACTCATGAATAGCGCAAGTGAAATATACATGGCAGCCACGACAGCTATGCATCCAATTAACATATAAAACGCATTAACATCGCTTCTCCCTGTGTTGGGGGCGAACTCAGTGACTATTCCGAGTCCCCAAACAGCTGATACGAAAGAGATACAAATTAATTTAAGTATAAATAGTAGATGTGGAATCTTAGTGGTGCTTTGAAATTGCCAGCGGCTCGCGCTGCAGTATATATTTTCAGTGTGTCCCGTCTCCCGCTGTCGGCGATATGCTGACTGCTCTTTACTCTCTAATTGGGCAGTGACTTCCATTTCTGGCTCTAGGTATGCGTAGTGACCAAAAGCAAGATGAGTATCAAAGGTACCTGAACGATTGAGGTCTTGTGCCGATTTGGGTGGCGGCAACGCTTCTTGGTTGTTGCTGTAATATGCACTTACAGCATATGGAGTGTCCAATTTAAATGTCATACAGGGAGCTCAGTGGTTTCAATTTGCCAATAGGGGGGTGTTTCATTTACAGGCAGATTGTCTGGCGGTAGTCGACGGTTTGACGGTGAAAATGCTGACCAGTTTTTAGGGCTGGGCTGGGGTAAAATCAAATGCTCGTCTTGCTGATCTGAGCTTAATTCAAACTGAGCACTAATTTTTAAACCTTGAGTTACCCGAACATTATAACGCTCTAGGGGGCTAAGCTGAATTATGGGTAAGCTTGCGGGGACGATGTAAAGCACGCTAGTCGAGTCCAACGAAAGCGCTGCTACCTTAGGCGCTGCAGCGGGTACACGATGGTAGCGTTTTACGTCGAAAAGACCGTTAATTCGCAAGCTACTTTGGAACTCTTGAGCGATCAATTGAAATTGCTTGGCATTCTCGAACATTGACAATAGTGGAGAGCTGAGAACTATAGCCCAGTCCTGATCGTCTAGGGCTTGTTTCTGAGGTACAACGCATTGAAGCCCCGAAGTTGGTATTGGCGAGCGATCATGATCCGCTTGTTCTAAAGCCTTGCGGTGCGCTACGGGTGCTTTTTTTCGCCATTCGGCCAACCGTTGTACGAATATTTGTGGTTTTCCGATAATGCCGAGTAGTTGCTGATAGGCAACCTGCGGATCCTTCAAGTGAGAAAAACGCTGACCATTGCCCAAAGCATGATCCAGCATTCCCGCTTCGGCAAATTGGCTACCGAATGGGCCTTTTTTCACCACTATCTCCATGTCACTGTCGGTCAACAGATTGGCAGCGATAGTACCTCCTATAGCCAGAGCCATGCCGACAACCAACGCATACGGATTAATAACGACTCCGAAACCATAAGCTGCCCATATACCGCTGGACTTGCCCCTACCAAACCGGACACCAACTCCCCGTTAAATTGATGCTGCCGCTAAGCGCCTGAACTCCCTCGGAGAGCGATAGTTCAAGGCGCTGTGTGGATGC
The DNA here is from genome assembly GCF_963970845.1 of Pseudomonas sp. RA_105y_Pfl2_P56. Classification (NCBI taxonomy): domain Bacteria; kingdom Pseudomonadati; phylum Pseudomonadota; class Gammaproteobacteria; order Pseudomonadales; family Pseudomonadaceae; genus Pseudomonas; species Pseudomonas sp. RA_105y_Pfl2_P56. The sequence continues at coordinate 32,538 of NZ_CAXAPL010000053.1, forward strand.
TGCTCGTTGTAGTGCTCGAA
>NZ_CAXAPL010000054.1:0-32144 GCF_963970845.1 Pseudomonas sp. RA_105y_Pfl2_P56
AGCAGCATCTTAAGTAATGCGGCTCTGCGTTCAGGTGAATAGTACGGCACGACCAGTCTCTTTCCGCCCCCGATATGCTTTTTTTGGAAAAACCGGAGAGGCGACAACTATCCTGACACCGGGGGGTTGAGCAACAGATCAAAAGATCGCAGCCTTCGGCAGCTCCTACATGGGGACTGGGTGTGTTCAGTGAAAATTCGGTGGCTGGTAAGCCGTCTTCGCCAGCAAGCTCGCCCCCACAGCTGGATTGGGCGCGATTAGTCAGAGATGGTCGGCTCGCAGGCCGCCATCGCTGGCAAGCCAGCGCCCACAAAAAACCAACAGCAAACAGCGCCCGCTTTTCACTGCTCAACAGGATGAGCGTTAGCTCGGCTGCAGTTTTTGATCTGCAAGGCGACGTCGGAAGGCTGAGTGGAGGGATTGATCCGGGGGTGGGAGCGCAGCGACCGTTTGGCGAAGCCAAACACAGCGAGAGGAGGTGCAGCGAAGCAAACCGTAGGCGCTGCGCCCGGATCGATCCCGGAGCGAAGGAACCCCGAGCCCCAGCGAGCGGGCCGAACGTAGGAGCAAGCGTTTTTTGCTTACTTTTTTTGGCGTTTGAAAAAAAGTGAGTCGCCGTAAGGGCGAAACCGTAATAAGCCATCACCGCAGCAACGGATATTCACCCAAAACCCAAAAACCCCACCCCCCCCAAAAACAAAAAAGGCGCCCGAAGGCGCCTTCCCAATCAACACCAAGCCGTCAGGCCATCTCAGCCGTGGTTTCGAAGTCAAACGTCATTTCACCGTCCTTGATGTCGATGTGAACCACACCGCCATGCTCGGCCAGCTCGCCAAACAGAATCTCCTCCGCCAGCGGACGCTTGATCTTGTCCTGGATCAGACGCGCCATCGGACGAGCGCCCATGGCAGAGTCGTAACCACCCGCCGCCAGCCAACTGCGCGCCGCATCGGTAACTTCCAGCAGCACACGCTTGTCTTCCAACTGCGCCTGAAGCTCGGTAAGGAACTTGTCCACCACACTTTTGATGACCTCATGACTGAGGCGACCAAACTGGATAATGGTGTCCAGACGGTTGCGGAATTCCGGCGTGAAGCTCTTCTTGATCACTTCCATCGCATCGGACGAGTGGTCCTGATGGGTGAAACCAATCGAAGCACGAGCTGCCGTTTCGGCACCAGCGTTGGTGGTCATGATCACGATCACGTTGCGGAAGTCCGCTTTGCGCCCGTTGTTGTCAGTGAGCGTACCGTGGTCCATCACCTGCAGCAGCAGGTTGAAGACTTCCGGGTGCGCCTTCTCGATTTCATCGAGCAGCAATACGCAGTGCGGCTGCTTGGTGATCGCCTCGGTCAACAGACCGCCCTGATCGAAGCCGACATAACCTGGAGGGGCACCGATCAGACGCGATACGGTGTGACGCTCCATGTATTCGGACATGTCGAAGCGAACCAGTTCGATCCCCAACGCCTTGGCCAGTTGCCGCGCGGCTTCGGTTTTACCGACACCGGTAGGCCCTGCGAAAAGGAACGACCCCACCGGTTTATCAGGCGACTTGAGGCCGGCACGGGACAGCTTGATCGCAGTGGACAGCGAGTCGATCGCCGCATCCTGACCAAACACCGTCAGCTTGAGGTCACGCTCCAGGTTACGCAGCAGTTCCTTATCGGAACTGGTGACGTGCTTCGGCGGAATACGCGCGATTTTCGCCACGATATCTTCAACCTGCGGCACTTCGATACGCTTGACGCGCTTCTCGACCGGTTGCAAACGCTGGTAGGCACCCGCCTCATCGATCACGTCGATGGCCTTGTCCGGCATGTGTCGATCATTGATGTAACGCGACGCCAGTTCAGCGGCGGCACGCAACGACTCATCGCTGTACTCGATGTTGTGGTGCGCCTCGAAACGACCCTTCAGGCCGCGCAGGATACCGATGGTGTCTTCCACCGACGGCTCGACGACATCGACCTTCTGGAAGCGCCGCGCCAAAGCACGATCCTTCTCGAAGATGCCGCGAAACTCCTGAAACGTGGTCGAGCCGATGCAGCGAATATCGCCAGACGACAGCAGTGGCTTGAGCAGATTCGAAGCGTCCATGACACCACCGGACGCAGCGCCAGCACCAATGATGGTGTGAATCTCGTCGATGAACAGGATCGCCTGAGGACGCTTTTTCAGCTCATTGAGCAACGCCTTGAAGCGCTTCTCGAAATCACCGCGATATTTGGTGCCCGCGAGCAGAGCACCGAGATCGAGCGAGTAAACAACGCTGCTGGCCAACAGATCAGGGACCTGGTTGTCGACAATGCGTTTGGCCAGGCCTTCGGCAATCGCGGTTTTACCCACGCCAGCCTCGCCGACCAACAGCGGATTATTTTTGCGCCGCCGCGCCAGGATCTGCGCGACACGCTCGACTTCCGACTCACGGCCGACCAGCGGATCAATCCGCCCCTGACGCGCGAGTTCGTTGAGGTTGCTGGCATAAGCATCCAGAGGATTGCCTGAAGAAGAAGACTCACCGCCCTCGTCGTCCTGCATGTCTTGCTCACCTTCAGAGTGATCGCCATGCCCCGGCACTTTGGAAATGCCGTGAGCGATGTAGTTGACGACATCGATGCGCGCAACGCTCTGCTGTTTCAGCAGAAACACGGCCTGACTCTCTTGCTCACTGAAGATTGCAACCAGCACATTGGCGCCAGTCACTTCGCGTTTGCCCGAGCTCTGTACGTGAAAAACAGCACGCTGCAGTACACGCTGGAAGCCCAGGGTTGGCTGGGTTTCGCGATCTTCGTCATGAACGGGGATCAATGGCGTGGTGGAGTCGATGAACTCCTGCAGGTCATGCTTGAGTTTGTCGAGGTTTGCGCCGCAGGCACGCAAAACGGTGGCGGCAGCCTCATTGTCCAATAAGGCCAACAGGAGGTGTTCGACGGTCATGAACTCATGACGCTTCGAACGAGCCTCCTTGAAGGCAAGATTGAGGGTGACTTCGAGCTCGCGGTTTAACATAGCTTCACCTCATACCCAAGTGGTCGGCGATTAACCGTCCTTCTCGATTTCACAGAGTAGCGGATGCTGGCTTTCCCTGGCGTACTGGTTGACCTGCATGGCCTTTGTCTCGGCGATGTCGCGGGTAAACACTCCACATACTGCCCGCCCTTCTGTGTGGACGGCCAGCATGACCTTGGTCGCCAGCTCGCGATTCAGGTTAAAAAACACCTCGAGCACTTCGACGACGAAATCCATCGGTGTGTAGTCATCGTTGAACAAAACCACCTTGTACATCGGCGGCGCCTGTAACGCAGGCTTTGCTTCCTGAACAGCAACGCCTGCCGAATCGTCGTCGTGCTCCTCTGGAAGATCCTTTTGGAGAAGCGGGCGATCCTGATTGAATGTTAGTCGAATCTGGCTGATTGCATGCATGGAAAGAAAGGTTCGTCAGTTGTGCAAATACAGTGGTGGGGGCGGCTGTACACGTTTTCAACTCCGACTGCCCGGTCACCTTGACTATCGGGAAAACGGTGTTACAACCAATAGAGCCCACAGTGGGTAAAAAAGATCCGCGGAGTCAATCCTTTTAACGGATTAGATTGCGGATGTCCTGGATGATACTCCAGCGTTGGAGTCTGTTGCAGAGGGATTTGAGCATGGCTGTCGGCAAGGTGAAATGGTTCAACAATGCCAAGGGGTTCGGGTTCATCAATACCGACGCCCGTGAAGGTCTAGACGAGGCTGGCAAAGATATTGATTTCTTTGCGCACTACTCCGCCATTGAAATGGACGGGTATAAAACCCTCAAGGCTGGGCAGGCCGTAAGCTTCGTGATCGCTCAGGGGCCCAAAGGCCTGCACGCGGTCAATATTACAGCGGTCGTAGCCACAGAAGAAAAAGAAACAGTCCCGGACACCTTTCGAGAACAAAAAGTTACCAGCTGACGCGTCAAAACCTTCAGCCATAAAAAACCGCCCCTCTATTATCCGAGAGGGGCGGTTTTTTGCATGCTTGCAGTTCTTACATATGCGAGATCAGCGCATCACCGAAGCCCGAAGACGACACCAGTTTGGCCCCATCCATCAGACGCTCGAAGTCATAAGTCACGGTCTTGGCACTGATGGCGCCGTTGGTGCCCTTGATGATCAGATCCGCCGCTTCGGTCCAGCCCATGTGACGCAGCATCATTTCCGCCGAAAGAATCAGAGAACCCGGGTTGACCTGATCCTTGCCGGCGTACTTCGGCGCAGTACCGTGGGTGGCTTCGAACATCGCTACGGTGTCGGACAGGTTAGCGCCCGGCGCGATACCGATACCGCCCACTTCCGCCGCCAGAGCGTCGGAGAGGTAGTCGCCATTGAGGTTTAGGGTGGCGATCACATCGTATTCGGCCGGGCGCAGCAGGATCTGCTGGAGCATGGCGTCGGCGATGGCATCCTTGACGATGACGTTCTTGCCGGTTTTCGGGTTCTTGAACTGCATCCACGGACCGCCGTCGAGCAGGGTCGCGCCGAACTCTTCGGCGGCCACTTCGTAGGCCCATTCCTTGAAGGCACCTTCGGTGAACTTCATGATGTTGCCTTTGTGCACGATAGTCAGCGAATCGCGGTCGTTATCGACCACATACTGCAGCGCCTTGCGCGCCAGGCGCTTGGTGCCCTCGAGGGAAACCGGCTTGACGCCGATACCGCAGTTTTCGTCGAAACGGATCTTGGTGACGCCCATTTCTTCTTTAAGGAATTTGATGACCTTGGTGGCTTCCGGCGAACCGGCCTTCCACTCGATGCCAGCGTAGATATCCTCGGAGTTCTCGCGAAAGATAGTCATGTCGACGTCGCCAGGCTTTTTCACCGGGCTTGGCACACCTTCGAACCAGCGCACCGGACGCAGGCAGACGTACAAATCGAGTTGCTGACGCAGAGCCACGTTCAGCGAGCGGATGCCGCCACCGACCGGGGTGGTCAGCGGGCCTTTGATGGAAACCACGTAATCCTTGACTGCGTCGAGCGTTTCCTGAGGCAGCCAGGTGTCCTGATCGTAAACCTGAGTGGCTTTTTCCCCGGCGAAGACTTCCATCCAGGAAATCTTGCGTTTGCCGCCGTATGCCTTTTGAACTGCAGCATCGACAACCTTGATCATCACCGGACTGATGTCAACACCAATGCCGTCACCTTCGATGAAGGGGATGATCGGGTTATCTGGAACATTGAGAGAATGGTCTGCATTGACGGTGATTTTGTCGCCGACGGCTGGAACCTGAATCTTCTTGTAACCCATGCTGAACTCCATTGTTTGGATTGAACATCTGGCTTGGTTCGAGCGTAACCCAGTTAAATCAACACGCAAACCCTCTGTTCAAGACGCAGGCACATCTCGTTTCGTACAACCCTGAAAGCAAAGGGAAAAGCGCCAAACTCAAGCATTGCGCAAGACTCTACGCCCCACCCCGCCCTGCGACCTTTAGACCAATGGACGAGAATCGTTGCATATGAACCATCGGCAGATTGCCAGCTACCTATGTATAATGCCGCCCGCTGACCAAAGGGTCACGACGGCTGGCCTCTCTAGCACGAGACTTTCCGCCTGTTTGGTTGAACTGTTACCGCAGTCCGACTGCTTGACGCTCAACGATGCACCCAACATCACCGCGAAGAATCTCGACATTCGGTTCATGGATGACTTTGAACGAACGCGCTTACCCGGCGCCCCTCGAGTTTCTGCGCACGCTTTAGCAAAGAAGAGAGAGTTAATCCGAATATGCCCACCCGCTCGAAGATCATCTATACCTTCACCGACGAAGCTCCAGCCCTCGCCACCTATTCCCTGCTGCCGATCATCGAGGCTTACACCGCCTCGGCCGATATCGCCGTGGAAACCCGCGATATCTCTCTTGCAGCACGCATTCTGGCCAGCTTCCCCGAGCAACTGGGCGACAAAGCCGTAGCCGATCACCTCGCCGAACTGGGCGACCTGGCCGTTACGCCTGAAGCCAATATCATCAAGCTGCCGAACATCAGCGCTTCGGTTCCACAACTGCAAGCCGCGATCAAAGAGCTGCAAGCTCAGGGTTACAACCTGCCGGACTACCCGGAAACCGTAACCAGCGATGCCGACAAAGACGCCAAGGCGCGTTACGACAAAGTCAAAGGCAGCGCCGTGAACCCGGTTCTGCGTGAAGGCAACTCCGACCGCCGCGCTCCGCTGTCGGTCAAGAACTACGCTCGCAAGCACCCGCACAAAATGGGCGCATGGGCCAAAGACTCCAAGTCCCACGTTGCTCACATGAGCACCGGCGATTTCTACGGCAGCGAAAAAGCCGCCCTGATCGACGCCGCTGACGCTGTGAAAATCGAGCTGATCGCCAAAGACGGCACCACGACCGTCCTGAAAGAAAAAACCACCGTTCAGGCTGGCGAGATCCTCGACTGCGCCGTGTTGAGCAAAAACGCCCTGCGCGCGTTCATCGCCGCAGAAATCGAAAGCGCCAAGGCACAAGGCGTGCTGCTGTCGGTTCACCTCAAAGCGACCATGATGAAGGTCTCCGACCCGATCATGTTCGGCCAGATCGTTGCCGAGTTCTATAAAGACGCGCTGACCAAGCACGCTGACGTGCTGGCCCAGATCGGCTTCAACCTGAACAACGGCATCGGCGATCTGTACGCTCGTATCAAGGCCCTGCCTAGCGATCAGCAAGCGCAGATCGAAGCCGACATGGCAGCGGTCTACGCCGCTCGTCCATCGCTGGCGATGGTCAACTCCGACAAAGGCATCACCAACCTGCACGTGCCGAGCGACGTTATCGTCGACGCCTCGATGCCAGCGATGATCCGTGACTCCGGCAAGATGTGGGGCACCGACGGCCAGTTGCACGACACCAAGGCTGTGATCCCGGATCGCTGCTACGCGACCATCTACCAGGCTGTGATCGAAGACTGCAAAGCCAATGGCGCCTTCGACCCGACCACCATGGGCAGCGTGCCAAACGTCGGCCTGATGGCGAAGAAAGCCGAAGAGTACGGCTCGCATGACAAGACCTTCCAGATCAAGGCTGACGGCGTGGTTCGCGTGACCGACAGCAAAGGCACCCTGCTGATGGAACAGGCTGTTGAAGCTGGCGACATCTTCCGCATGTGCCAGACCAAAGACGCGCCGATCCAGGACTGGGTCAAACTGGCCGTCAACCGCGCTCGCGCCAGCAGCACTCCAGCCATTTTCTGGCTCGATCCGATGCGCGCTCACGACGGCGTAGTGATCGAGAAAGTTCAGGCTTACCTGAAGGATCACGACACTGCCGGTCTGGACATCCAGATCATGGCGCCGGTCGACGCGATGAAGTACACCCTGCAGCGCACCCGCGAAGGCAAGGACACCATTTCGGTGACCGGCAACGTACTGCGCGACTACCTGACCGATCTGTTCCCGATCATGGAACTGGGCACCAGTGCCAAGATGCTGTCGATCGTGCCGCTGATGAACGGCGGTGGCCTGTTCGAAACCGGCGCCGGCGGTTCGGCACCGAAGCACGTGCAGCAACTGGTTGAAGAGAACTTCCTGCGCTGGGATTCGCTGGGCGAATTCCTGGCTCTGGCGGCATCCCTCGAGCATTTGGGTGTGAACTACAACAACCCGAAAGCGCTGGTTCTGTCCAAGACTCTGGATCAGGCCACTGGCCAGTTCCTCGACAACAACAAGTCGCCATCGCGCAAAGTCGGCAACATCGACAACCGCGGCAGCCACTTCTATCTGGCGATGTACTGGGCTCAGGCCCTGGCTGCCCAGACCGAAGACGCTGCACTGCAAGCGCAGTTCGCGCCCCTGGCTAAAACCCTGACCGAGAACGAAGCAACCATCGTTGCCGAGCTCAACGCCGTGCAGGGCAAGCCAGTGGACATCGGCGGTTACTACCACGCCAATGCCGAGCTGATCAGCAAGGCCATGCGCCCAAGCGCAACCTTCAACGCGGCGGTTGCTGCGCTGGTTTAAGGTTGTAATGCTGTAAAGAAGCCCCGGCCCAGTGCCGGGGTTTCTTTTTGTGGCGCTGGCCCATTTATCCTTGAGACACGACCCCATGTGGGAGCGGGCTTGCTCGCGAATGCATTGGATCAGTCAATAAAGATGTTGAATGACAAACCGTATTTGCGAGCAAGCCTGCTCCCACAGGGGATCAGGTTTCAACCAATAGATTGAGGAAGATTTATGGAATGGCTCCCCCACATCACCGTCGCCACCATCGTCGAGGACAACGGCCGCTTCCTGATGGTCGAAGAGCACAAGGCCGGGCGCAACGTACTCAATCAGCCTGCCGGCCATCTCGACCCGAACGAAACCCTGATCGAAGCTGCCATTCGCGAAACCCTTGAGGAAACTGGCTGGGACGTCGAACCCACCGGCGTCATCGGCATTTACCTGTACACCGCACCGAGCAACGGTGTCACCTACCAACGCGTGTGCTTCAGCGCCAAAGCCGTGAAGCACCACCCGGATTGCCCGCTCGACGACGGCATCGTCGGCGCCAAGTGGCTGACCCGCGACGAATTAATCGCCCAGCGCGATAACTGGCGCAGCGAGCTGATCATCCGCTGCATCGATGATTATCTGGCCGGCCATCACTTCGGCCTCGAACTGATCCGCCCTTCTCTTTAGCCTTGAGGCCGTGAGCCTGATAGAATCGCGTCCTTTTTCAAGACACTCATTGAATCCCTATGCGTGATCCAGCCCCTTCTGACACATCCAAGAAGCGCGTCATTGTCGGCATGTCCGGCGGCGTGGACTCTTCCGTTTCCGCTCTCCTGCTGATCGAGCAGGGCTTTGAAGTGGAAGGCCTGTTCATGAAGAACTGGGAAGAAGACGACGGAACGGAATATTGCACCGCCATGGACGACCTGGCGGACGCTCAGGCCGTGTGCGACAAGATCGGCATCAAACTGCACACTGCCAACTTCGCCGCCGAGTACTGGGACAACGTGTTCGAGCACTTCCTGGCCGAATACAAGGCCGGTCGCACGCCGAACCCGGACATCCTGTGCAACCGCGAGATCAAGTTCAAGGCGTTCCTGGACTACGCCATGATGCTCGGCGCCGACCTGATTGCCACCGGCCACTACGTGCGCCGCCGTGACATCGATGGCCGCACCGAACTGCTCAAGGGCCTCGATCCGAACAAGGATCAAAGCTACTTCCTGCACGCCGTCGGCGGCGAACAGATCGCCAAGACCCTGTTCCCGGTCGGCGAGCTGGAAAAACCGGCAGTCCGCGCCATTGCCGAAAAATACGAGCTGGCGACCGCCAAGAAGAAGGATTCCACCGGGATCTGCTTCATCGGCGAGCGTCGTTTCAGCGACTTTCTCAAGCAATACCTGCCGGCACAACCGGGCGAGATCAAAACCACCGAAGGCGAAGTCATCGGCCGTCACCACGGCTTGATGTACCACACCATCGGCCAGCGCCAGGGCCTGGGCATTGGCGGTTTGAAAGATGCGGGCGATGAGCCGTGGTACGTGCTGCGCAAGGATCTGGACAACAACGAGCTGATCGTCGGCCAAGGCAACAACCACCCATGGCTGTTCTCCAGCGCCCTGCACGCCTCGGAAATCTATTGGGTCAACCCGATCGATCTGAGCCAGCCGCTGCGCCTGACCGCCAAAGTGCGTTACCGCCAAAGCGACCAGGCCTGCACCCTGGAAAAAACCGCCAGCGGTTACCGCGCGGTGTTCGACGAGCCGCAACGCGCGGTGACGCCAGGCCAGTCCGTGGTGTTCTATGACGGTGAAATCTGCCTCGGCGGCGGCGTGATCGAAGTCGCCGAGCCGTGGAGCGGCCAGGCATGAACCCGACTCAGGAGCAACTGACGGCGCTGGGCGGCGTGTTTCTCGCAGCCGTGCTGGTCGACCGGATCGCCAAGACCGGCCAGACCAACGAGGCCGGCCTGAGCTGCATGCTCGGCAGCCTGCTGGTGCGCGACCCGAAAGACACGCTGGACGTGTACGGCGGCGACGATATCAATCTGCGTGAAGGCTACCGCGCACTGATCGGCGCGCTTGAACGCGACCCGAGCACCTTGCAGCGCGAGCCATTGCGCTATGCCCTGTCGATGCTCGGTCTTGAGCGGCAACTGGCCAAGCGTGACGACATGCTCGACACCATCGGCAAGCGCCTGCCGCAGATCCAGTCGCAAGTTGAGCACTTCGGCCCGGCCCACGAAAACGTGGTTGCCGCGTGCGGCGCGCTGTACCAAGACACCCTGAGCACCCTGCGCCAGCGGATTCAGGTGCATGGCGACATGCGCAACCTGCAACAGCCGAGCAATGCCTCGAAAATCCGCGCCCTGCTCTTGGCCGGTATCCGTTCAGCACGCCTGTGGCGCCAGCTCGGCGGGCATCGCTGGCAGTTGGTGATCAGCCGGCGCAAGCTGCTCAAAGAGCTGTATCCGTTGATGCGCAGCGAGTAAATCGTCGCGCAATAAAAGCTTTGTAGTCTGTAACGCGTAATACGCCGGTCGGTTGGCGACGGACCGGCGGATTTTTTCATGTATGATACGCGCCCCATTTCGTTGCCCGACTGTCCGAGAACACCCCATGCAGCTCTCTTCGCTCACTGCGGTTTCCCCTGTAGACGGCCGCTACGCCGGCAAAACCCAGGCCCTGCGCCCGATTTTCAGCGAGTACGGCCTGATCCGTGCCCGCGTCCTGGTTGAAGTACGCTGGCTCCAGCGCCTGGCCGCCCACGCCGGCATCCCGGAAGTGCCAGCCTTCTCCACCGAGGCCAACGCCGTTCTCAATGAACTGGCTGAAAACTTCTCGCTGGAGCACGCCGAACGCGTCAAAGAGATCGAGCGCACCACCAACCACGACGTCAAGGCGATCGAATACCTGCTCAAGGAGCAGGCGGCCAAGTTGCCGGAGCTGGCCAAAGTCAGCGAGTTCATCCACTTTGCCTGCACCAGCGAAGACATCAACAACCTGTCCCACGCGCTGATGCTGCGCGAAGGCCGTGACGACGTGATGCTGCCGCTGATGCGCCAAACCGCCAACGCCATCCGCGAACTGGCCATCCGTTTCGCTGACGTGCCGATGCTGTCGCGTACCCACGGTCAACCGGCTTCGCCGACCACGCTGGGTAAAGAACTGGCAAACGTGGTTTACCGTCTCGAGCGTCAGATCACTCAAGTCGCTGCGGTGCCACTGCTGGGCAAGATCAACGGCGCTGTCGGCAACTACAACGCCCACCTGTCGGCCTACCCGCAGATCGACTGGGAAGCCAACGCCCGCGCCTTCATCGAAGACGAGCTGGGCCTGGGTTTCAACCCGTACACCACGCAGATCGAACCGCACGACTACATCGCCGAGCTGTTCGACGCCATTGCGCGCTTCAACACCATCCTGATCGACTTCGACCGTGACATCTGGGGCTACATTTCCCTGGGTTATTTCAAACAGCGCACCATCGCTGGCGAAATCGGTTCGTCGACCATGCCGCACAAGGTCAACCCGATCGACTTCGAAAACTCCGAAGGCAATCTGGGTATCGCCAACGCACTGTTCCAGCACTTGGCGAGCAAACTGCCAATCTCTCGCTGGCAGCGCGACCTGACCGACTCCACCGTACTGCGCAATCTCGGCGTCGGCTTCGCTCACAGCGTGATCGCTTACGAAGCCAGCCTCAAAGGCATCAGCAAGCTTGAGCTCAACGAGCAGAAGATTGCTGCCGACCTCGACGCTTGCTGGGAAGTATTGGCTGAGCCGATCCAGACCGTGATGCGCCGCTACAACATCGAAAACCCGTACGAAAAGCTGAAAGAACTGACCCGCGGCAAGGGCATCAGCCCTGAAGCACTGCAGACTTTCATCGACGGTCTGGACATGCCAGCCGAAGCGAAAGCCGAGCTCAAGCAACTGACCCCGGCCAACTACATCGGTAACGCTGTAGCGCAAGCCAAACGCATCTGATCGACCGCTTGACCCGTTTGAGACGCCCGGCCGCGCCGGGCGTTTTTATTCCCGTCTGAAAAGTGCTTTTTTTCAATAGGTTACATATGAATTCCGATATTCCTCTTCAACTTCTGGGCGGCCTCACGGCGCGCGAATTCCTGCGCGACTACTGGCAGAAAAAGCCACTGCTGATCCGTCAGGCGATTCCTGATTTCGAAAGCCCGATCGACGCCGACGAACTGGCCGGCCTGGCCCTGGAAGAAGAAGTCGAGTCGCGCCTGGTGATCGAGCACGGCGAGCGCCCATGGGAACTGCGTCGCGGCCCGTTCGCTGAAGACGAATTCAGCAAGCTGCCGGAAAAAGAGTGGACCCTGCTGGTCCAAGCGGTCGACCAGTTCGTGCCAGAAGTCAGCGAACTGTTGGAAAACTTTCGCTTCCTGCCGAGCTGGCGCGTCGACGACGTGATGATCAGCTTCGCCGCGCCGGGTGGCAGCGTCGGTCCGCACTTCGATAACTACGACGTGTTCCTGCTGCAGGGTCACGGCAAGCGCAACTGGAAAATCGGCCAGATGTGCGACTCCGAGAGCCCGCTGCTGCAACACGCGGATCTGCGCATCCTCGCCGAATTCCACGAAACCGAAGAGTGGGTTCTGGAACCGGGCGACATGCTCTACCTGCCGCCGCGCCTGGCCCACTGCGGCGTGGCCGTGGATAACTGCATGACCTACTCGGTCGGCTTCCGCGCCCCAAGCGCCTCTGAAGTACTGACCCACTTCACCGACTTCCTCAGCCAGTTCCTGACTGACGAAGAGCGCTACACCGATGCCGACGCGCAGCCGGCCAGCGACCCGCACCAGATTCAACACGACGCACTGGATCGCCTGAAAGCCCTGCTCGCCGAACACATGAGCGACGAACGCCTGTTGCTGACCTGGTTCGGCCAGTACATGACCGAGCCACGCTACCCGGAACTGGTGGCCGGCCCGGAAGATGTCGAAGAAGAAGACTTCCTCAGCGCTCTGCAAGATGGCGCCGTGCTGGTCCGCAACCCAAGCGCGCGTCTGGCCTGGTCGGAAGTCGATGACGATCTGCTGCTGTTCGCCAGTGGCCAGAGCCGTTATCTGCCAGGCAAGCTGCGCGAACTGCTGAAACTGATCTGCGCCGCCGACGCCTTGCACACCGACAACCTCGGCGAGTGGCTGAGCGATGAAGACGGTCGCGGCCTGCTGTGTGAACTGGTCAAGCAAGGCAGCCTGGGGTTTGCCGATGAATAAAATTCGCGTACGTGTCGCAGACTGGCAGAAGGACATCGCCGAGATCCGGCGCATTCGTGAAACGGTGTTTATCGCCGAACAATCGGTACCACCTGAACTTGAGTGGGACGCGGATGACGCGACCGCCGTGCATTTTCTGGCATTCGAAGGCGACTTTCCGATCGGCACTGCGCGCCTGCTGCCCGACGGGCACATTGGTCGCGTGTCGGTACTCAAAGACTGGCGTGGCATGAAGGTCGGTGACGCCCTGATGCAAGCGGTCATCGCTGAAGCTGAAGAGCGCGGTCTGAAGCAGCAGATGCTCAGCGCACAGGTGCAGGCCACGGCGTTCTACGAGCGCCTTGGCTTCAACCTGGTCAGCGAGGAGTTCCTGGAAGCAGGGATTCCGCATGTCGATATGGTTCGCCACTCGGCGTGATACCGCAGCGCGGCTTTCGCGAGCAAGCCGCCCCACCGGGAATCTCCAGCGAACACAGCTTTTGTGCCCAGCAGAGATCGACTGTGTGCCGGCTTGCTCGTGAAGAGGCCCTTGAGCGCATCTCAAAACGCCCCGCCATCCACCGATGACGGGGCGTTTTGCTGTCTACGATTCAACTTGCCCCACCCCAGGCCGACAAACTGGCAATATCAAGCCTTTCAAAAGCGGAGATAACGGACATGTCCCTACGCACCCTGCTCACCACCCTGCTGCTCGGTTGCAGCTTATCGGTGATGGCGGCCACTGAAATCGTGCCCCTCAAGTACCGCACCAGCGCCGACATGCTGCCGATGGCGCAAGACTTCATGAGCAAAGACGGTCAGGTCAGCGCCTATGGCAATCAACTGATCATCAAGGCCGAGCCGGACAAGATCCAGGAACTCAAGGCACTGATCACCCAACTCGATACCGCCCCCAAACGCCTGCTGATCACTGTCGATACCAACGAAAACAACCAGCAGAACACCGGCGACCAACAGACCCGGATCATCAACTACAGCACCGCCAGCCGTGATGGCGGCATTCAGCAGATTCAGGCCAGCGAAGGTGCACCGGCACTGATCCAGGTCGGCCAGAGCGTGCCGATCACCAGCAGCCAGAGCAACTCGTACGGCGACTACAGCAGCCAGACGCAATATCGCAACGTCACACAGGGCTTTTATGTCACCGCCAGCGTCACCGGCGACATCGTTCATCTGTCAATCAGCACCAATCGTGACCGCATGAGCCAGGAACGTCCCGATGTAGTGAACGTACAAAGTACCGACACAACGGTCAGCGGTCGCCTTGGCGAATGGATCACCCTCGCCGGGATAAACCGTGAAACCCAGTCCGACAAACAGAGCCAGAGCCGCAGCTACGCGACTCAAGGCCGGGATGACATGACTTTACGGGTGAAAGTCGACGCTTTGGACTAAAGCACCGAAAATTGACTGATTAGTCGTATTAGACGAAAGATGTAGTGCTTTAAAAAAAGCACTACAAAACGTTTGACGAGGCAAAAAAGCGAAGGCATGATGGCCTCGCTCCCGCTAATCAGAGGCCCTGGCAAGGGCCTTCGAAACGATGTTCGCACCCACCCCGCGAACCGCTTCGTGTCTGTACCGCCCACAAGGTGTGTTTGACGAGGTTGCCGACTGGAACGAAGTTGTCCCGAGGGACGGAAGCGTAATTGGGTAACCCGGCATCACACTGCAGTTCGTATAAAGGCCCACGACGCCCGAATGCGCCCGCCAGTTGCGCCTTTACCTGCTCACTTCCCCTCGAGCCCATCGTTCATCCCGTCGCCTACCCCGCCGAATCCGACTTGAGCACCTAAGCTTCTGGTCAGCGAGCGCAGGAATTTTCCACCGCAGAACAACTTTTCATAAAGACGCGACGAGGTTTATCTCCATGGCACTGACACGCGAACAGCAAATTGCAGCCCTTGAAAAAGACTGGGCTGAAAACCCGCGCTGGAAAGGCGTGACACGCACTTACTCCGCTGCTGACGTCGTCCGTCTGCGTGGCTCGGTTCAACCTGAGCACACCTTTGCGAAAATGGGCGCCGAGAAGCTGTGGAACCTGGTCACCCAGGGTGCCAAGCCGTCCTTCCGCCCAGAGAAAGACTTCGTCAACTGCATGGGCGCCCTGACCGGCGGCCAGGCTGTTCAGCAGGTCAAAGCCGGCATCCAGGCGATCTACCTGTCGGGCTGGCAGGTGGCTGCGGACAACAACTCCGCCGAATCGATGTACCCGGATCAGTCGCTGTACCCGGTGGACTCGGTGCCAACCGTGGTCAAGCGCATCAACAACTCGTTCCGACGTGCTGACCAGATCCAGTGGAAAGCCGGCAAGAACCCGGGCGACGATGGCTACATCGACTACTTCGCGCCAATCGTGGCGGACGCTGAAGCCGGTTTCGGCGGCGTTCTGAACGCATACGAGCTGATGAAGAGCATGATCGAAGCAGGCGCCGCCGGCGTTCACTTCGAAGACCAACTGGCTTCCGTGAAAAAATGCGGTCACATGGGCGGCAAAGTACTGGTTCCTACCCAGGAAGCCGTGCAGAAGCTGACCGCTGCGCGTCTGGCTGCCGACGTTGCCGGTACGCCGACCATCATTCTGGCCCGTACCGACGCTAACGCTGCTGACCTGCTGACCTCCGATTGCGACCCGTATGACCAGCCGTTCGTGACTGGCGAGCGCACTCAGGAAGGCTTCTACAAGGTCCGTGCCGGTCTGGACCAGGCAATTGCCCGCGGCCTGGCTTACGCGCCGTACGCCGACCTGATCTGGTGCGAAACCGCCAAGCCGGATCTGGAAGAAGCCCGTCGTTTCGCTGAAGCGATCAAAAAGGAATACCCGGACCAACTGCTGTCGTACAACTGCTCGCCTTCCTTCAACTGGAAGAAAAACCTGGACGACGCGACCATCGCCAAGTTCCAGCGCGAACTGTCCGCCATGGGCTACAAGCACCAGTTCATCACCCTGGCCGGCATTCACAACATGTGGCACAGCATGTTCAACCTGGCGCACGACTACGCCCGCAACGACATGACTGCCTACGTGAAGCTGCAAGAGCAGGAATTCGCTGATGCTGCCAAGGGTTACACCTTCGTCGCCCACCAACAAGAAGTGGGCACCGGCTACTTCGACGACATGACCACCGTGATTCAGGGTGGCTCGTCTTCGGTAACCGCGCTGACCGGTTCGACCGAAGAAGAGCAGTTCCACTGATCTGCTTCACCTGAGCAAACGGCCGTTGCGGGCCGGATAGAAAGCTAACCGTAACGCCGCACATCTGACGCCCCGACTGGTTTGGGGCGTTTTTTTGCCCGCAAACATCTCAAAGGCTCCCACAGGTTTTGTGTAGGATCTTTCTGAAAAAACATTGATCCAGAGCGCTATGGACGTCAGAAAAATCGTTTAAAACGGGCGATACCGCTACTTGCAGTAACGGACATATAAGACAACTTCCTGATTACTGCCCCGCTAAACAGTTTAAAAATCACTCCAAACGATATCAATTATCATTTAGCAGTAACTATGTTCGTTACATTTCCTACAAAACATAATTCGCAGAAACCCGGCTAATGCCCGCTATGCTTGGGCTACGGGGCATTCGAGGTGCGCTATGTCCTTATTCCAATAAATAATTTCGCTATAGGAATTTTACTTGCAGGGTGTTTAGCCATAAAATCAGCGCGATTGATTGCTGCGACATATCGTCACTGCTTTATTTCTTTATCAAGCTCAGAGACCTTTGCTCTCTGTTAAGGATTACCAGCATGCCCGAAGCGACAGGACTCATGGCCCACAACTGGGGCTTTGCCATTTTCCTTCTGGGTGTAGTCGGCCTGTGTGCCTTCATGCTCGGTGTCTCCAGCCTCCTCGGGTCAAAAGCCTGGGGCCGCAGCAAAAATGAACCGTTCGAGTCCGGCATGCTACCTACCGGTGGCGCCCGCTTGCGGCTCTCAGCCAAATTCTATCTGGTCGCGATGCTGTTCGTGATCTTCGATATCGAAGCCCTCTTTCTCTTTGCATGGTCTGTGTCCGTCCGCGAAAGCGGCTGGACCGGATTCGTCGAAGCTCTCGTTTTCATAGCAATTCTGTTGGCAGGTCTTGTCTACCTGTTCCGAGTGGGCGCCCTTGACTGGGCTCCGGAAGCTCGTCGCAAGAGGCAAGCGAAGCTGAAACAATGAGGCTTTGGCAATGCAATACAATCTCACCAGGATCGACCCCGATGCTCCTAACGAGCAGTATCCGATTGGCGAACGGGAAACCGTTTCCGATCCGTTAGAGGATCAAGTTCACAAAAACATTTTCATGGGCAAGCTGGAAGACGTGCTGAGTGGCGCGGTCAACTGGGGACGCAAGAACTCCCTGTGGCCGTACAACTTTGGCTTGTCGTGCTGCTACGTGGAAATGACCACCGCCTTCACGGCGCCCCACGACATCGCGCGCTTTGGCGCCGAAGTGATTCGGGCATCGCCGCGTCAAGCCGACTTCATGGTTATCGCCGGAACCTGCTTCATCAAGATGGCGCCGATCATCCAGCGTCTCTACGAGCAGATGCTCGAGCCGAAGTGGGTGATTTCCATGGGTTCGTGCGCCAACTCCGGCGGCATGTACGACATCTACTCTGTGGTTCAAGGGGTGGACAAGTTCCTGCCCGTGGACGTCTACGTACCTGGCTGCCCTCCTCGTCCGGAAGCATTTCTGCAAGGCTTGATGCTCTTGCAGGAATCGATTGGCAAGGAGCGTCGTCCGCTTTCCTGGGTCGTTGGCGATCAAGGCGTATATCGCGCCGACATGCCTTCGCAGAAGGATGCGCGCCGCGAACAGCGAATCGCAGTCACCAACCTGCGCAGCCCTGACGAAGTCTGATCCAGATCTGTTCTGACAAAGAAACGAGAAGCTGGCTTCATTCTTTACGTTGACCGAAAGCGAAAAAATAACCATGACTACAGGCAGCGCTCTGTACATCCCGCCTTACAAGGCAGACGACCAGGATGTGGTCGTTGAATTGAACAACCGTTTTGGCGCCGAAGCGTTCACCGCTCAGTCGACCCGCACCGGTATGCCGGTGCTGTGGGTGGCGCGCGCCAAACTCGTCGAAGTCCTGACTTTCCTGCGCAACCTGCCCAAGCCGTACGTCATGCTCTATGACCTGCACGGCGTGGACGAGCGTCTGCGCACCAAGCGTCAAGGGCTGCCTTCGGACGCCGAATTCACCGTGTTCTATCACCTCATGTCGCTTGAGCGTAATAGTGACGTGATGATCAAGGTCGCCTTGTCCGAAAGCGACCTGAGCTTGCCGACCGTCACCAGCATCTGGCCAAACGCCAACTGGTACGAGCGCGAAGTCTGGGACATGTACGGCATCGACTTCAAAGGCCACCCGCACCTGTCGCGCATCATGATGCCGCCGACCTGGGAAGGTCACCCGCTGCGCAAGGACTTCCCGGCGCGCGCCACCGAATTCGATCCGTACAGCCTGAACCTGGCCAAACAACAGCTTGAGGAAGAAGCCGCGCGCTTCCGCCCTGAAGACTGGGGCATGAAGCGTTCCGGGCCGAACGAGGACTACATGTTCCTCAACCTGGGGCCGAACCACCCTTCGGCTCACGGTGCGTTCCGCATCATCCTGCAACTGGACGGTGAAGAGATCGTCGACTGCGTGCCGGACATCGGTTACCACCACCGTGGCGCCGAGAAGATGGCCGAGCGTCAGTCCTGGCACAGCTTCATTCCTTACACCGACCGTATCGACTACCTCGGCGGTGTGATGAACAACCTGCCGTACGTGCTCTCGGTCGAGAAGCTGGCCGGCATCAAGGTGCCAGAGAAGGTCGACGTCATCCGCATCATGATGGCCGAGTTCTTCCGGATCACCAGCCACCTGCTGTTCCTGGGTACTTACATCCAGGACGTTGGTGCGATGACCCCGGTGTTCTTCACCTTCACCGACCGCCAGAAGGCTTACACGGTGATTGAAGCCATTACCGGTTTCCGTCTGCACCCGGCCTGGTACCGCATCGGCGGCGTCGCACACGACCTGCCACGCGGCTGGGAAAAACTGGTGAAAGATTTCGTTGAATGGCTGCCAAAACGCCTCGACGAATACACCAAGGCGGCACTGCAGAACAGCATCCTCAAAGGTCGTACCATCGGCGTTGCCCAGTACAACACCAAAGAAGCCCTGGAATGGGGCGTCACCGGTGCGGGCCTGCGTTCGACCGGTTGCGACTTCGACCTGCGTAAAGCGCGTCCATACTCCGGCTACGAAAACTTCGAGTTCGAAGTGCCGCTGGCGGCCAATGGCGATGCCTATGATCGCTGCATGGTCCGCGTCGAAGAGATGCGCCAAAGCATCAAGATCATCGACCAGTGCATGCGCAACATGCCGGAAGGCCCGTACAAGGCGGATCACCCGCTGACCACGCCGCCGCCCAAAGAACGCACGCTGCAGCACATCGAAACCCTGATCACGCACTTCCTGCAAGTTTCGTGGGGCCCGGTCATGCCGGCCAACGAATCCTTCCAGATGATCGAAGCGACCAAGGGCATCAACAGTTATTACCTGACGAGCGACGGCGGCACCATGAGCTACCGTACCCGGATCCGCACTCCAAGCTTCCCGCATCTGCAACAGATCCCTTCGGTGATCAAAGGCAGCATGGTCGCGGACATGATTGCGTACCTGGGTAGTATCGACTTCGTTATGGCCGACGTGGACCGCTAAGCATGAACAGCACGCTTATCCAGACAGACCGTTTCACCCTCAGTGAAACCGAGCGCTCGGCCATCGAGCACGAGCTGCATCACTACGAAGACCCGCGCGCGGCGTCGATCGAAGCCTTGAAGATCGTTCAGAAAGAACGCGGCTGGGTGCCAGATGGCGCCTTGTACGCGATCGGCGAGATCCTCGGCATTCCGGCCAGCGACGTTGAAGGTGTGGCGACGTTCTACAGCCAGATTTTCCGTCAGCCGGTCGGCCGTCACATCATTCGCGTCTGCGACAGCATGGTCTGCTACATCGGCGGCCACGAGTCGGTGGTCAGCGAAATCCAGAACAATCTGGGCATCGGCCTGGGTCAGACCACCACCGACGGTCGTTTCACCCTGCTGCCTGTCTGCTGCCTCGGCAACTGCGACAAGGCACCGGCGCTGATGATCGACGACGACACCTTTGGTGATGTGCAGCCTGCTGGCGTTGCCAAACTGCTCGAGGGCTACGTATGACCCTGACATCTTTCGGCCCGGCCAACCGCATCAAGCGTTCGGCCGAGACTCACCCGCTGACCTGGCGTCTGCGTGACGACGGCGAAGCCGTATGGCTCGACGAATACCAGGCCAAGAACGGTTACGCCGCTGCGCGCAAAGCCTTCGCCGACATGGCTCAGGACGACATCGTCCAGACCGTGAAAGACGCAGGCCTCAAAGGTCGCGGCGGTGCAGGCTTCCCCACTGGCGTGAAGTGGGGCCTGATGCCCAAAGACGAATCCATCAACATCCGCTACCTGCTGTGCAACGCGGATGAAATGGAGCCGAATACCTGGAAGGACCGCATGCTGATGGAGCAACTGCCCCATCTGCTGATCGAAGGCATGCTGATCAGTGCTCGCGCACTGAAAACCTACCGTGGCTACATCTTCCTGCGTGGCGAATACACCACCGCCGCCAAGCACCTCAACCGTGCCGTGGAAGAAGCCAAGGCAGCAGGCCTGCTGGGCAAGAACATTCTGGGCAGCGGTTTTGATTTCGAACTGTTCGTCCACACCGGCGCCGGGCGTTACATCTGCGGTGAAGAAACCGCACTGATCAACTCCCTCGAAGGCCGCCGTGCCAACCCGCGCTCCAAGCCGCCCTTCCCTGCCGCCGTGGGCGTGTGGGGCAAGCCGACGTGCGTGAACAACGTTGAAACCCTGTGCAACGTGCCGGCGATCATTGCCGACGGCGTTGACTGGTACAAATCGTTGGCCCGCGAAGGCAGCGAAGACATGGGCACCAAGCTCATGGGCTTCTCCGGCAAGGTGAAGAATCCTGGCCTGTGGGAACTGCCGTTCGGCGTGACCGGTCGCGAGCTGTTCGAAGACTACGCCGGCGGCATGCGCGACGGCTTCAAGCTCAAGGCCTGGCAGCCAGGTGGCGCCGGTACCGGTTTCCTCCTGCCTGAACACCTCGACGCCCAAATGTACGCCGGCGGCATCGCCAAAGTGGGCACCCGTATGGGTACCGGCCTGGCCATGGCGGTGGACGACAGCGTCAACATGGTCTCGCTGCTGCGCAACATGGAGCAGTTCTTCGCTCGCGAGTCGTGCGGTTTCTGCACCCCGTGCCGCGATGGCTTGCCATGGAGCGTCAAGCTCTTGATGGCCATCGAAGAAGGCCGCGGTCAGCCAGG
Source organism: Pseudomonas sp. RA_105y_Pfl2_P56 (assembly GCF_963970845.1). Classification (NCBI taxonomy): domain Bacteria; kingdom Pseudomonadati; phylum Pseudomonadota; class Gammaproteobacteria; order Pseudomonadales; family Pseudomonadaceae; genus Pseudomonas; species Pseudomonas sp. RA_105y_Pfl2_P56. The sequence goes on from NZ_CAXAPL010000054.1 coordinate 21,562, forward strand.
CGACATCGAGACCCTGCTGGGGCTGGTCAACTTCCTCGGCCCGGGCAAGACCTTCTGTGCTCACGCACCGGGTGCCGTGGAGCCGTTGGGCAGTGCCATCAAATACTTCCGTCCAGAGTTCGAAGCCGGTATCGCGCCAGTCAGCGCCGCCGTCCCGCCTCTGGCAAGGCCGATCGTAATCGGCGCGTAAACGCTTAAAAAGGCGAAGGGTCCGTGCCCTTCGCCTTTCGTCCGATGACGCCTTTCGGGGCTGACTGGATTCGGACGGATAACAAGATTCCATTAGCCACGCCCGCTGACACCGGGCCAACGAAGACCTTTGAACCATGGCCACTATCCACGTAGACGGCAAAGCGCTCGAAGTCGACGGGGCAGACAACCTGTTACAGGCATGTCTGTCGCTGGGCCTCGACATCCCTTATTTCTGCTGGCACCCCGCGCTTGGTAGCGTCGGGGCCTGCCGCCAGTGTGCGGTCAAGCAGTACACCGACGAGAACGACACCCGTGGTCGCATCGTCATGTCCTGCATGACACCTGCCACCGACAACACCTGGATCTCCATCGACGATGAAGAATCCAAGGCGTTCCGCGCCAGTGTTGTCGAATGGCTGATGACCAACCACCCGCACGACTGCCCTGTGTGCGAAGAAGGCGGTCATTGCCACCTGCAAGACATGACCGTGATGACCGGCCACAACGAGCGCCGTTATCGCTTCACCAAACGCACCCACCAGAACCAGCAACTGGGCCCGTTCATTTCCCACGAAATGAACCGCTGCATCGCTTGCTACCGCTGCGTGCGTTTCTACAAGGACTACGCCGGCGGCACCGACCTCGGGGTGTTCGGCGCCCACGACAACGTGTACTTCGGTCGCGTTGAAGACGGCACCCTCGAAAGCGAGTTCTCCGGCAACCTCACCGAGGTCTGCCCGACCGGTGTGTTCACCGACAAGACTCACTCCGAGCGCTACAACCGTAAATGGGACATGCAGTTCGCGCCGAGCATCTGCCATGGCTGCTCGAGCGGTTGCAACATCTCTCCGGGCGAGCGCTACGGCGAACTGCGTCGCATCGAAAACCGTTTCAACGGTTCGGTGAACCAGTACTTCCTGTGCGACCGTGGCCGTTTCGGTTATGGCTACGTCAACCGCACCGACCGTCCACGTCAGCCGCTGCTGGCCGACGGCACGAAACTGGGCCTGGATCAGGCGCTGGACAAGGCTGCCGATCTGCTGCGCGGGCGCAACATCGTCGGTATCGGTTCGCCGCGTGCCAGCCTCGAAAGCAACTACGCGCTGCGTGAACTGGTTGGCGCCGAGCACTTCTACTCTGGTATCGAAGCGTCCGAACTAGAGCGCATCCGTCTGGTTCTGCAAGTGCTCAAAGACAGCCCGTTGCCCGTGCCGAACATGCGCGACATCGAAGACCACGACGCCGTATTCGTCCTCGGTGAAGACCTGACCCAGACCGCCGCCCGTATGGCCCTGGCCCTGCGTCAGTCGGTCAAAGGCAAGGCTGAAGACATGGCCGAAGCCATGCGCGTCCAGCCATGGCTCGACGCCGCTGTGAAAAACATCGGTCAGCACGCGCTGAACCCGCTGTTCATCGCCAGCCTGGCTGAAACCAAGCTCGACGACATCGCCGAAGAGTGCGTTCACGCCGCTCCCGACGATCTGGCGCGCATCGGTTTCGCCGTGGCTCACGCTCTGGATGCCAGCGCCCCTGCCGTTGAAGGTCTGGACGCTGAAGCTCTGGAACTGGCCAAGCGCATTGCCGACGCCCTGATCAAAGCCAAGCGTCCGCTGATCATCGCCGGTACTTCGCTGGGCTCCAAAGCCCTGATCGAAGCGGCGGCAAACATCGCCAAGGCTCTGAAGCTGCGCGAGAAGAACGGCTCGATCAGCCTGATCGTGTCGGAAGCCAACAGCCTCGGTCTGGCCATGCTCGGTGGCGAATCGGTGGATGCTGCGCTGCAAGCCGTGATCGACGGCCAGGCTGACGCCATCGTCGTGCTGGAAAACGACCTGTACACCCGCACCTCGAAAGCCAAGGTCGATGCCGCACTGAACGCTGCGAAAGTGGTGATCGTTGCCGACCATCAGAAGACCGCCACCAGCGACCGCGCGCATCTGGTTCTGCCGGCGGCCAGCTTCGCTGAAGGCGACGGTACGCTGGTCAGCCAGGAAGGTCGCGCCCAGCGCTTCTTCCAGGTTTTCGACCCGCAATACATGGACGCAAGCATTCTGGTTCACGAAGGCTGGCGCTGGCTGCACGCCCTGCGCTCGACCCTGCTGAACCAGCCGATCGACTGGACGCAACTGGACCACGTCACCGCGGCCGTGGCGTCGAGCACCGAGCAACTGGCACGTATCGTCGACGCTGCACCGTCTGCTGCGTTTCGCATCAAGGGTCTGAAACTGGCGCGTGAGCCGCTGCGTTATTCCGGTCGCACCGCGATGCGCGCCGACATCAGCGTTCACGAACCGCGTACTCCGCAAGACAAAGACACCGCGTTCGCCTTCTCCATGGAAGGTTACTCGGGCTCCGTCGAACCGCGTCAGCAGGTGCCATTCGCCTGGTCGCCGGGCTGGAACTCGCCGCAGGCCTGGAACAAGTTCCAGGACGAAGTCGGTGGTCACATCCGCGCTGGCGACCCGGGTACCCGCCTGATCGAAAGCACTGGCGATTCGCTGAACTGGTTCGCCGCTGCGCCGCGTGCGTTCAACCCGGCGCCGGGTACTTGGCAAGCCGTGCCGTTCTTCCACCTGTTCGGCAGCGAAGAGAACTCTTCGAAAGCCGCCCCGGTGCAAGAGCGCATTCCGGCGCCATACGTTGCACTGGCCAAGTCCGAAGCCGATCGCCTGGGTGTCAACGACGGTGCCCTGCTGAGCCTGAACGTGGCCGGCCAGACCCTGCGTCTGCCATTGCGTATCAATGAAGAACTGGGCGCAGGTCTGGTGGCATTGCCTGCGGGCATCGCTGGCATTCCACCGGCATTCGCCGGCGTATCCGTCGACGGTCTGCAGGAGGCAGCGCAATGACCTGGTTCACCCCTGAAGTGATCGATGTGATCCTCTCGGTCGTCAAAGCCATCGTGATTCTGCTGGCCGTTGTGGTCGCGGGTGCGTTGCTCAGCTTTGTCGAGCGTCGCCTGCTGGGCTGGTGGCAGGACCGTTACGGTCCGAACCGCGTTGGCCCGTTTGGTATGTTCCAGATCGCCGCAGACATGCTCAAGATGTTCTTCAAGGAAGACTGGACCCCGCCGTTTGCCGACAAAGTGATCTTCACTTTGGCGCCGGTGGTGGCCATGTCCGCCCTGCTGATCGCGTTTGCGATCATCCCGATCACCCCGACCTGGGGCGTGGCGGATCTGAACATCGGCCTGCTGTTCTTCTTCGCCATGGCCGGTCTGTCGGTCTACGCGGTGCTGTTCGCCGGCTGGTCGAGCAACAACAAGTTCGCCCTGCTCGGCAGCTTGCGTGCCTCGGCGCAGACCGTGTCCTACGAAGTGTTCATGGGCCTGGCCCTGATGGGCATCGTGGTTCAGGTCGGCTCGTTCAACATGCGCGACATCGTCGAGTACCAGGCGCAGAACCTGTGGTTCATCATTCCGCAGTTCTTCGGCTTCTGTACCTTCTTCATCGCTGGCGTCGCCGTGACTCACCGTCACCCATTCGACCAGCCGGAAGCGGAACAGGAACTGGCTGACGGTTACCACATTGAATACGCCGGTATGAAATGGGGCATGTTTTTCGTCGGTGAATACATCGGCATCATCCTGATCTCGGCGCTGCTGGTCACCCTGTTCTTCGGTGGCTGGCACGGTCCGTTCGGCATCCTGCCGCAACTGGCGTTCGTCTGGTTCGCACTGAAGACCGCGTTCTTCATCATGCTGTTCATCCTGCTGCGCGCTTCCATTCCGCGCCCGCGTTATGACCAGGTGATGGATTTCAGCTGGAAATTCTGCCTGCCACTGACCCTGATCAATTTGCTGATAACCGCTGCGGTTGTGTTGTGGAACACACCTGCGGTTGCGGTTCAGTGAGGATTTGACCCATGTTCAAATATATTGGCGACATCGTTAAGGGTACTGGTACCCAGTTGCGCAGCCTGGTCATGGTCTTCGGCCATGGCTTTCGCAAGCGCGACACCCTGCAATATCCGGAAGAGCAGGTCTACCTGCCGCCACGCTACCGTGGCCGCATCGTCCTGACCCGTGACCCCGATGGCGAAGAGCGTTGCGTAGCCTGCAACCTGTGCGCCGTGGCTTGCCCGGTCGGTTGCATCTCGCTGCAGAAAGCTGAAACCGAAGACGGTCGCTGGTACCCGGACTTCTTCCGTATCAACTTCTCGCGCTGCATTTTCTGCGGTCTCTGCGAGGAAGCCTGCCCGACCACCGCGATCCAGCTGACGCCGGATTTCGAGATGGCCGAGTTCAAACGTCAGGACCTGGTGTACGAGAAAGAAGATCTGTTGATCTCCGGCCCCGGCAAAAACCCTGATTACAACTTCTATCGTGTTGCAGGTATGGCAATCGCTGGCAAGCCGAAAGGCTCCGCGCAGAACGAAGCCGAACCGATCAACGTGAAGAGCTTGCTGCCTTAAGGAAGAACGATGGAATTCGCTTTCTATTTCGCATCGGGTATCGCTGTTGTGTCCACGCTACGCGTGATCACCAACACCAACCCTGTGCACGCCCTGCTCTACCTGATCATCTCGTTGATCGCCGTGGCCATGACCTTCTTCGCACTCGGCGCCCCGTTCGCCGGCGTGCTGGAAGTGATCGCCTACGCCGGCGCCATCATGGTGCTGTTCGTGTTCGTGGTGATGATGCTGAACCTGGGCCCGGCCTCGGTTCAGCAGGAACGTACCTGGCTCAAGCCCGGCATCTGGGCAGGGCCGGTGATTCTCGCCGCGCTGCTGCTGGCCGAACTGCTGTATGTGCTGTTCGCTCACCAGAGCGGTCAGGCCATCGGCCACACCACCGTCGATGCAAAAGCCGTGGGCGTCAGCCTGTTCGGCCCGTATCTGCTGGTGGTCGAACTCGCCTCGATGCTGCTGCTCGCCGCAGCCGTCACGGCGTTCCATTTGGGCCGTAACGAGGCGAAGGAGTAAGACATGCCTGCTATCCCTCTCGAACATGGATTAGCCGTCGCCGGCATCCTGTTCTGCCTTGGTCTGGTCGGCCTGATGGTCCGCCGCAACATTTTGTTCGTGTTGATGAGTCTGGAAGTAATGATGAACGCCTCGGCACTGGCGTTCATTGTTGCAGGCGCCCGTTGGGGCCAGCCGGATGGACAGATCATGTTCATCCTGGTGATCAGCCTTGCAGCCGCCGAGGCCAGTATTGGTCTGGCGATCCTGCTGCAACTGTATCGCCGCTTCCACACGCTCGATATCGACGCTGCCAGTGAGATGCGCGGATGAATCTTATCTTTCTGACTTTCGTATTCCCTCTGATCGGTTTCCTGCTGCTGTCGTTCTCCCGTGGACGCTGGTCGGAAAACCTCTCGGCGCTGATCGGCGTGGGTTCCATTGGCTTGTCGGCGATTGTCGCCGCCTACGTCATCTGGCAATTCAACGTCGCGCCACCCGAAGGCGGTCACTACACGCTGGTACTGTGGAAGTGGATGGCGGTCGAAGGCTTCAAGCCTGACTTCGCCCTCTACGTCGATGGCCTGTCGATCACCATGCTCGGCGTGGTTGTCGGTGTAGGTTTCCTGATCCACCTGTTCGCGTCCTGGTACATGCGCGGCGAAGCGGGTTACTCGCGCTTCTTCTCGTACACCAACCTGTTTATCGCCAGCATGCTGTTCCTGGTACTGGGCGATAACCTGTTGTTCCTGTACTTCGGCTGGGAAGGCGTGGGCCTGTGCTCGTACCTGTTGATCGGTTTCTACTACAGCAACCGCAACAACGGGAACGCCGCACTCAAGGCCTTCATCGTGACCCGCATCGGCGACGTGTTCATGGCCATCGGCCTGTTCATCCTGTTCCAGCAAGTGGGCACGTTGAACATCCAGGAACTGCTGGTGCTGGCACCGCAGAAATTCCAGGTCGGCGATTTCTGGATCACGTTGGCGACCCTGATGCTGCTGGGCGGTGCGGTCGGTAAATCGGCACAACTGCCACTGCAAACCTGGCTCGCGGACGCGATGGCTGGCCCGACGCCGGTTTCGGCACTGATCCACGCTGCCACCATGGTAACCGCCGGTGTCTACCTGATCGCCCGTACCCACGGTCTGTTCACCCTGGCGCCGGACATCCTGCACCTGGTTGGCATCGTGGGCGGTGTGACGCTGGTGCTGGCAGGTTTCGCAGCACTGGTGCAAACCGACATCAAACGTATCCTCGCCTACTCGACCATGAGCCAGATCGGCTACATGTTCCTGGCGTTGGGCGTCGGTGCATGGGATGGCGCGATTTTCCACCTGATGACCCACGCCTTCTTCAAGGCCCTGCTGTTCCTGGCTTCCGGTGCGGTGATCGTTGCCTGCCACCACGAGCAGAACATCTTCAAGATGGGCGGTCTGTGGAAGAAACTGCCACTGGCCTACGCCAGCTTCATCGTCGGCGGCGCGGCGTTGTCCGCCCTGCCACTGTTGACCGCAGGCTTCTACTCCAAGGACGAAATCCTCTGGGAAGCGTTCGCCAGCGGCAATCACGGCTTGCTCTATGCCGGCCTGGTCGGTGCGTTCATGACCTCGCTGTACACCTTCCGCCTGATCTTCATCACGTTCCACGGTGAAGCCAAGACCGAAGCTCACGCCGGTCACGGCATCGCTCACTGGCTGCCACTGTCGGTGCTGATCGTATTGTCGACATTCGTCGGCGCCATGATCGTGCCACCGCTGCACGGCGTACTGCCGCAAAGCGTTGGTCATGCGGGTGGCGAAGCCAAGCACAGCCTGGAAATCGCGTCGGGCGCCATCGCCCTGGCCGGTATCCTGCTGGCGGCCCTGCTGTTCCTCGGCAAGCGTCGCTTCGTGACGGCAATCGCCAACAGCGGCATCGGCCGTTTCCTTTCGGCCTGGTGGTTCGCTGCCTGGGGCTTCGACTGGATCTACGACAAACTGTTCGTCAAGCCTTACCTTGCGATCAGCCACGTACTGCGCAAAGACCCGCTCGACCAGACCATCGGTCTGATCCCGCGTATGGCCAAGGGCGGTCACACTGCCCTGAGTCGCACCGAGACCGGTCAACTGCGTTGGTATGCGGCTTCCATGGCTGCTGGTGCCGTGCTGGTAATCGGCGCCATCGTGCTGGTAGCGGTCTGATATGAACCTTGCGAATTTGCGAAAGGAAACGAGCCCGTCATGATTCTGCCTTGGCTAATCCTGATCCCCTTCATCGGCGGCCTGCTGTGCTGGATGGGTGAGCGCTTCGGCGCTACCCTGCCCCGCTGGATTGCGCTGTTGACCATGACCCTGGAACTCGCCCTCGGCCTCTGGCTGTGGGCCCACGGTGACTATTCATTTGCTCCGGCGCCTGGCGCCGATCCGACCTGGGCGCTTGAGTTCAAGCACGTCTGGATCCAGCGCTTCGGCATCAACGTGCACCTGGCCCTCGACGGCCTGTCGCTGTTGATGATCCTGCTGACCGGCCTGCTGGGTATCCTCTCGGTACTCTGCTCGTGGAAAGAGATTCAACGTCACGTTGGCTTCTTCCACTTGAACCTGATGTGGATCCTGGGCGGCGTTGTCGGCGTGTTCCTCGCCCTCGACCTGTTCATGTTCTTCTTCTTCTGGGAAATGATGCTGGTGCCGATGTACTTCCTCATCGCGCTCTGGGGTCACAGTTCTTCGGACGGCAAGAAAACCCGGATCTACGCCGCCACCAAGTTCTTCATCTTCACTCAGGCGTCCGGCCTGATCATGCTGGTGGCGATCCTTGGTCTGGTGCTGGTCAACTTCAACAACACCGGCGTGATTACCTTCAACTACGCCGACCTGTTGAAAACCAAGATGTCGATGACCACCGAGTACATCCTGATGCTCGGCTTCTTCATCGCCTTCGCGGTCAAGCTGCCGGTCGTACCGTTCCACTCGTGGTTGCCTGATGCCCACGCCCAGGCGCCGACTGCCGGTTCCGTCGACCTCGCCGGTATCTTGCTGAAAACCGCGGCCTACGGTCTGCTGCGTTTCGCCCTGCCGCTGTTCCCGAATGCCTCGGCCGAGTTCGCGCCGATCGCCATGACCCTTGGTCTGATCGGGATCTTCTACGGTGCGTTCCTCGCTTTCGCGCAAACCGACATCAAGCGTCTGATCGCCTTCTCGTCCGTTTCCCACATGGGCTTCGTGTTGATCGGCATCTACTCCGGCAGCCAACTGGCGCTGCAAGGCGCTGTGATCCAGATGCTCGCGCACGGTGTATCGGCGGCGGCACTGTTTATCCTCAGCGGTCAGTTGTACGAGCGTCTGCACACTCGTGACATGCGTGAGATGGGCGGTGTGTGGTCGCGTATCGCTTATCTGCCAGCGATCAGCCTGTTCTTCGCAGCCGCTTCGTTGGGTCTGCCGGGTACCGGTAACTTTGTCGGTGAGTTCCTGATCCTGATCGGCTCCTTCGCGAGCTGGCCGTGGATTACTGCGATTGCCACTTCCGGTCTGGTGTTCGGCTCGGTCTATTCGCTGATCATGATCCACCGTGCTTATTTCGGTCCGTCCAAATCGGATTCGATCCTGCACGGCATGGACGCTCGCGAACTGATCATGGTGCTGGGCCTTGCGGTACTGCTGATTTACCTCGGCGTCTACCCGCAACCGTTCCTCGACACTTCTGCCGCCACGATGCATGGCGTACAGCAGTGGCTCGGCACCGCCTTCACTCAACTCGCTTCGGCCCGGTAAGAGCGCTATGGAATTTACGATTCAACACTTTATTGCGCTTGCGCCACTGTTGATCACCAGCCTCACCATTATCGTGGTGATGCTGGCAATCGCCTGGCGCCGCAACCACTCGCAGACCTTCCTGATCTCGGTGGCTGGTCTGAACCTGGCCTTGCTGTCGATCCTGCCAGCCCTGAAAGTCGCGCCTCTGGCCGTAACGCCATTGCTGCAAATCGACTCGTTCGCTTGCCTGTACATGGCGCTGATCCTGGTCGCCACCCTCGCTTGCGTCACCCTCGCCCACGCCTACCTGGGCGATGGCGGTTCGGGTTACCCGGGCAACCGTGAAGAACTGTACCTGCTGATCCTGATGGCCGCCGCCGGTGGTCTGGTTCTGGTCAGCGCGCAGCACCTGGCCGGTTTGTTCATCGGTCTGGAACTGCTCTCGGTACCGGTTTACGGTCTGGTGGCCTACGCCTTCTTCAACAAGCGTTCGCTGGAAGCCGGCATCAAATACATGGTGCTGTCGGCCGCCGGTTCCGCGTTCCTGTTGTTTGGTATGGCGCTGCTGTACGCAGACTCCGGTTCGCTGAGCTTCGTCGGTATCGGTCAAGCGCTGGCCGCGACCGGCCTGCCAAGCTCGCTGGCGCAACTGGGCCTGGGCATGATGCTGATCGGTCTGGCGTTCAAGCTGTCGCTGGTACCGTTCCACCTGTGGACGCCGGACGTGTATGAAGGTGCTCCAGCACCGGTGGCTGCGTTCCTTGCGACCGCTTCAAAAGTGGCCGTGTTTGCGGTGATGGTGCGTCTGTTCCAGATCTCCCCTGCCGCGAGCAGTGGTGTACTGAGCGACGTGCTGACCGTCATCGCGATTGCCTCGATCCTGTTCGGTAACCTGCTGGCCTTGACCCAGAGCAACCTCAAGCGTCTGCTCGGTTACTCGTCCATCGCGCACTTCGGCTACCTGCTGATTGCACTGGTGGCGAGCAAGGGTCTGGCAGTGGAAGCCATCGGCGTCTACCTGGTCACCTACGTGATCACCAGCCTCGGCGCGTTCGGCGTGATCACTCTGATGTCCTCGCCGTACAACGGCCGCGACGCCGATGCACTGTATGAGTACCGCGGCCTGTTCTGGCGCCGTCCGTACCTGACCGCCGTCCTGACCGTGATGATGCTGTCCCTGGCCGGTATCCCGCTGACTGCCGGCTTCATCGGCAAGTTCTACATCATCGCCACCGGTGTCGAATCGCACCAATGGTGGCTGGTAGGTTCGCTGGTACTGGGCAGCGCCATTGGCGTCTTCTACTACCTGCGCGTGATGGTCACCCTGTACCTGATCGAGCCGAACCTGCGCCGCCACGATGCGCAATTGCACTGGGAACAGAAGGCAGGCGGCGTGATGCTGCTGGCCATCGCCCTGGTTGCTTTCTTCCTCGGCGTTTACCCGCAACCATTGCTGACACTGGTGCAGCAGGCGGGTCTGGCTGGCTGATTGTTCGGCTGGCTAGACATGAAAACGGCACCTTCGCAGACTGTGTGAAAACCTAGCAATCTGCGCAGCGCTCAATGAAAATGCTCCGTATCGAAAGATACGGAGCATTTTTCGTTATGGCCTACATCCAAGGAGTGTCCCGCAGCCAGACCAGCGTGTTCCCGGCCTCGCTGGAGGAACTGATCCCCGAGGATCACCTCGTTCGTGTGATCGACCTCTACGTCGCCAAGCTGGATCTGGTGCAACTGGGCTTTGACAAAGCG
>NZ_CAXAPL010000055.1:0-31954 GCF_963970845.1 Pseudomonas sp. RA_105y_Pfl2_P56
GCGCTAATGGGCTGAAAGGCCTTTTTTCGTCTGTTGCCCGCACAAAAACAAACGCCCCGAACAAGTCGGGGCGTTTTGTTGGGCCTTCATCAGTGTGTTTTCACACGGTCTGTTCGGGTGGCTTTTTCATTTTGCGCCCTTATATCAATGCAATGCTTGCCCGATGGGTGCCTACAGGTATGCTGATCGCCTGCCGAGGAGATAGAAATGGCCTACGATTTTGACCTTTATGTGATTGGTGCCGGTTCCGGTGGTGTGCGGGCTGCGCGGTTTGCGGCCGGTTTTGGTGCAAAAGTGGCCGTGGCCGAGAGCCGTTATCTGGGCGGTACTTGTGTCAACGTCGGCTGCGTGCCGAAAAAACTGTTGGTGTACGGGGCGCATTTCGCCGAAGACTTCGAGCAGGCATCCGGTTTCGGCTGGAGTCTGGGGGAGGCCGGTTTCGATTGGGCAACGCTGATTGCCAACAAGGATCGCGAGATCAATCGCCTGAACGGCATTTATCGCAATTTACTGGTCAACAGCGGTGTGACCCTGCATGAAGCTCATGCCAGGATCGTGGGGCCGCATGAGGTTGAAGTCGACGGAAAGCGCTTTACTGCAAAAAATATCCTGATTGCCACGGGCGGGTGGCCGCACATCCCGCAGATTCCGGGGCACGAACATGCGATTGGCTCCAATGAGGCGTTCTTCCTCAAAGCGTTACCTAGACGCGTATTGGTGGTGGGCGGCGGTTATATCGCGGTCGAGTTCGCTGGCATCTTCCATGGCCTCGGTGCAGACACGACGCTGCTGTATCGCGGCGATCTGTTCTTGCGTGGTTTCGATGGTGCGGTGCGCAAGCATTTGCAGGAAGAACTGACCAAGCGTGGGCTGGATCTGCAATTCAATACCGATATCGCGAGCATCGAAAAACAGGCTGATGGCAGCTTGAAAGCCACCCTCAAGGATGGGCGAGTCCTTGAAGCAGATTGTATTTTCTACGCCACCGGTCGCCGTCCGATGCTGGACAATCTGGGACTGGAAAACACCGGCGTGCAGCTCAATGACAAGGGTTTCATCAAGGTCGATGAGCAGTACCAGACCACTGAGCCTTCGATCCTGGCGCTGGGCGACGTGATTGGTCGCGTGCAACTCACGCCCGTGGCGTTGGCCGAAGGTATGGCAGTGGCGCGTCGTCTGTTCAAGCCGGAGCAATACCGTCCGGTGGATTACAAGATGATCCCGACGGCGGTGTTCAGCCTGCCGAACATCGGTACGGTCGGCTTGACCGAGGAGGAGGCCCGAGAGGCGGGGCACGTTGTGGTGATTTACGAAAGCCGCTTCCGGCCGATGAAGCTGACCCTGACCGAGTGTCAGGAGCGTACGCTGATGAAGCTGGTGGTCGACGGCAAGACCGACAAAGTGCTCGGTTGCCATATGGTTGGCCCGGATGCCGGGGAAATCGTGCAGGGGCTGGCGATTGCGTTGAAGGCTGGCGCCACCAAGCGTGATTTCGACGACACGATCGGGGTTCACCCGACGGCCGCCGAAGAGTTTGTCACCATGCGTACACCGGTCGGCGCTTAAGCGTCTTTCGGTTTGGCCGGGTCTGGCGCTGCCGCAACGGTAGCCGCCAGGCGCAGGCTGTCTTCCAGGCTCGCCTGAGTCTTGGTCAACTCCTTTTCCAGTGACTGATTAAGCAACGTCTGTTCTTCGACGCTCTGCTTGAGTGTCTGACTTTCCAGTGATGCCATACGCAAGCGTTCCTGGAGGAGGGTGCGTTCGCTGTCGACCCGGGTGGCCTGCTCCAGTAGTTGGTCCTGACGCTGATTGCTCTGTTTGAGCTGCTCCTGCATCAGGCTCAATTCGCGCTGGGTGCCACGGTTCTCGGTGAGCAGGCGCTCGTTGTCGCGATGCAGCTGAGTGATTTCATCCTGTCGAACCAGTGCGCTTTGCTGTGCTTGGCGCAACTCCGTCTGCAGCTGCTGCACCTGGCCTTCGTGGCGGCTCTGTTCCTGCTCACGCTGTTCTTTGCTGGCGTTGCGGTAATGCTCCAGCGCGTCGCGGGCATGCAGGTGTTTTTCTTCTAGCGAGCGAATCTGCTCGTCCTTGTCCTGCAAGCGCAATTCAAAGTCGGCCAATGCCTGATTCAGACCGGCGTTGCGGGTTTGCTCGGTTTGCAGCATCGAGCGGGTGTTGTTCAGTGCTTCGGATTCGCGCTCCAGTGCAGCGCCCTGAATATCGTGCTGTTGCTCCAACTGCTCGAGCGCCTGGCGGGTCTGCTTAAGCTCCGACTCCAATGCCTCACGCTGCTGCCCAAACGCCTCGCGGGCCTGCTCGATGGGCTCTTGGGCTTGCTCTTTCAGGCGTTGCGCCAGGCGTGAAACCAGTGCTGTGAGCTCGTCATCAATCGGTTGCGCCGATGCCTCGATCGGCTGGGCGCCGTCATCCAGCTCCTTCAAATAGCGATGGATCGTGGTTTTCGAGCCGGTGTTACCCATTTCAATGCGTACGGCATCGATGCTCGGGTGTTCGCCTCGGGCCAGAATCGCTGTGCGCGCGATCTGAACCAGCGCTTTGGTAATGCCGCCACGGGCCATGTGAGCTCCTACGGTTATGTACTGTGGTACATGCCACTAAAGTACGCAGTGTACCATGTCAAAAATAAAGATAAATCTTTGATATTTAAGACGCGGGATATTCTGGTATTACCCAGTGTCAGGTGATTAAATCCGCTTTTTGATCTGCGAATCAGTACGTCAGCGAGAAAACAGCCCATGAGCGATATGGATCGCTATCTGCAAGCCGTCACCCGTGACAACACCCGCCGCAGCTATCGTGCGGCTATCGAACATTTCGAAGTGAGCTGGGGCGGATTTCTGCCGGCCACGGCCGACAACGTTGCGCGGTATCTGGTCGAGCATGCAGGCGTGCTGTCGATCAATACGCTCAAGCTGCGGTTGTCGGCGCTGGCGCAGTGGCACAACAGCCAAGGTTTTGCCGACCCGACCAAAGCACCCGTAGTGCGTAAGGTGTTTAAGGGCATCCGCGCTTTGCACCCGGTCCAGGAGAAGCAAGCCGAACCTCTGCAGTTACGGGATCTGGAGCAAGTCGTTGATTGGCTGGAGCAGGAGGCCAAAGCCGCGAAGGAAAAACAGGATCGACCGCAGTTGCTCAAGGCATCCCGCGATCGCGCGTTGATTCTGCTTGGCTTCTGGCGTGGTTTTCGCAGTGATGAATTGTGCCGCTTGCAGATTGAACATGTGCAGGCGCAGGCCGGCAGCGGCATTACGCTGTATCTGCCACGCAGCAAGAGTGATCGGGAAAACCTCGGGCAAACGTATCAAACCCCGGCACTTTTGAAGTTGTGCCCGGTTCAGGCATACATCGATTGGCTCAACGAAGCCGCTCTGGTGCGCGGCCCGGTTTTCCGTGGCATCGACCGCTGGGGCAATCTGTGCGAGGAGGGCTTGCACGCCAACAGTGTGATACCGCTGTTGCGTCAGGCGCTTGAGCGCGCCGGTATCGCTGCAGAGGGGTACACCAGTCACTCGCTGCGTCGCGGTTTTGCGACCTGGGCTCACCAAAGTGGTTGGGATCTGAAGTCTCTGATGAGTTACGTCGGCTGGAAGGACATGAAGTCAGCCATGCGCTATGTTGAAGCCAGCCCCTTTCAAGGGATGGCCCGGATTACGGATAAGCCGCTGTCGCCCTAGATATCGTTTTCTTCTATTAATACAGCCCGCTAATAGCGAAAACAAATCAGCAGCATCAGGTTTGCCAATGAGCCATCCGTCGAGTGAGTGGGTAGGATTCACCCCATCAACTTCATAACCCCTGACGGAGAGTCATCAATGCCTATCATCAACAGCCAAGTAAAACCGTTCAAAGCTACCGCGTTCAAAAACGGCGACTTCGTTCAAGTCTCGGACGCTGATCTGAAAGGCAAGTGGTCGGTCGTGTTCTTCTACCCAGCCGACTTCACCTTCGTTTGCCCAACCGAGCTGGAAGACCTGGCTGACAACTACGCTGCCTTCCAGAAACTGGGCGTAGAGATCTACAGCGTTTCCACCGACACCCACTTTGCCCACGCGGCCTGGCACAACACCTCGCCAGCCATCGGCAAAATCCAATACACCATGATCGGCGACCCGACTCAGGTTATCTCCCGCAACTTCGACGTGTTGATCGAAGAAGCTGGCCTGGCTGACCGTGGCACCTTCGTGATCAACCCTGAAGGCCAGATCAAAATCGTTGAGCTGAACGATGGCGGCGTTGGCCGTGACGCTTCCGAGCTGCTGCGCAAAATCAAGGCTGCGCAGTACGTTGCTGCTCACCCAGGCGAAGTTTGCCCAGCCAAATGGAAAGAAGGCGAGGCCACTCTGGCTCCGTCCCTGGACCTGGTCGGCAAGATCTAAGTCTGTGACACGCAACTCAGGGCGGGACTCCGCACCTACTTAAGTAAGCTGCACCGCCCAATAGAAAAGCCCGGGCGAGATTCGCTCGGGCTTTTTTTCGCCTTAAATAAAGGAAATCGCCCGTATGTTGGACGCCAATCTTAAAGCCCAGTTGAAATCGTACCTGGAACGGGTCACCCAGCCGATCGAGATCGTTGCTTCTCTCGATGACGGTGCGAAATCCCGTGAAATGCTTGAACTGCTCAAAGACGTTGCCAGTCTTTCGAGCCAAATTACCCTGATCGACAGCGGTGATGACGCACGCAAACCGTCGTTCTCGATCAACCGCCCGGGTGCAGACATCAGTCTGCGTTTCGCTGGCATCCCGATGGGCCACGAATTCACCTCGCTGGTGCTGGCCTTGCTGCAAGTCGGCGGCCACCCTTCGAAAGCCAGTGTTGAAGTGATCGAGCAAATCCGTTCGCTCAAAGGCGAGTTCAGCTTCGAGACTTATTTCTCGCTGTCCTGCCAGAACTGTCCGGACGTGGTCCAGGCGCTGAACCTGATGGCCGTGCTCAACCCGAATATCCGCCACGTCGCCATCGACGGCGCGCTGTTCCAGGATGAAGTCAATGATCGCAAGATCATGGCGGTGCCGAGCATCTACCTCAACGGTGAAAATTTTGGTCAGGGCCGCATGGGCCTGGAAGAAATTCTCGCCAAACTCGACACCGGAGCCATCGAGCGTCAGGCTGAGAAAATCAGCGCCAAACAAGCCTTTGATGTGCTGGTGGTTGGCGGTGGGCCGGCCGGTGCTTCAGCGGCTATCTATGCTGCGCGTAAAGGTATTCGCACCGGCGTTGCCGCCGAGCGTTTCGGCGGTCAGGTGCTGGACACCATGGCCATCGAGAACTTCATTTCCGTACAGGAGACTGAAGGCCCGAAACTGGCAACGGCCCTGGAAGAGCACGTCAAACAGTACGACGTCGATATCATGAACTTGCAACGCGCCGACAAGTTGCTTGCCGGCAAAAACGGCGAGCTGCATGAAGTCCGTTTCGCCAGCGGTGCGACGCTCAAAGCCAGGAGTGTGATCCTGGCGACCGGCGCACGGTGGCGTGAAATGAACGTACCGGGCGAGCAGGAATACCGAAACAAAGGCGTGGCTTATTGCCCGCACTGCGATGGCCCTCTGTTCAAAGGCAAGCGCGTAGCGGTAATCGGTGGCGGTAACTCCGGTGTTGAGGCAGCCATCGACCTGGCCGGTATCGTGTCTCATGTGACGCTGTTGGAGTTCGACGTACAACTGCGTGCTGACGCTGTGTTGCAGCGCAAACTTCACAGTCTGTCGAACGTGACCGTCATAACCAGTGCGCAAACCACTGAAGTGACAGGCGATGGGCAGAAGGTCAATGGCTTGCGTTACAAGGATCGTCAGGCTGACGCGTTGCGTACTGTCGAGCTGGAAGGGATCTTTGTACAGATCGGTCTGTTGCCCAACACCGACTGGCTCAAAGGCACCATCGAGTTGTCACCGCGTGGCGAGATCATTGTCGATAACCGTGGTGAAACCTCGATTCCCGGCATCTTCGCTGCGGGCGACGTGACCACCGTGCCGTACAAGCAGATCGTGATAGCGGTGGGCGAGGGCGCCAAGGCTTCGCTGAGTGCTTTCGATCACTTGATCCGCACTTCGGCTCCGGCGTAAACGTCCGGCCTGAAAACACAAAACCCCATGAGTGATCATGGGGTTTTTTGTGCCTTACACAAAAACAGCGTAGGAGTGTTGAATTACATAGGTGCTGGCTGAATGATCTCGACCCAGTAGCCGTCCGGATCCTTGATGAACGCCAGACTTTTCATGCGGCCATCACTCAGGCGTTTCTGGAAGTCGCAGCCCAGTTCTTCGAAGCGCGCGCAGGCAGCAACGATGTCCGGCACCGAGATGCAGATGTGACCGAAGCCACGCGGATCGGTGTTGCCATTGTGGTAAGCAAAGTCAGCGTCGCTCTCGGTGCCGTGGTTGTGCGTCAGCTCCAGAATGCCCGGGATCGACTTCATCCATTCGGTGCGGGCGGCGGCGTCGGCAGGGATCTGCGCCTTGTCGACCAGTGCGAGGAAATACAGGCTGAACTCGGCGTCCGGGAAATCACGTTTTTCAACCAGCGAAAAACCCAGCACGCGGGTGTAAAAGTCCAGCGACCGGGTGATGTCTTTTACACGCAGCATGGTGTGGTTGAACACGAAGTTGCGGGTTGCGCTGTCTGGCGTGGCCGTGACGCCGGGGAAGGTGTTCAGTTCTTTGAGGCTCATGGGCCCTCCAATAACGATGGGGCGAGTGAATGGACGCAATGATACGCATGCCTGTCGGCATCGCCAAACGAAAGGGCAGGCTTGCCCTCCACGCGGGCGAGCCTCAGACTTTGCCGATCAATCTGCGAGTGTCTGCGGCAATGATCCGACTGTTCAAATCCCTGTTTGTTTACTTTGTCTTTTCGCTAATCGCCATGAGCGTGTTCGCCGGCGAGCCCGATATCACCTGGCCCGCAGGCTGGGAGGTCGAAGCGCTGACTGATGTGGCGCCGCAGGTTTCCCGTCAGCGGGCGGTCAAGAACGATGCCGATGGCAATCAGGTGATGGTGATGGAACTCACGATGACTCGGGTCGAATCGGGTCATCAGGTTAACTTGCAGGGTGTGTTGCTGGAAATGCGCAAGTCGATACAAAAGGACTTTTTCCAGGGGGGGTATCAGAGTGTCTGCAATAAGGTGCATCCGACGATGCTTGGTGCTTTGTCTGCACTGGAGACGACTTGCACAGTGACCGAAAACGGCCGGCATGTGTTATCGCAAACGCTGGTGGCGGCGGTTGATGCGGATAAGGCTTATGTACTTTCCTATGCCGGCCAGGCCGAGGTTTATAAAGCAAGCGCGGAGGAGATCGTGGCGGTGAGAAACAGCTTGAAACTTTAAGTGCCTGTACTTTTCAAGGCATGGTTAGATACCTGAAGGGATTAAGCACAAAGTTTAATGATGGCCATTTCCGCAACATTGCGCGGCAAAATGTTTAGGTCTCACGAGTCGGGGAGGCTACAGAAAGCGCTCAACTTGCACGATGAAATTCATTTCATTTGTTAGATATTGTCAATAAAAAAGCCCTGCTTGATGCAGGGCTTGTTTGTTGGCGTGGGATTAACCGCGCAACCAGGAATCAACGGTGGCTGCACCGTATTGTTCCTTCCAGGCTTTAAGGCCGCGGTGGTTGCCGCCCTTGGTCTCAATCAGTTCGCCGGTGTGCGGATTCTGATAGACCTTGACCACGCGAGCGCGGCGGGTTTTAGGGGCTGCAGTAGTTTGCAGACCGGATTTTGCCGGATTCGGATCGAGAATGGCGATGATGTCTCTCAGGCCTTTGCCGTAGGTTTTCATCAGCCCTTGGAGCTTTTCTTCGAATTCGATTTCTTTCTTGAGCCCGGCATCGTTCTTCAGCGATTCCAGCTGCTTGAGCTGTTCCTGAAGGGCCTTTTCAGCTGCACGAAATTCAGCGAGTCTGGACAATATCTTTACTCCAATAGTGTGTTTGGCTGATACCAACCGCAAACAAAGCTAAAAGCCAAGAGCCTTGTAGCGACTCGGTGATAATTGGCTCACCTGCCAATCTTGCACAGGCAAGAAAAATTGTAGTTGTTAATGCCTCAGGAGTAAATCCTGACGTTGTACTTATGTAACAACAGTGGTCTTTTGTATCAATTTGGTGCGCCTTGTGGGCGCGCCACGCTTAATCTCTGGTTAGTTAATGGTGACTTAATGCACTAATGAAGTCTGCCGCCGGCATGGGTTTGCCGTAAAGATAGCCCTGCAGGAAGTTGACGTTGTGGGCAGTCAGATAGTCGGCCTGCGCCTGAGTTTCGACACCTTCGGCAACAATGCCCAGGTCCAGCTTGGCCGAGAGTTCGATGATGGTATCGAGAATATGCCGTGAGAGCGCATCGACGCCGATCATGGCGACGAAGCTCTGATCGATCTTGAGGAAATCCACATTGAATTTGCGCAAATAACCCAGGCTTGAATGACCGGTGCCGAAATCGTCGATGGCGATCATCACGCCCATGGCGTTCAGTTGTTCAAACAGTTGCCGTGTTGTCTCGGTGGGCTCGATCAGCTCGCGTTCGGTCAACTCCAGCACCAGGTTGATGCTCCCGTGTGCGAAGGCGGTGAGAAATTCGCGGCAGTCTTCCACCAGTTCCAGATCCTGACAATGGCTTGCCGTGATGTTGATACCGATATGAAACGGTGTGGTGAAGGTCGATGACGGTGGTCCCAGCAACGCCGCTGTCTGTCGCATCAAGGCGCGGGTCATTGGCACGATCAAGCCTGAGTGTTCGGCGAACGGAATAAACAGGTCCGGACGCACCAGGCCTTCTTTTGGATGGTTCCAGCGCATCAGCACCTCGGCGCCCGACCACTTTTTGCTCTCGCCATGAACCACCGGCTGGAAGTACGGAATGAATTCGCCGGCATCCAAGGCCCGGAGCATTTCGTGGCTCGGCGAGGTGGCGCGTTTTTGCAGGACATGGCTGATCGCGGCCGAGACCACGCCAAAGAAAACCAGCAGGCTGAACAGCGGCGGATACTCGTGGGTCATGTAGCGCCAGACTTCACCCTTGGGATAGCCCGCCGACACACTGAATGCGTAGCGCGAAGAGTCGAGCGTACTCTGCGCTATCGGCAGCACGGGGAGGGCACCTTTGTGTACCTCGCCATTGGCGGACAGCCAGTTGTCGCCCACTTGCAGCAAGAGCAACCTTTGCGGGCCAATCAACCGCAGCACGTTGCTCAGGTGATAGCCGTCCAGTGTCGTCAATGCACTGCCACGACCTTCGCTGAGTCGATACACCAGCAACGCAGTATTCGGTGTTACCGGGTTGCCGTTCATCAACCACAACTTGCCTTGTGTGTAATCACCAGGGTTGACGGCTTCCTTGTAGTTGCCGAACAACGAACTGCAATAGAGGTTGTGATCCCACACCAGATTGGTCGAGCGCACGAAGGGGCGGCGGGTGACTTGCTCGCGCAGGGCCAGTTTGACGTCCTCGCAACGCTGGCCGGCCAGCGGCAATAACTCGCGGGCCGCTTGGGCGGTGTTGTCGAGCATCAGCTCAAACTGGCGCAATGCCTCCACGGCTGTCTGCTGTGAGCTCTGCTGGAGAGTACGTTCGGCCTGCAGGTAAAGAATCACACTGCCCAGCAACATTGGAAGCAGGCCGCAGAGCAATGTCACGGCAATACGGGTGCTACGTTTGCGGCGAGATCTGACGGTTAGCGGCATAGGCGCATCCTGTGGCTGAAAAATGGGGCTCTCGAATGCAGACCGGGCACCGGTGCAACGCTTACAAACAGTTCGTTCAGGGGGGATGATAGATGGCGGATAACGCTTGTGCAGCCGATCAGTCGCCAGCCCGGTAAAGCCAGTGCTGTTCTGTGCGCCGCAACAGACCCCTTGCATCGCCCGCAGAAAAGCGGATTTTATAGAGAGGGCAGACAACCTTATTTACGCTGTGTAGAATCGGTTTACGCATACAATAATAATCGTCTTCTGGCAGCAGAAGCCTCGCCCGCAAGAGCCTTGGGTCGACAATGAAGATATTCGGGTTTCAACTGATCTACGGTGACTTCCTCGCCCGCAGCGTGCGTGGCATCTCCTGCGCTCCGCCCACCGCTCTCAGCATTACTGACAAATAACTCTGGTTAATTTGATAAGAATGATGAGGCGTCACCATGGCAGATTTATACGAAAACCCAATGGGCCTGATGGGCTTTGAATTCATTGAGCTCGCGTCGCCGGTACCTGGCACCCTGGAGCCGATCTTCGAGATCATGGGCTTCACCAAAGTCGCGACCCACCGCTCCAAAAACGTGCACCTGTATCGTCAGGGCGCGATCAACCTGATCCTCAACAACGAACCGAACAGCGTTGCTTCATACTTCGCGGCCGAGCACGGCCCGTCGGTGTGCGGCATGGCATTCCGGGTCAAGGATTCGCAAAAAGCCTACAACCGCGCACTGGAACTCGGCGCTCAGCCGATCCACATCGAAACAGGTCCCATGGAGCTGAACCTTCCTGCGATCAAAGGCATTGGCGGCGCGCCGCTGTACCTGATCGACCGTTTCGGCGAAGGCAGCTCGATCTATGACATCGATTTTGTGTTTATCGAAGGCGTTGATCGCAACCCGGTTGGTGCAGGCCTGAAGATCATCGACCACTTGACCCACAACGTGTATCGCGGTCGCATGGCCTACTGGGCGAACTTCTACGAGAAGTTGTTCAACTTCCGCGAGATCCGCTACTTCGACATCAAGGGCGAATACACCGGCCTGACCTCCAAAGCCATGACCGCGCCGGACGGCATGATCCGCATCCCGCTGAACGAAGAGTCGTCCAAGGGCGCCGGGCAGATCGAAGAGTTCCTGATGCAGTTCAACGGCGAGGGCATCCAGCACGTCGCGTTCCTCACCGACGACCTGATCAAGACCTGGGATCAACTGAAGAAAATCGGCATGCGCTTCATGACCGCGCCGCCGCAAACGTACTACGAGATGCTCGAAGGCCGTCTGCCGAACCACGGCGAACCCGTTGATCAATTGCAGTCGCGCGGCATTCTGCTCGACGGTTCGTCGGAGCAGGGCGACAAGCGTTTGCTGCTGCAGATCTTCTCGGAAACCCTGATGGGCCCGGTGTTCTTCGAATTCATCCAGCGCAAAGGCGACGATGGTTTCGGCGAGGGTAACTTCAAGGCACTGTTCGAATCGATCGAGCGTGATCAGGTGCGTCGTGGTGTGCTCGCCACTGAGTAATACGCAACTGAAATGAAAAATCCCGGCCTGCAGTGATGCAGGGCCGGGATTTTTTTTGTGCTGGATTTAAGATCTGCGTTGGCGCATCAGGTGTTTAAAGCCTTCGAAGATCAACACCAATACAGCCAGCCAGATCGGAATGTACGTCAGCCACTCACCCGACTTGATGCTCTCACCGAGCAACAGCGCCACACCGAGCAGCAACACCGGCTCCACATAACTCAACAACCCAAACAGACTGAAAGGCAACAAACGGCTGGCGATGATGTACACCACCAACGCCGAAGCACTGATCAGGCCCAGCAACGGAATCAGCCACAGCAGCCCCGGGTATTGATCGAACACAGTAAAACCCTGCTCGCCGCCGTGCACAAACCAGTAGGCAACCGGCAGCATCAGGCTCATGTCGACCCACAGCCCGCCGAGGTTGTCGGTGTTCAGGTATTTGCGTAGCACGAAGTACAGCGGATAACCGACCACGACCACCAGCGTCGCCCAGGAAAAACCGCCGACCTGATACAGCTCGTTCAACACGCCGAGTGTTGCGAAGAACACCGCCACCTTTTGCAGGTACGACAGGCTCTCGCCGTAGGCGATCCGGCCGGTCAGCACCATCGCCAGAGGCAGCAGGAAGTAGCCCAGCGATACGTCGAGGCTGTAGCCGTTGAGCGGCGCCCACATGAACAGCCACAACTGCACGCCGAGCAGGGCGGCCGAGACGAACAGCCCGGTGATCAGTTTCGGCTTCGATGCCATCAGGCGAACCAGCTCCAGCACCCGACGCCATTCGCCGGACACCAGCATGAACACGGTCATGCATGGCACGGTCAGCAGCATTCGCCAGCCAAAAATCTCCACGCCACTCAACGGGGTGAGCAGCGAAGTGTAGTAATACATGACGGCAAACAGCACCGAGGCTGAAACCGATAGAGCGATACCTTTAGACAAACTGTCCTCGCGGGTGGGTGATCGAACGGGGCGCGAAGGATACGTGGTATTTGTGCTGAATATTGGCCGGATGTTCAATATTCAGGACATGGTCGTGAATGCTATCGCTGGCAAGCCAGTTCCCGCAGATTGCATGTTGAACGATAGCTTGCGTTTCAACACAGAGCATGGCGGGAACTGGCTTGCCTGCGATGCTTTCAGGCCTGACGCGGTGTACGGCCCGACACAAAATGGCTCACATCATTGAAGCCTGGTGTCGATGAATGCCCCGGCGTCACCAGCGAATCGATAAACGCCTCATCTTCAGCCGTGATCTTCACCGCCTGCGCCTTGGTGTACGCATCCCACTGAGCTTCAGTGCGCGGCCCGACAATCGCCGACGTCACGGCGCTGTTGTTCAACACCCAGGCAATGGCAAATTCAACCATCCCGACCCCGCGCTGTTCGGTGTACTGGTGAATCTGTTGGGCAATGCGCAGCGATTCCACGCGCCATTCGGTTTCCAGAATGCGTTTGTCCTGACGCCCGGCGCGGCTGTTGGCGTCGGGTTTCACGTCCGGCGCGTATTTGCCGCTGAGCACGCCACGGGCCAGCGGGCTATAGGGCACCACGCCCAGGCCATAGGTTTGCGCAGCCGTGATTTGCTCAGCCTCGGCCTGCCGGTTGACGATGTTGTACAGCGGCTGGCTGATCACCGGGCGATCGACGCCGAGGTTGTCAGCGATGCGAATCACCTCGGCAATCCGCCAGCCCCGGTAGTTCGACAGGCCCCAGTAACGAATCTTGCCCTGACGGATCAGATCGCCAATCGCCGAGACGGTGACTTCCAGCGGCGTGTTGTGGTCTTCGCGGTGCAGGTAATAGATGTCGAGATAGTCAGTGGCCAGCCGCGTCAGGCTGGCATCGAGGCCGTTGAAGATGTGTTTACGGCTTAAACCGCTGCGGTTCGGCACACCGTCCACCGGGCCAAAACCGACCTTGCTCGCCACTACCCATTCATGCCGATGGCGGGCAATCGCTTCGCCGACGATTTCTTCCGAGCGACCTTGGGTGTAAACGTCAGCGGTGTCGATAAAATTGATGCCCTGATCCCACGCCTTGTCGATGATGCGCAGCGACTCCTCGGTGCTGGTCTGTTCGCCAAACATCATCGTGCCGAGGCTGAGGGTGGACACCTGCAACCCCGAATGACCCAGTGTGCG
The DNA here is from genome assembly GCF_963970845.1 of Pseudomonas sp. RA_105y_Pfl2_P56. Lineage (NCBI taxonomy): Bacteria > Pseudomonadati > Pseudomonadota > Gammaproteobacteria > Pseudomonadales > Pseudomonadaceae > Pseudomonas > Pseudomonas sp. RA_105y_Pfl2_P56. Next base: position 13,381 of record NZ_CAXAPL010000055.1, read on the forward strand.
ATAGCTCATGCCGAAATCCTTTTGTCAGTGGGAAAGCGCTAATCAAATACCAGAACCATCGGATGCGGCAAAGTGAATTATCGACTCAACACAAGGCAGCGCTCGCGCAAAAACGCCTGCAACACCCTGACCTTTTCCGATACCTGCAGCCGATGCGGGCACAGTAAATTGAACGGCACGCTTTCACCCTGCCAGTCATCAAACAGCGTTACCAGTCGCCCGGCGCGCACGTCTTCGGCGACGTCGAGCCACGCCTTGTAGGCGATGCCATGGCCGGCCAATGCCCAGCGGCGGGCGACTTCGCCGTCGTCGCTGAGGTAATCACCATCCACATCGACGTCCAGCATTTGATCGCCGCGACTGAAGTGCCAAGTGTTATAGAACCCGCCATTACGCAAGTAGAGCAGGGCGCTGTGTTCACTTAATTGAGTCGGGGGAACGTTCTGACGTGATCAGGCCCGCAGCGTGCGCGTCATCCGCAGCGCCAGCAAACTCCCGCCAACAATCACCCCCGCCAGCAGGTACAACGCCAAATCGGTCGAGCCGGTGCTGTCCTTGACCCCACCCACCAGATACGGACTGAGGAACCCGGCCATCTGCCCCATCGAGTTGATCAAAGCCAGACCACCCGCCGCCTCGCCTGCACTGAGCATCGCCGTCGGCACTGGCCAGAACATCGGCAGGCCGGTGAGGGCGCCCATGGTCGCGATGGTCAGCCCTAGAATCGCAATCGCCGGGTTAGCGGCGAAATTCACCGCGATGATCAGACCGCTAGCCCCCATCAGCATCGGCACCACCAGATGCCAGCAACGTTCCTTGTGCAAGTCTGCCGAGCGACCGACCATCAGCATAAACACCGCTGCCAGCAGATACGGGATCGCGCTCAGCCAGCCGATCACCAGGTTGTCGCTGAAACCGAGGTTCTTGATGATTGACGGCAGCCAGAAGTTGATCGCGTAGACGCCGCTCTGGATGCAGAAATAGATCAGGCCAAACGCCCAGATCGCCGGATTCTTGAACACAGCGATCAGCGAATCCGAAGTGGTTTTCGGCTTGTTCGCCAGGTCTTCGGCCTGATCCGCTTCCAGTACAGAGCGCTCATGCGCGGTCAGCCATTTGGCCGTTGCGAAGTTATCGCTGAGCAGGAAGTACGCCAGCGCGCCCAGCACCACGGTCGGAATGCCTTGCAGCAGGAACATCCACTGCCAACCGGCCAAACCAGCTTGTCCGGCGCCAAAATGGTTGAGAATCCAACCCGAAAATGGGCTGCCGAGCAACCCGGAGACCGGGATCGCCGACATGAACAGCGCCATGATCCGGCCACGGCGCAAGGTCGGGAACCACTGCGAGAGGTACAACACCACGCCCGGGAAGAACCCGGCTTCAGCCGCACCGGTAAACAAACGTAAGGTGTAGAACTCGGTCGGTGTGGTGACGAACAACAGGCAGGTCGACAAGACGCCCCAGGTGATCATCATCAGCGCGATCCAGCGCCGTGGCCCGAATTTGCTCAGCGCCAGGTTGCTCGGTACGCCGCACAGCACGTAGCCGATGAAGAAGATGCCGGCACCGAGGCCGTACACGGTTTCGCTGAATTTCAGTGCATCGAGCATCTGCAGTTTGGCGAATCCAACGTTGACCCGGTCGAGGTAGTTGAACAAGTAGCAGATGAAAATGAAGGGGATTAAACGCAAGGTGACGCGTTTATAAACGGCATTCTTTACGTCTTCGATGGTCTGGGTAGCTGCGGCGCTCTGCGACATAGCGGCTCTCTCTTTATTATGATTTTTTGCGATGCAACGGGTAACGTTGATCGCCCCGAGAGTCTCGGCCACCTGTGGCCGGATTGTCTTTGTGCCTGAGCACAGGGTTTACCGCCAGACCCTGTGCGGCTGAACAACGTGTCCGCACCTGTTTTCAAGGATTTCAGCGCTTATGTTCGAACTCGACCACGACCTCGCCCAAGACATCGTTGACCGGGCCATGGCCATTTTGCCCTACAACGTCAACGTCATGGACAGCCAGGGGTTGATCCTTGGCAGCGGCGAACCGGAGCGCATCAACACCCGTCATGAAGGTGCGCAACTGGTGCTGGCCAATGGTCGGGTGGTGGAGATCGACGGCCCGACTGCCCTGCATTTGAAAGGCGTGCAGCCTGGCATCAACCTGCCGCTGCTGCTCGATCAACGCTTGATCGGCGTGCTTGGCATCACTGGCGAACCGGAGCAATTGCGCACCTACGCCGAACTGGTACGCATGACGGCGGAAATGCTGGTGGGCCAGCGCAATCAGCAGGCCGAACAGCAATGGCGCCGTCAGCGTTGCGATGATCTGTTGGCGTTGTTGCTGAGCGAAGCAGGGGATTCGCCGCGCTTGGTCGACGAAGCGCAGCAGATGGGACTCAAGCCGCAATTGACCCGCGTGCCGTATCTGTTCGAGTTGGGGCAGGAACACGGGCCGGGGCAAACTGTCGAGGCGCTGAGTGCCTGGTTGATGTCGCGTTACCCGGATAGCTGGTGCGTCAGTTCGGCGAAGTCGTCGCTGCTCTGGTGTCGGCCGGCGAGTCAGAGCGTGGAGCATGATCGTTTGCTGGAGAAACTCGATGGCCTGGGCTGGAATGTTCTGCGCATCGCCGTCGGCGGACAGGCGGATGGGCTGGCCGGGTTGCGCCGTTGTTATCGACGGGTAGGCGATTTGCTCGCTTATGGCCGTGAGGTGCTGCCGCACTCGCGATTGCTGATCCTCAATCGTTATCGGCTGCCGGTCATGCTGTGGCGCCATCGTAACGATGATGCGCTGGACGAGTTGCTCAAACCGTTACGCAAAGTCATCGCCAAGGACGGTAACGGTCAATTACTGGCGACGCTGCGCAGTTGGTGTGAACACGATGGGCAGAGTCAGGCGTGTGCCGATGCGCTGGGGATTCACCGCAATAGCCTGCGCTATCGGATGGAGCGGATTGCCGAGATCAGTGGAGTGGACCCGTTACGGCTGGAGGGGATGCTGGCGCTGTATCTTGGCGTGCAGCTTTTGCCGCAGACAGACCCGGGTTAGTCGCTGATCTCAGTGACGCCTTCGCGAGCACGTCTTCATGGCTTTTGTAGAAATGACCAATAAACGCCCGCAACAATTGTGCGACGGACAGGCGTCAATGCGCATGCCGACTGGCAGCATGAGGGGCATTGGAACTGGAGAATTCACATGAAGATCGTCATCGCCCCCGATTCGTTCAAGGACAGCCTGAGTGCCCAAGGCGTCGCTGAAGCCATTGCGCTGGGGCTGGCGCAAGTCTGGCCGCACGCCACGCTGGTCAAATGCCCCATGGCTGACGGCGGCGAAGGCACGGTCGAGTCGATTCTCGCCGCGTGCGAAGGCGAGTTGCGCCGCACCCGCGTGCGTGGCCCGTTGGGCGCACCGGTTGACGCGGCGTGGGGCTGGTTGCCGCACAGCCACACGGCGATCATCGAAATGGCCGAGGCCAGCGGCCTGCAACTGGTGCCGCCGGGGCAGCGTGATGCCTGTATCAGCAGCACCTTCGGCACCGGCGAGCTGATTCGCGCCGCGCTGGATGCCGGGGCACAGCGGGTGATCCTGGCGATTGGCGGCAGTGCGACCAATGACGGCGGCGCCGGGGCACTGCAGGCGTTGGGGATCAAACTGCTTGATGCACAAGGGCAGACGCTGGTGCCGGGCGGTCTGGCGTTGGCGCAATTGGCAAGGCTGGATCTCACTGGCCTGGACGAGCGTCTGGCCGAGGTGCGTTTTGACATCGCGGCGGACGTCAACAACCCGCTGTGCGGCCCCCACGGTGCTTCGGCGATCTTTGGTCCGCAGAAAGGTGCATCGCCTGCGCAGGTTCAACAACTGGATCAGGCACTTGGGCACTACGCCGAACTGTGCGCGCAGGCGTTAGGCAAAGACGTTCGTGATGAACCGGGCAGCGGGGCGGCGGGTGGCTTGGGTTTTGCCGCCAAGGCATTTCTCGGCGCGCAATTTCAGGCGGGCGTTGAGGTGGTCGCCGAGTTGGTGGGGCTGGCAGAAGCGGTAAAAGGCGCCGATCTGGTCATCACTGGCGAAGGGCGTTTCGACGCGCAGACCTTGCGCGGCAAGACCCCGTTCGGCGTGGCGCGGATTGCCAAACAGCACAAGGTGCCGGTGATCGTCATCGCCGGGACATTGGGCGAGGGTTATCAGGAGCTCTACGCCCATGGCATCGATGCAGCATTCGCTGTGACCAGTGGCCCGATGACGCTGGAACAGGCCTGCGCCGAAGCGCCTCGACTGTTGCGTGAGCGCGCCACTGATATCGCGCGTGTCTGGCAACTCTCCAGCCAACGCTGACCCACTCTGGAGCCACCTTCGGCTGCTCCGCAATCAGGGTGTGCACATTGTTCCAATTGTGTAACACCCTGAAAAATATTTGCGCTTGACCCAAAAACTTCCTAAAGCCTGGCCGATACAACCAATAGGCGCGCACAAGAACATCAACCCCCGTGACGCCGGACTGAAGCCTGCTCCACAGGCCAATGATCACGGCAAGGACGCTCGTAGTTTCTATCTTTCGAGAGTCCACTATGTCCTTGCGTAACCTGAATATCGCGCCCCGTGCTTTCCTCGGTTTTGCCTTTATCGCCTTGCTGGTAATTGTGCTCGGCATGTTCGCCGTCAATCGCATGTCGACCATCCGCCAGGCCTCCATCGACATGGACACCAACCAACTGCCGAGCGTGACGCAGCTTGGTGTCATGACGGAAAACGTTCTGCGCCTGCGGATTCTGTCGTTTCGCGTGCTGGTCAATCGCGAACCCGCCGGTCTACAGGAAGCACAGACCCGCATTGCTGTACTGGTCGATAAAGTCCGCAGCGCCCAGGCCGCCTATGCTGCGCTGCCGGCAGGCACAGAAGAGCGAGCGCTGTATCAGACCTTCACGGCGACGCTGGACAACTATCTGCAAGCGCAAAACCAGATGTTGGAGCTGTCCCGTCAGGACAAGCTCGATGAGTTGCGCACGCTGATCAACACGCGGATCAAGGACGGCACCGACCGGATGGGCGAGCAGCTCAACAAACTGATCGCGATCAACGGTGCAGGGGCGAAAGCAGCCTCCGAGCAGGCCAGTGACTATTACGACAGCGCCATCACCGGCATCATCATCGTCGCGGTCGTTGCCGCGCTGGCGACCGTGTTGCTGGCCTGGCTGCTGACCCGCAGCATCGTCACACCGCTGAACCGCGCAGTGGCGGCCGCGCAAACCATCGCAGGCGGCAACCTCACCACCCTCATCGAAGTCGATGGCAAGGACGAACCGGCGCGCCTGCTCGAAGCCCTTGTGGCCATGCAAACGAACCTGCGTAAAACCATCGAGCAGATTGCCGGCTCCGCCACACAGTTGGGGGCCGCCGCCGAGGAACTCAGCGCCGTGACCGAAGAGGCCTCCCGTGGCCTGCAACAGCAGAACAACGAAATCGAACAAGCGGCTACCGCTGTCAACGAGATGACCGCCGCTGTTGAAGAAGTGGCGCGCAATGCCGTGTCGACCTCCGAAGCCTCGAACCAATCGACCCACGCCGCGCGCGAAGGTCGCGATCAGGTGGTGAAAACCGTCGACGCGATCCAGACCATGACCCACGACGTGCAGAACACCGCGCACATGGTCGAAGGCCTCGCAGCGCAGGGGCGCGACATCGGCAAAGTGCTCGACGTGATCCGCGCCATCGCCGAACAGACCAACCTGCTGGCTCTCAACGCAGCCATCGAAGCGGCACGTGCCGGTGAGGCCGGACGCGGTTTCGCCGTGGTTGCCGACGAAGTGCGAGCGCTGGCCCATCGCACGGCGCAGTCGACGCAGGAAATCGAAAAAATGGTTGCCGGCATCCAGAACGGCACTGGCGAAGCGGTTTCGTCGATGCAGCAAAGCAACCAGCGCACCCAAACCACGCTGGAAATGGCCCGCGCCGCCGGTGTGGCACTGGAGCAAATCACTCAGTCGATCCACCAGATCAACGAGCGCAACCTGGTGATCGCCAGCGCCTCGGAAGAGCAGGCGCAGGTGTCCCGTGAAGTTGACCGCAATCTCGTCAACATCCGCGACCTGGCCACGCAATCGGCCGCAGGCGCCAACCAGACCAGCGCCGCGACCCACGAACTGTCGCGTCTGGCGGCGGATTTGAACGCCATGGTGGCGCGTTTTGTGATTTGAGATAGGGTGAAGGCTGGAGACCGCGCCATCAGGAGACGTACATGCGCTATTCAGCCTTGACCCAACGAATCGCCGGGGAGGGTGCAGCGGCCTGGCAGATTCACGACCGAGCGCTGGCGTTGCGCGCCGAGGGTGTCGATATATTGCTGCTGAGCGTGGGCGATCCGGATTTCGATACGCCGCTGCCGATTATCCACGGCGCCATCGACAGTTTGCTGGCAGGTGATACCCATTATTCCGAAGTGCGCGGCCGTTTGGCGCTGCGCCAGTTGATTGCCGCACGCCATCGGCGGCGCAGTGGTCAAACGGTCGATGCCGACCATGTGATTGTCATGCCCGGCGCGCAATGCGCGGTGTATTCGGTGGCGCAATGCCTGCTCGATCCGAGTGACGAGGTGATTGTCGCCGAGCCGATGTACGTGACCTACGAAGGCGTGTTTGGCGCCTGTGGCGCGACGGTGGTGCCGGTGCCGGTACGGCCGGAAAACGGCTTTCGCGTAGACCCCGCCGATGTCGCCGCGCGCATCACCCCCAAGACCCGCGCCATGCTGCTCAACAGTCCGAACAATCCCAGCGGGGCCAGTTTGCCGCTGCTGATCTGGCAGGAACTGGCGGCCTTGTGCATTCGTCACGATTTGTGGCTGATCAGCGATGAGGTCTACAGCGAACTGCTTTACGAGGGCGAGCACGTCAGCCCGGCGAGCCTGCCGGGCATGGCCGAGCGCACCGCGACGATCAATAGCCTGTCCAAATCCCACGCCATGACCGGCTGGCGCATCGGCTGGATGATCGGGCCGAAATCATTGGCTGAGCACTTGGTAAACCTGTCGCTGAGCATGTTGTTCGGCTTGCCGGATTTCGTCCAGAAAGCCGCGCAAGTGGCGCTGGAAACGGATTTGCCCGAAGTGACGCAGATGCGCGAGGAGTATCGCCTGCGTCGCGATCTGGTGTGCGAGCGGTTGCGCGGCTGTCCGGGTTTGCAGCCGATCCGGCCGGATGGCGGGATGTTCGTGATGGTCGATATCCGCCAGACCGGGCTCGGCGCGCAGGCGTTTGCCGAGCGGTTGCTGGAGGGCTATGGCGTGTCGGTGCTGGCCGGTGAAGCCTTCGGGCCGAGTGCGGCGGGGCATATTCGCATCGGGTTGGTGGTGGACCGGGTGAAACTGGCCGATGCCTGTGCGCGGATTGCCCTGTGTGCGGCGCAGTTGTTACAGATGCGCCGTGCCTGAGGGGTTTTGTGTTGCCTGAACGGGCCCCTTCGCGAGCAAGCGCGCTCCCACAGTGGCGTGCATTTCAAATGCGGGCTTGCTCGCGAAAACGGTCTGTCAGGCGACGGTTTTTCAGCCTTGCCAGGCCAATGGATTGACCAGATTCAAAGGCTTCTCCCCACCCAACGCCAGCAACAGATTCTCCACGGCACAGCGCGCCATCGCCTCGCGTGTCTCGTGGGTCGCCGATCCCATATGCGGCGTCGCCACCACATTATTGAGCTGCAACAACGGCGAGTCCTGATTCAACGGCTCACGCTCGAACACATCCAGGCCCGCCGCGCGAATCCGGTTATGGCGCAGTGCATCGATCAGCGCCTCCTCATCGACAACCTTGCCCCGGGAGATATTGATGAAGATGCTTTGCGGGCGCATCAGCGCGAACTGCTCAGCGCCGATCAGCCCTTCGGTTTGCGCGGTCAGCGGCAAGGTCAGGCAGATGAAATCGGCTTGCTTCAGCAAGTCTTCAAGGCTGCGGTACTGCGCATCAAAGCGATCCTCTACTGCCGGCTTACGCGACTGGCTGTGATAGATCACCGGCATGCCAAAGCCGAAATGTCCGCGCTGGGCCAATGCTTCGCCAATGCGGCCCATGCCGATGATGCCCAGCGTCTTGCCGTGCACATCGGTGCCGAAATGTGCCGGCCCGATGCTGCGCTGCCATTGGCCGCTGCGCACCATGTTGGCCAGTTCCACCACGCGCCGGGCCGCCGCCAGGATCAAGGCGAAACCGGTGTCGGCGGTGGTTTCGGTGAGTACGTCCGGGGTGTTGGTCAGCAGGATCTTGCGCCGCGTCAGGTAGTCGATGTCGTAGTTGTCGACGCCCACCGAAACGCTGGCGATGGCTTCGAGTTGTGGCGCCAGATCGAGCAACGGCGCATCGAGTTTCAGGCTGGCGCCGAGCAAGCCTTGGGCGCGGGGCAGGGCATCGCGCAGTTGCATGAGGCCGTCGGCATCGAGGCTGTCGATCAGCGTCACTTCGCACTGTTCTTGCAAACGCGCCATTAGCGCGGGCGAAAGTTTCTTGTACAACACGACCTGTTTTTTCATGGCAAAAGTCTCTTCAGGAATGAGCTGGCACGGCCCGCTTGGCGACGGCTTTGGCGACGACGCGATCACTGGCGCCGGGCTTGAGAAAAATCGTCAGCACCACCGACAGCATGAGCGCACCACTCATCAGCAGGTACGAAGCGCCAGGCGAGCCGGTGGAGCTGTTCAAATAACCGACCAGATAGGAGCCGCCGAACGAACCGAGCGCACCCATGCTATTGATCAGCGCCATCGCGCCGCCGGCAACGTTGGCCGGCAGAATTTCCGGGACGATGGCAAAGAACGGCCCGTAAGGTGCGTACATGCAGGCGCCGGCAATCACCAGCAGCGTGTACGACCACCAGAAATGATCGGCGCCGAGCGCGTAGGAGCCATAAAACGCAATCGAGGCGATCAGCAGCGGCGGCCAGACGAAGCGTTTGCGTTTTTGCAGTTTGTCCGAGCCCCACGAAACGACGAGCATGCCGATCACCGCCGCCAGATACGGCAGCGCCGACAGCCAGCCGGCCTCGATCATGTCCATTTGCGCGCCGGCCTTGAGGATCGACGGCAACCACAGCACAAAGCCGTAGACGCCAATGCTCCAGCAGAAAAACTGCAGGGCCAGAATGATCACCTTCGGCGAGCGGAATGCCTCGGCATAGTTTTTCACCGCTTTGATCCCGACCTGTTCGGCGGCCAGGGCACTTTCCAGATCCTGCTTTTCCTGGTCGTTGAGCCATTTGGCCTGGGCCGGACGATCATCGGCCAGACGCCACCAGATAAACGCCCACAGCACCGCCGGCAAGCCTTCGATGATGAACATCCAGCGCCAACTGAAATGCTGCACCAGATACCCGGAAACCACCGACATCCACAGCATGGTCACCGGGTTGCCGAGGATCAGAAAGGTATTGGCCCGCGAGCGTTCGGCGCGGGTGAACCAATGGCACAGGTACACCAGCATCGCCGGCATGACTGCCGCTTCGACAACGCCGAGCATGAAGCGGATGACGATCAGCCAATAGGCGTTGGAGACCACGCCGGTCAACGTGGCGAGGCCACCCCAAAGGATCAGGCTGACGAAAATCAGTTTCTTCACGCTGTGTTTTTGCGCGTAGATGGCGCCCGGGACCTGAAAGAAAAAGTAGCCGAGGAAGAACAGCGCGCCGAGCAGCGAGGACAGGCCCGGGGTGATCATCAGGTCGGCGGCCATGCCGGACGCAGCGGCGAAACCGTAGTTGGCGCGATCCAGATACGCCAGGCTGTAGGTGATGAACACGATGGGCATGATGTACCACCAGCGGCGGGTGGCGAGGGTTGCGGTTTTCATGGGTCTTGCTCCTGAGCTTGTTGTTTTTGTCGCAGCAGGTTCAAATTTTTACGCTGATCAAGCGGGCCTCTTCGCGAGCAAGCCCGCTCCGGCAGTGGAATGCGTTTCATATGTGGGAGGGGGCTTGCTCGCGAAGGCGGCTTCAAATTCAGCGGATAACTCCTGGCGGGTCGGCAAACCTTCCATATCCCCGCGACTCTGCACCGCCCGACTACCAATCCAGTTCGCGCGCTGCACCGCCTCGGCAAAACTCTGGTGCTCAAGCAGGGCACTGATCATCCCCACTGCGAAGCCATCGCCGGCACCCACCGTGTCGATGACATTGGCCACCGGCACCCCGGCGACAAATCCCTGATCCAGATGCGTGCGGTAATAGGCACCCTCTGGGCCAAGCTTGATCGCCACCGCCTCAGCACCTTGGTCCAGATAAAACGCCGCAATGTCCGCCGGGTCGTCGAAACCGGTGAGCAAACGACCTTCACTCAACCCCGGCAGTACCCAATGGGCGAGGGCGGCGAGGCGGTTGATCTGGCTGATCATCTCGCGCTCGCTGGCCCACAGGCTCGGGCGCAGATTGGGGTCGAACGATACGCTGCGCCCGGCGTTGCGCATGCGGGTCATCAACTCAGAGGACATCTCCCGCGCCGAGGCCGAGAGCGCTGGAGGGATGCCCGTCGCATGCAGATGGCGAGCGCTCAGCAGATGGGTCGTAATCGACTGTGGCGACAAATGACTGGCCGCCGAGCCTCGACGGAAATATTCGACTTGCGGGTCGCTGCCATCGTCGGTGCGGGACTTGAACTGGAAACCAGTGGGGTGCGCCTTGTCGACATCAACATGGCTGCAATCCAGACCTTCCTTGATCAAGGTCTCGACCACAAAGCGTCCGAGCGAATCGTTGCCGACCCGACTCAGCCAAGCCACATTGAAACCCAGCCGCGAAAGCCCGATTGCCACGTTGCTATCGGCTCCGGCAATACGTTTATGGAAGTGCTCGACCGCCGCCAGATCACCGCATTGCTCGGCCACCAGCATCGCCATGGTTTCGCCAAACGACAGAATATCGATCTCAGACATGAGCAGGCTCCAGACGGCATTGGCCGAGACGGGCGAGGGTGGCGACGTGTTCGCGAGTCAACTCGACCAGATCATCACCCTGCAATGGATACTCGGCCGCGCGCATAACGCCTTGAGCCATGTGCCTCAGCAGTTGTTCCCACTGATGCAAATCACTCGCGGCGGGCGGCACTGCCACCCGTTTGCCGTCGGCGCGGCGGGCCACGGCTTTGCAATGCACATAACCGACGTGGCGACCGAGCAGGCGCGCGGCGTTGGTGGCGGACTGGTCCTGCCACTGCCAGTTGCCGATGTCGAAGGTCATTTTGATCGGCAGGTTGTGTGCTTCGATGGCAGTGAAGAACCGCTGAAACGGCTCGATCCGCCCGCCGTGCAGAGTCTGGTCGTTCTCTACCAGCAACTGCACCTCGATATTGCCGAGCAATGGCTTTAGGGCTGACAGATCGCAGTTGTCGGTGAAGTAGCCGAGTGAAACCTTCAGCCACTTCGAACCGAACGCCTCGGCGTGTTGCAGGGCAGTAATCAACTCCGGGTTGGGATGGGACTGGCCGGCCAGCCACAGTTCGGTCGGCGACGAATAGATGCTTTGCAAACCCAGCGCCTGAGTGGCGGCGCTCAACTGCGCGGGTACTTCTCGGGTCAGCAATTCCTCGCGCCACTCGATGCGATCAGCTCCGGCGGCAGCCAATACGTCGATAAAAAAATCTTGCCCGCGCAGACGTACAAGCTCGGCGCCGTAGCTGGACAGGCTGATGGAAACAGCAGGTCTATTCATTGTTGTGTACCTCTGAAACCGGTTTCATTTTTGTTTAAATTTTTTTCAGATGTTTCTCTGTTGTTCCTTCGGGCCCTTTCGCGAGCAAGCCCGCTGCCACCCTGGAATGCGATCCCATTGTGGGATCGGGCTTGCTCGCGAAGAGGCCAGATCAGTCACCGCAAAATCCCGAGGGTCGAACCCCGCTCAACCAGCACCGGCGCAAAATCCAGCACCCGCGCCGCTTCATCATTCCCACGCAAACGCTTGAGCAAACACTCGAACGCCCGCGCGCCAATCTCCTCGGTCGGTTGGGCGAGCGCAGTGATCCCGCTGCCCACCAATGGATACCAATCCAGATCATCCAGGGCGATGAGCCCGACATCCTCGAACAGCCGCGAACCGATCGTCCGCAACGCATGGGTCGCCGCCAGCGCCGCCACACCGTTGGCGCAGAACAGCGCCTTCGGCCTGGTATCTGGCGTGTTTAGAAAAATGTGAAGCTGAGTGGCCAGATCGTTGCCGGTTTCCAGCACCGCCCCGGTCAAATCGGAACGTTGAGCAATTTGCGCCTGAAAACTGCTGACCCGCTCGATCCGCGAACTGGTGCCGTCATACGGCTCAGTGACCAGCACCAGATCCCGATAACCGCGCTGCTCGAGATGGGTAAGCGCCATCTCGACAGCCTGCGGGTTATTCAGCCCGACCATGTCGCTGTCGAGACCGTCGACCTTGCGATCCACCAGCACCAGCGGTATCTCGCGGCGCAACTCATGCAACTCGTCACGGTGATGGCCAAGTGTGTTCACGATCAGGCCTTCGATGTTGTACGAGCGCAACAGCGCCAGGTGCTGGCGTTCCTGCTCGTCATCACGGTCGGTGTTGCACACCACCAGGCTGTAGCCGTACGCACGGCAGGCGGTTTCCACCCCGTGCATCACGGCAATCGAATAAGGGTTACGGATATCGGCGACCAGCATGCCGATCAGGCGCGTACGCCCGCGTTTCAGACCGCGAGCCATCTGATTGGGACGATAGCCGAGTTCGGCAATTGCCTGCTCTATGCGCAGGGCAATGGCATCGGAGAGCAGGGCGCGGTCATCGCCGATGAAGCGCGAGACGCTGGCCTTGGACACGCCTGCGCGTCTGGCAACATCAAGCATGGTGACGCGGCTGTGCTGAGCGGCGGAAAGGACGTTCAATTCGGTAGACCTTATTTTTGGAGGGTAGCGGTTCAATATGAAATACCACTGAAACCGGTTTCAGAAGACACTATCAAACCCTGGGTCGTCAACCTTCAAATACGTCAAAAGCATTCATGGCAAGCCGGATTTCCGACAGGCGGTTACTTGACCTGTCAGATCTGACAGTAGGCAGTTTCTGGATAACAGCGCTTAATTTCTTCAGGCCAAGGTGACCATCCAGTGAGAAATTCCATGCCGACCAAAGCGCCAATTACTGCCAGCAGCACATTGAATTCCGCTGTGCTCCTGAGCCTTCCGCGAGTGGACGGAGTTGACCCCCAAGATCCGGCGGGAACATTGCCGCCGGACGCAAAACAAGTCGGCATCGTCTGCGTGATTGACCGCTGGCTGAATTTTCCTGTTTCTGGCGCGCGCAAAGACCGTGTCGAGATCTTCATTGCCGGTAATCCCGATTTTGTCGCCTGGGGCGAATATGGGGCCGCGGACGACGCTGTGGAATTTCGTATTTCAGTGGCTCCCGAGAAACTACCGGATGTGGCGACGTTTGAGTTGTTTTATACGGTCCGTTCGATCAACCCTACGACGTCGGATAAACGACGCCTCACCTACGCAATCGTTGCGCCACCGCAACGTTTGAAAGAGGCGGGTTTTCCCGACGCAGACCTTTGGGGATACATCGGTTGTCATAAAAATTATCCCGACGATCCGGAGTCCTTGTTTATCTGGGAAGGGATTCGCGTCGAGATCCCCTTTGATGATTTATTTGAACCAAAAGATGTTCTCATGGTGTATTGGCAAGCATGGAACTCTCTAAACGGACCAGGAGAATTAGTAGAACCATTAACGCCAGAGTTCGAATTCACTGAGGTTGTAACTGATGTTGTAAGCAAGCAACCGGTAAAGTTGGTGATAAAACCATTTGCCTCACATATAGAGCCGATGCGAAACAAGCATTCAGCGACCGTCAATTACCAGTTGTTGCGAAATGGAGTTGCTATATTTCGCTCTTTTCCCGGGCTGGTGAAAGTAGACAGGGTGATTCCGGGAGAAACCGAATATTGCGCTGACTCAAGTTGGATGACTTGATCAGAGCGTAATAGTGGCAGCGATATCACGACTGCAGTTGGCGCCGTTCGCCATTGTCGAAGATGCATGGGTTGAAGACATTTTCTACGCAATGGAGAAAGCACATGACAAGTATTCAAACAGCGGCGTCAGGGTCACCAGTGGGCATTTTGGCTGCGCCGACCCCGGAGTTACCGGATGGGCGCGGTCCAAACAAGAACATTATTCCGATAGCCGCGATTCCTGTGGGCGGCCCGCTGACACTTATGGTCAAGACTAATGTGTGGTTGAACCCCCACGACTTGGATGAGATCACCCTTGATGTCACGCGAACCCAACCTCCCGCCACCCCGTTGCCGACAGACTTCACGCGGCTACCACGGGTGAAACTCGGTAACCTGGCCAGCCGCCCTGTAGATATTCCGATCACAGTGCCTACCGAATATCTGGGCGAAGATGCAACCCCTGACGGACCGACGCCGATCTGGGTTCGTAGCGTGCTGTATGAGCGGGGGCTCAACCCGCTGGTCGGCACTGTGATGCAGTTTTTTATCGACCGCACCGGTGCCTGGCAGGCTAAACCTGCACAAACAGGTACAAATCCCGGGCAAATCCCTGGCGCCAAAACAATTCCACCAGCCACGTTTCCAAATGCCCCCGGCGATCTCGATGACACATGGGCGAACCTGCCAGGTAACTCAGGGGGATTGCAGGTAGTAATTGATACGTCCTACCCCAACGCTCAGCCGGATGACACGTTGACCCTGTACGTGGCAGGTATACGTACCAACCCTCCGCAAGTGCCGCCTTTTTTCGAAGGGCCAATGCCCACCGATGGCAAGCTGTCCATCCCGACCGCAGAGCTGCGCAAGGTAACGAGCGGCCGGGTGTTCATCTGGTTCATCATATCTGACGCTGCCAGCAACCAGAGCGCATGGGGTGCGTATTACAGAAACGTACGTTTTCTGCCACTTCCTAAATTGGGCGTAATTACCGTCCCGGCAAACGAAGATGGTCTGATCGATTTACAAGATGCGCGTACAGGTGTGAAGGTAAAAGTCAGCCGGTTGGTAGATACGCTCGACACCGATGGAGTGAGCCTGACGTATGGCACTCAACCTGCCCAGGATCTCCAATTCAATGCACTCCAGGAGCTGGAGTTCACCATTCCTTGGGCGAGTCTGAGCAAACAATACTTTGATAACCAGACGGGGACGAATTTTGAGCTGGACGTGGTCGTCAAAGCTGACTTGATGCGTAGCAATTTATCGATCGACGATGGAACGATAACTGTCAAAACAGATTTCTCGACGCATCCGCCTTATACCGTCGACCCGGCGAACCCGCCCCTTGAGGTTAATTCCGAGTTCAAGAAACTTATTGTCCGCGGACAGGCCCCTGTTACGGACAACGTGCTCGGCCCTCATGACGTCAATCAAACAGCCAAGGCTCACATCGATGTATCGCCTGTCACAGTCGGGACGACATTTCCCGATCCCGCCCCGGGCGATCTGGTCACTCTGATGTATCTCGGGGATCAAGGCGAAATTATCGTTAATTCAATGCCAATGACTATATCGAATATCAATACAATCATTGAGGTAGATTTGCCATATAGCGTTGTCGGCCCGGGTGGTATTGGATCTAAAGACGCTTGGTGGGTATATGAAAACCCGGCTCGAAATAATACTCAAAAGTCGGAAAAAGAGACGGTAACTGTCAATACTGTAGTCATCGTCCTCGATAAACCGGAATTCCAACGTCCACCTACCGATGGCACCGGATACCCGTACATCATTTGCGGAAGTTTGACGGGAGATGAACACGTTGCGAGGTTCAAGATCCAGCCAAATGATCATTTCACCGATGGGATGCAAATCACATTCAATTGGCAAGGCTGGCATGACGAAGCTTATACGATAGATGCGCCGGCCGATACCGTGTTTAGTGAGACTCGTGCTATCACCGAGACAGAACTAACGGATGGCATGATCTGGGACATTCCGTATACACCTAATATTCGCAATCTTCCTCGTCCTCCTGCTACCCCAGCTGATCCAGCCGATTTTTATGCGGGCTATGTGAAAATCTGGTACTCCACGCCGACTGTGCCTACATCGGAAGTTGAAGAAATGGTGGTTTACTTGCTCAACGGTGACCTCAAGTACTGCGAGACGGAACCGGGTTGGGATCCTGCGCCTGCTCCTTAATCGGCAATCGGTGTTATTGCATTGCCGGGAGAGCGAAACTCCTCCGGCAATGCAACCTCGTTGACGACTAAAAACGTACGTTGCATCTCGATTCTGGACGATTAAACCCACTAACAAAGAGGATTGTTCCTACAGAGATGGTTCGGGCCTGCAGGTATCCTC
The DNA here is from genome assembly GCF_963970845.1 of Pseudomonas sp. RA_105y_Pfl2_P56. Classification (NCBI taxonomy): domain Bacteria; kingdom Pseudomonadati; phylum Pseudomonadota; class Gammaproteobacteria; order Pseudomonadales; family Pseudomonadaceae; genus Pseudomonas; species Pseudomonas sp. RA_105y_Pfl2_P56. The sequence goes on from NZ_CAXAPL010000055.1 coordinate 29,684, forward strand.
TGCCCCCCCTCAACCACGGGTGACTGAAGGGGCTTGATTATCTGAGCCGCCGTTTTTCAGTCCCGATTAAACTCAATGAGAAGTTAATATGACGATTGAAAAAAGACTGGGGCCGACAGTTTTAAAAATTACTGGCACGCTCTCGTACGCGGCAGTGCTAGTTGCGTTCTCGGAGGTTTCTTTTTCGCGAAATCTCAACCCTGGCGAGGTCGAAACCGTATCCGTCGGTGCTACGCCAGAGGCCTGGTTCATCCCTACCACTGCCACGCTCAACCTCAATGGTGGTGATGCGCTTAACATCGTTGTCGGCGGTGGGACGTTAAACGCGATTTCCGCCAACACTTCACAGATTGAAGCCTCCGCAGATGCCCTCGTGACTCTGGATGGGGCGACGGTGACCGGTAGCAATTTTGACACTGCGCTGAGCTTGACCGACAGTTCGGCAGTGGTATCCGGCAGTACGCTGTCCAGCGATGGCAGAGCTATGTTGCTTGCGCGCGACCTGAACATACCCGTTGGCTCAACAGCGACCGTCACTGGCAGTACGCTGACAGGAGGTTTCTCGGGTGCCGCGGTGACATCCCTCAGTACGTTGAATCTGGTGGACAGCCGGGTTGAAGGGACCGACGCAGGTGGTGTTGGCCTCGAGCTTTATGGCGGCAACGCCAACATCAGTGCAGACAGCCGGGTCATCGGAGAACTGAACGGGATCATCTTCGGCGAGGACACCGTTTTGAACCCGAGCGATGTCACCGCACAGAGCGTATTGAAGGTTGATGGGTCAACCGTGCAGGGCCGCACCGGCGCAGCGATCAAAGTCGATTTTGCGACGCCGGACGATCAACCGGTATTGATCGAAATAGCCAACCGTTCGAACCTGATCGGCGGCAATGGCAATATCCTCGAAGTCATCGATGGCGCAGCGGCGCGATTTCAGGTCGACAACAGCCAGTTGACGGGCAATGTAGAGGTTGCTGACGGTGGAACCGCCGCCGTTTTCTTGCAAAACAATGCCAGCCTTGATGGCAATTTGCTCAACGTTGCCTCTGTTTCGCTCGATACCCGAAGCATACTCACCGGTAACATTCAGGGCTCGGGGACTGGCGTCGTGACGCTGGACAACGACTCGATCCTGCACGGTTCGGTTACCGGCGTCAGTACTATGTCCATCGGGCGTGGTGCTGAATGGAACCTGGTTGGTAACAATTCGTTATCGAATGTCCAAATGCATGGCGGGAACGTGAGACTCGGCACGCCCGCCGAGTTCGTCCGCCTGGACGTTGCCAACTTGTCAGGCAATGGCCGGTTTTTTTTGGATGCTGACGTGTCCACCGGTGAAACCGACTTTCTCAATGTCACGGAGTCAGCCAGTGGCCGTCATGAGCTGGTGGTCGGTGCAAGCGCCAGCGAACCTGTCACTGGTGCACCCGTTCAAGTGGCTAACATCGCTGGCGGGGATGCTCAGTTCGATCTGAGAAACGGTCAGGTTGATCTTGGTGCTTTGGCGTACAAACTGGTGCGAGAGGGCGAAGGTATTTTCCTACGAACGGATGGGACAACGCCGAGCACAGGTTCACAAACAGCACTGGCTATTGCCGGTACCGCACCGACGGTTATCTATTCGGAAATGACCACTCTCAATACCCGCCTCGGCGACCGTCGCATGGCCGGTACTCAACCCCGGTCGCGATCGGTTGCTGCACTGGACTCAAATAATCAGAACGCGACATCCGGCCTGTGGATACGGACACATGCCAATCAGTACAACGTCAAGAATGCCTACGGTGATGGTTATAAACAAAATCAGACTGGCGTCTCGTTGGGGGTGGATACGCCACTACCGATAGGTGATGGCCAATGGTTGATCGGAGTTTTTGGTGGATACAGCACCACTCGACTTAACCTTGCCCGTGGCAGCGCCGGCACGATCGACAGCACCTATGGCGGGATGTATCTGTCGTGGTATGACGAAATGACCGGGTACTACGTGGATACCGTTGGCAAAATCAACCGTTTTAGTAATGACGTCAAAGTCACCTTGAGCGATGACACTCGAACAAAGGGAGACTTCGATAATATCGGCATCAGTGGAACCGTCGAAGTGGGTAAGCATATTGTCTTGAACCGAGGTTACTTCATCGAGCCCTCCGGCGTTTTTCAAGGTTGTTGTCGCGTCGCCGTCTAACTATGCCGCTCTTTTCTCGGTCTGCTGCTGCCGATCCGGGTTCAACATCACAGTGCCCATCGGCTCCCAGTTTCTTGTCTGTCCAG
>NZ_CAXAPL010000056.1:0-31345 GCF_963970845.1 Pseudomonas sp. RA_105y_Pfl2_P56
AAGCGGCGCTAGGGGCTCCCAGGCCCTAGTGATGATCCGCAGGACTTGTTGCGAGCAATTACTCAGCTAACAACCGTCGGCGCTGCGCGCCGACAGTGCATCAGCGCGTTTTTACACACTCTGGGCCAATACCGGACGTTCATGACGACCGTTTCCGCCCCAAAGCTGACAGTGGACGATCTGCGGTTGCTTCGACGCTTTTCAATGAGCATCATCAGTACTCGACAAGGAGACGTCCCCCATGACTCAACCAATGCTTCATTTGATGTCAGGCAAGATTGCATCCGGCAAATCGACGCTGGCCAAGTCCTTGGCATCTGAACGGTCGGCTATTCTGATGAGTGAGGATTATTGGCTTTCAAGGCTTTATCCTGACCAGATCCATTCAGTGGCCGATTACGTGCGGCTTGCACGTCAGATTCGGGCACTGGTGGGCCCGCTTGTCACCGATTTGCTGAAGGCGGGCGTGACTGTGATTTTGGATTTCCCGGCCAACACTCCAGAGGATCGGCAATGGTTATGCGGTTTGGCTGACGCAGCCGAAATTCCCCACTGTTTCCACTACATCGAAGTGGATGATGAGACCTGTCGGGGCCGGCTACATCAGCGCAATGGCCGCGCAGAGCATGAGTTTGCAGCAAGCGACGCTGAGTTCGATTTGATCACGAGCTACTTTCGTGCTCCGGATGCAGATGAGGGAATCCATATTAAAATTCACCGCTTCTGAAGGGCAGTGACACCTGAGCAAATTATCTAAAAAGTCCGCTTTTGGCCGGTTGCTGCCCTTCATGATAGGCAGCGACCGGCCAGAAGCCGTCAGTAAAGAAAAGCTGCTTTCGATACGAAGCGGACGTTCGGCAAGCACATCTGGCAGTATGTTTTTCTGACAAACCCGTCCTGAATCCATGGCAAAACTGAATTGGCGAATATTTATACCCCATGAACAGAGTTTTGAGTGATGACAACCTTGATTACGTACTTACGGTCATTGAAAAGGCCCCAAACACGGAATTAAGTGTGATGTGTGAGCACCTGCAGATCGATAGTCGCGACCTTTTGAATCAATTGGCGATCTCAGTAGCAAGACTGTTTCTCACGGGCACCCGCGATTTTCATTACTGTGATGAGGTGATGAATATTGTCATCAGCGATATCGTCGATTTGTCCATGCACGCGGAAATGCCCCAGCCGGCATTTTCTATCTACCAGGCATTTGATGCAGGCGAGTATTGGCACAGCGACGATGACCGGGATGTATGTCCTTGGGAGAAGTGGACGCGGCCTGACCTGAAGAGAATTTTGCGTGAGGTCGACGACGGCGAAAGCGGGCTTTCGAAGTAGGTTCGACTTGAGCCTCGAAAGACCGCTTCTGGCCGATGTCTGCCCGTCGCGAAGGGCAGACATCGACCCAGGCTGTGTGAAAACGCATGCACCGTTGTGAAGTCTGCGTTGCTACGTAAAATCTGCCAACGTTTGGTTGGTCAGCAGACCTGAAATTTGTGTAGGAACGCGATTTTCGTTGCGGTTCTGACGTTCAAACTAGCTCTAAAACGTTTTCACACAGCCTGGACCCATAGCGGACGCTGACCAACGAGTAAACTAAGGGGGGGGCGGCGCGCCGTCCCAGCGAATGAAATGAGCGATTTCAGCGCCTTGTTAGGCATAGCTGATATACGGCTCACCGAATACATCCTTGAATCTGAAAATATCTTTACCCACTATAAATATCCGAAATCTTGGGTCGTTTTGTGCTTGGTATGCAGGTATGTCATTGCGCACAAATCGGATTCCAAGGTTAGAAAGCTTAGATTCCATGGCTTCTACCAAGTTGTTGTCCTTGTAAAAGCCTACGAGGTGCCAATGCTCCATTTTCATAACGTGGTCATAGAAAAATTTACAAGCTTCTTCTTCGGATATCGAGCTGAATATTGGAGGGTGATCTATCCCGCGCTCCGTATAAAAAACTGACCAAAAACCATTTGTATTGCATAGGCAATACACGTCACTTCCAATGCTGTTGATTGCGAAGTTTTGAGTGCTGCAGCCTTCGGCAATTAACTTTTCATTCGTTTCGAAGGTATTCATGGCTATGCCTGACTATAAGTAGACGACACAAGTGGCATAATATTTTCCGCTGTTTGCGTCTGATAACGTTCCTTGTCCATGTGTAACCCTTGTTCGGCTTGAGTGTCGCGCCAGAAACGCAACAGATGTGAGGTAACGCGACATGATTTGGGCACACATTACTGGCGCATTAGCAGCGTGTCCATGGTCTGCTTTTGGCCGACCTCTGCCGGTCAAGGCCACGAATCGTGCAGGTCAAATACGACGCAAGCAACAGATCAAGTCGAGTGCAAAAGTGTGGTCAAATCCATGCAATGACACGGAGCACTCTGTCGACATTGAGCCGCTTTTGACCCAACGAGGCCAATGGACAAAGGCTTCACAGAGAGATAGCGTCGTCCCATTCGACTCAGGGGCTGCGCCATGGATGTTATTGCCAACTACTCAAATGAGCACCATCGCGTCGCCGTCATGGCGCTATGGGAAGCTGTTTTCGGCTACGAAACCGCGCATAACACCCCCAGCCTTGCCATAGACAAAAAACTGGCCGTTACGGATGGGCTCTTTTTTGTGGCGCTGGCAGGGGATGAGGTTGTCGGTACCGTTCTTGCGGGGTACGACGGCCATCGTGGGTGGTTGTATGCGGTTGCAGTGCATCCGGTCCATCGTAGAAAAGGCTTGGGCGCAAAACTTGTACATCATGCTGAGAACGCCTTGATCCTGCGTGGCTGTATGAAAATCAATCTACAGATCGTCAGCACAAATGAAAGCGTCAAAAGCTTCTACGAGTCTCTGGGCTACTCGACCGAACCGCGTATCAGTATGGGGAAGAAGATCGAGTCGAATATCACGATACCCAGGGAGTAAATTACGCTCTGCCAAAGCCGAAGAGCGAGGAACAGTGCGTAAAGACGGGACGCTTTAGTGTCTTTGGCGGCTCTCGGAAAGCAATGATCGCTGTGATCTGCATAATATATTGCTAGATGTTGCTGAGGCGGCTGATTGTTGTTAGATTGCGCGCCTTAAAAATTAACAGGGACACGTTATGTTTCTTATCTGGCAAGGCTGGGGCATCCTTTCTATTCTTTTTCCTTTGGTGGGCTTGATATCTTTCGCCGGGCTTCCCAATGGTCTTGGTGTCGGTATCGGTTTACTGGTTGCGGCGGCTGCCAATGCTTATATTGGCCACAAGCTGAATAATGCACCCGGCAAAACCTATATTGATCCAGCCACCGGTGGCGAAGTGGTTTTTCGCAAAAAGCACACGTTGTTTTTTGTGCCCATGCAGTACCTCTCGGTACTCATGGTAATCGTCGGACTGTTTGCATTGCTTAATCTGCAATAAACAAGGAGGTGCGTGGTTTCTATTGACTCGCACGCGCTCTTTTTTATCAAGGCCCGCTTAAGGATTTTCCTGATTGCTTAATTGCTCTGGTTTTGCTTGAGAACTTGTTTTTACAACGGCTGGTCGGGCAGTTTTTATTTCGAGCAAAGTGCGTATTACATTCAATGCATGCCAAGCCTGAATATTCTAAGGCTTACGGGATCTGAAATACGCTGCCAATTACCTTTAGCGCCTGTTTGCCGTCAGTATTGTAGAGCCGGTGCAAAAGCGTCTGATCGGTAATTCGATGCAAGCGGAAGTGGTTATAGAAAGCCTGGCCAAAACGCTGGCCCTCGAACTCGCCGAGATCCCAAAGACGGAGGAAGTTGTCATAGGCGGCGCGCTCGATTTCCAGTTTTGATTGGCGCTCCATCTGCACCTCACTCATCAGTCCGCTGATTGGCTTCAGAGCAAACTCCACGAAACCCCGACATAAACCCCCATCCCTTCACCCGGCGTCGACCGCGCAGCATCCAGCCCTTTGTCGTCATACCCCGGCGTGACCGTCGCCGCATAGCACTTGTTGGTCAGATTGCGCATATCCACCCAAGTCTGCCAGTCACCCTTCGGCGCGTTGTAACCCACAGTCGCGCCAAACAGCGCATACGGATCGGCGTAGTAGCTGTTGGCGTAATCCACCGCTACTTTTGACACCAGTTGCGTATTCACAGCAGCGAAGAACCCCTGCGGCCAGTCGTAACGCAACGCCCCTTGGTAGTAGTGCATCGGCAGCCCCGGCAAACGGTTGTCGCCAAAACGATCATCATCGCGATAGTGGAAGTCGCTGAAGGTGTATGCCTGACGCAGGCTCAACTGTCGGCCATCGGCGGCTGACCAGAGCTTGCTGTTCAGGCTGGCTTCGACGCCTTGGTGGATGGTCGGGCTGGCATTGAGTTCGTAAGGCGTTACCGCGTTGGCGTCCGGCAGCACCGACAGCAATTCGTGACGCACTTGCGCGTAGTACCAGGCCAGGCTCCATTCGCCGAGGACGCTGTCGCCGCGTCCGCCGAGTTCCAGGGTGGTGGCGGTCTGGTTTTGCAGTTTGATCGGGTCTTTCTGGGTGCCGGTGGCGGCGCCGTTACCCGCCGGGAAGCGCACGTTGGAACTGTAGATCAGCGACCACGGGTGCGGCGCCTCGACCGCGCGACTGAGGTTGCCGAACACTTGCACCTCAGGCGTGATCTGGTAACGCAGCCCGAGGCGCGGGGCGTAGTCCCAGTCGTTCATGCTGGTTTTGCCACCCCCTTCGGGGTAGGTGACGGCACTTTCGCGACGGGTGTAGATGGCGGCGAGGCCGGTGGTCAGCCACAGGTCGTCGGCGATTTCCAGGTCGTTGCCAACATGCAGAACGGTGTCCGAACCCTGATAAGTGAAGTTGCGCATGCGCGTGCCGGGCGCGTAGTGGGCCGTATTACCGGTGGGGATTCGTACAAATTCACTGGCGCCGTCGTTGGGCAGGTGTTTGGTCACGCGCAGGCCAACGCTGCTGCGGCTTTCCATGCCAAACAGGGTGTCGCGGCGCTTGTAGTCGAAGGTGCCGCTGACGTCGGTGTAGGCGACCTTCAGGCGGTTGGGGCCTTCGCGCAGGTCCATCGGGTAATCGTGGTAGACGAGACCGGTCTGGATGCTCGAATCGTCGTCGATGTAGAACGTGGTTTTGTTGCCGATGAAAGTGCTGCCTGGCTGTTTGCGGCTGTCGTCGCGGGACACGTAAGCCGGGTTGGCCGCGCGAGGATCGTGTTCGATGACGTGCTTGGTCACGCGCCCGGCGAGGTCGTTGTCGGTCTCGCGGTAGCGGATGTAGAACCGCGTTTCCAGGTTCGGGTTGAAGCGATAACCGACGTTGGCGATCACGCCTTTGCTCTCGCTGGCGGTGTGATCCTGATAGCCGTCGGCGTTCGAGTCGGTCAGCGATAGGTAGTAATCGAAGTCGCCCAGCACTTGTCCGGAACTGACCTGACGCTGCTGATAGCCATGGCTACCGGTGGCGTAATGCACTTGCAGTGTCGGCGCGTCGTAGCCGGTGTGGCTGACGTAATCGATGGCACCGCCCAGCGCTAGCGAACCACGATCAAAACCGTTGGCCCCGCGCAGCACTTGCACATGGTCGACCCACAACGGTTCGAGCAATTCGTACGGTGTGCCGCCGGGGCCGCTGAGAGGCAGGCCGTCGAGCATCGTGTACAGCCCCGACGCATGGGCGCCCGGTGCGCGGTTGATGCCCGAGCCACGGATTGAAATCTTCACGCCTTCATTGCCCGCCGACTGCGCGTAAACCCCCGGCTGATAAGCCAGCACATCCTGATTGCTCGCCACACGACCTTGCAACGGTTGACGCATGTCGACCACATTGGTGCCGCCGGGCACTTGCTCCAAGCGGGCCTTGGCGTCTTCAACAGAAGCGTGCGTAGCGCTGCGATCCTCTGCCGAAATCAGTACCTGTCCCAACTCAATGCCTTGAGTCTCGGCCATGGCCGGGCAGGCGAGGGCCAGGCTCAGCAGGGCAGTGGGCAGGGATTTAGGCGAGGGCATCGAGAGAACTCCAGCAAAGAGAAACGGGCAATGAACAGTGCGACGCAAGAAAGAACGAAGGAAACACATGGCGATTCGGTTTTTGCCCAGGACGCCGCCCGTCGACTGCGCTGAACCGGCGGGGTGTCCCTTGTTTCTATCTAGCAAGTCCCAAACGAGATCACCCAATGTTCGAGCAGCGAAAGAAAGAATTACTGTCAGCGTGGCGCGAACTGGCGACTCAGGCGAACTCGCAGATGGACCCGGAGCAGCAGTATGACGAGTTGCTCAAGGCCGCCGACAATATGGAGGCACAAGGACTGATCAGCAGCACCGAGTGGCGGCAGTTGGTACGGGATGCGGGCAGCGTATTCACCAAGGGCGTAGGCCGGGCACAAGGCCAATAGATTGGGTGGCGCCACCTGGCGGCCAACCCCGAAAGCACAAGACTTCCCGCTCAAAAACCGGATAATGGCCGCCATTCGTTTAGCCGTATTCTGGTAATCCCGCATGGAAATCAAGGTCAACTTTCTCGACAACCTTCGACTTGAAGCCAAGTTCGACGACTTCACGGTGATCGCCGATCAGCCCATTCGCTACAAGGGCGATGGCTCGGCACCGGGGCCGTTCGACTACTTCCTCGCGTCGTCGGCCCTGTGCGCGGCTTACTTTGTGAAGTTGTACTGCGACACCCGCAACATTCCTACCGATAACATTCGCCTGTCGCAGAACAACATCGTCGACCCGGAAAACCGCTACAACCAGATCTTCAAGATCCAGGTTGAATTGCCGGCGGACATCTCCGACAAGGATCGCCAGGGCATCCTGCGCTCGATCGACCGTTGCACGGTGAAGAAAGTCGTACAGACCGGTCCTGAGTTCATCATCGAAGAGGTCGAAAGCCTCGATGCCGATGCTCAGGCATTGCTGATGCCGATGTCGGATTCGCAGGCGGGCACTTACATTGCCGGCAAGGACCTGCCGCTGGAGCAGACCATCGCCAACATGTCGGGGATCCTTGCCGACCTGGGCATGAAGATTGAAATCGCTTCGTGGCGCAACATCGTTCCCAACGTCTGGTCGCTGCACATTCGCGATGCTCAGTCACCGATGTGTTTCACCAATGGCAAGGGCGCGACCAAAGAAGGCGCACTGGCCTCGGCACTGGGCGAGTTCATCGAGCGCCTGAACTGCAACTTCTTCTACAACGATCAGTTCTGGGGCGAAGAGATCGCCAATGCGCCGTTCGTGCATTACCCGGACGAACGCTGGTTCAAGCCCGGACCGAAAGACGAATTGCCGAGTGAAATCCTCGACCCCTACTGCCTCGATATCTACAACCGCGATGACGAGTTGCGTGGTTCGAACCTGATCGACACCAACTCCGGCAACACTCAGCGCGGCATCTGCTCGCTGCCGTTTGTGCGCCAGTCGGACAATGAAGTGGTGTACTTCCCGTCCAACCTGATTGAGAACCTGTTCCTCAGCAACGGCATGAGCGCCGGCAACACCTTGGCTGAAGCGCAAGTGCAGTGCCTGTCGGAAATCTTTGAGCGCGCCGTCAAGCGCGAAATCCTCGAAGGCGAAATGGCGCTGCCGGATGTACCGCAGGACGTGCTGGAGAAATACCCAAGCATTCTGGCCGGTATCAAGGCACTGGAAGAGCAGGGTTTCCCGGTGCTGGTCAAGGATGCGTCGCTGGGCGGTGAATTCCCGGTGATGTGCGTCACCCTGATGAACCCGCGCACCGGCGGCGTGTTCGCTTCGTTTGGCGCGCACCCGAGCCTTGAAATCGCGCTGGAGCGCAGCCTGACCGAATTGCTGCAAGGGCGCAGTTTCGAAGGCCTGAACGACCTGCCGCAGCCGACCTTCTCGGGGCAGGCCGTGACGGAGCCGAACAACTTCGTCGAGCATTTCATTGACTCAAGCGGTGTGGTGTCGTGGCGGTTTTTCAGCGCCAAACCGGACTTCGAATTCGTCGAGTGGGACTTCTCCGGCCAAGGTGAAGACTCCAATGGCGAAGAAGCCGCCACACTGTTCGGCATCCTCCAAGACATGGGCAAAGAAGCCTACATGGCGGTCTACGAGCACATTGGCGCCAAGGCCTGCCGCATCCTGGTGCCGGGCTACTCGGAAATCTATCCGGTCGAAGACCTGATCTGGGATAACACCAACAAAGCCCTGCAATTTCGCGCCGATATCCTCAACCTGCACAACCTGAGCAAAGTCGGCCTGCGAAACCTGGCGACGGGCCTGGAAAAAAGCGAGCTGGACGACTACACCGATATCACTACGCTGATCGGCATCGAGTTCGACGACAACACGCCGTGGGGCAAGCTGACGATTCTTGAGCTGCGCCTGCTGATCTACCTCGCCTTGCAGAAGTTTGATCAGGCCAAAGATCTGGTCGAAGCCTTCCTGCAATACAACGACAACACCGTCGAACGTGGCCTGTTTTATCAAGCCGTGAACGTGGCGCTGGAAATGGAGCTCGACGAAGACCTGGAACTGGCCGATTACGAAGCCAACTTCCGCCGTATGTTCGGTCACGAGCGGATGGATGCGGCGATCGGTTCGGTAAACGGCAGCGTGCGCTTCTATGGTCTGACGCCAACCAGTATGAAACTGGAAGGTCTGGATCGGCATTTGCGTCTGATCGAGAGCTACAAGAAGCTGCATTCGGCGCGGGCAAATGTGAAGGGCTGATCCTGTAAACCGTGGCCGTGATGACCGGTGGCGAGGGAGCAAGCTTCCTGCCACCGGTTGACGGTCTGATCAGGTCGAATCGGGTCACTTCAATTCAAGGTCGCCACCGCCGATTGCGCGCAGGAAAAGGGTCACTTGCTCTTTCATACGCATTGGCACTTCTTCCAGCCGCCAATACTTAGCGACCATGCGCAGCATCGGCCAATTGCCCCGTATCAACCCGCACAAACACCGAGTCACCCACCGCTGTCAGCACCTCCCCCGCAAACACCTCGCAGATCACCCGGGTCTTGCGCCCGACTTCGCCTTCGACTTTTGCCCGTAAGGTCAGCGCAATGCCCATCGGCGTCGGTTTGATGAACTTGATGCCGAGATTGCCGGTCACGCAGTCAATGCGGGGCAGGGTGCCAGGCTCGCGATTTTGCGCACGGTAGTGATAGGCCATTGCCGTCCAGTTGGAATGGCAGTCGACCAGCATCGCGATCAAACCGCCGTAGACCAGGTCCGGCCAACCACAGTATTTGGCGTCCGGCATATGCTCGGCGAGGACATGCACGCCGTCTTCATGCCAGTGGCTTTTGATGTGCAACCCGTGCGGATTGCGGCCGCCGCAGCCGTAGCAAACGCCTTCAGGCGCGGCGCTGTCTTGCAGGGAGGTGTCGAGGCTGGACATGGGGTTGGTCATCCTGGCGTGGTGAGTCCGGTCAGACGCAGGCATTTCTTGCAAGGCCGGTCGGAGGGGCGATTGTAAGCGTTAGGGCCGTTTTCGCCGAACGCGTATTGATGTGCAGCGCATCGGCACCGCAGGTCATTGCTCGGGAGCGAGCCACGTATCGACAACCCGTCGATCAAGTTCCTCCCAATACGCCATCCCCAATACCCGCGTGGTGTTCAGACCGCGCAGATAACCGCGCAACTGATGGGCGGTATCGCGGATGTACTGCGGATCGGAGATGGTTTTATCCAGCAATACGCTTTCGTACTGGACCAGGTATTCAGACACTCGCTCGCGAAAATCGGGTAGAACGGCGTCGCGGATCAGGTCGAACGTTCTCAAGAAGGTTTCCTCATTCATGTTTTTCTATTTGTATTGAGTGTGTATCAGTCTGCAAGGCGCGTAACTATTGCTAGAAGTAATAGTCACCATCAAGAAACGCAAGTTCTGCTTTGTCGGCAAGAGGCGGAAAATCGCCTCCATCGAATACGCAACTCAAGGAATTTGCGCGATGAACACGTTGACCCGACTGGTACTGGCCGCCCTGCTGATGAGCGCTGCCGCTGCACCGACCTACGCAGACGATGCCCGCTCGTGTCACTTTCAATCGATTACCGGCAGCAGTGCCACGTTGCAGCGCTCGCAAACCGTCGGTGTGCTGTACAGCGAAAACACTCGGGACAACCTGCAATACCTTGAGCGTTACCACGCCATGGCGGTCAACGGCGCGAAAGATGCGCTCGACTCGCGGATTCGCGAAGCTTTCGTCGAAAGCTCTGATCCGGAACTGGCCATCGACTGGTTGATGAGTTCGTTGCAACAACAGTTTCTGTCGGTAACCGTTTACGACAGCCTCGATGCCTTGGTGCAGGCGCACCCGGATGTTGTGGTCAAACTCGACACGTTCAATCGCTTGTTGACCCAACGCAACAGTCTGGTCGAAGCGCGTTTCACTGCACGTTTCTACGATGCCGACCTGCAATACATCGGCAAAGCTGAAGGCGCGGTGGAAAAACAACTGCCCTCGGCCTGGGTACACAACCAGGCACCGCTGCAAATTGCCGCGCAGATCGAGAAACAACGTGACTTGCAACTCAGCGCGTTGAAGCAGTTCGACAACTCGCTCAAGGCCTTGGTGTCCGCGAGCTGAGCACCTAACACATCAATGGCATCGGCGACGCGGTGAAGCGAGACCGTTGCCGGTTGAACCGAACTTTTATTTTCAGGATGACACTGATGCGTCTTTTATTCGTGCCAGCCATGGCCCTCACGACCTTGTTGCTCGGCGGCTGCGCCAGCGCGCCAAACGACCCAACCCTGACCTTGCAGACCAGCAAGACGCCCGCACAGTACGCCGATTGCGTCGTACCGAAATTGCAGGGCAGTGCGCTGAACCCGACCGTCTCGCAGACCCAGCGCAGCTTCCGGATCGTGGTGCCGAGCAAGGTGGCGGCCGATAACGTACTGGAAGCCTACAAGGCCGGCAGTGGCGGCAAGGTGTTTCTTTATGAGCGCCACTTGCTGGCTTCGAACTTCCTGCCATCGACTTTTGAACGGGCCGCTCAGGATTGCATCTGATTTCGCCCGGTAGCCGTATGTAAAAGAGCTCCTTTGGTTGGCCGCAACCAACCAATTTTTTGCCCCGCGCCTTCATTCGGTCGCGGGGCTTTTTTTTGCTCGCTGTCTGGCGATCAGGTGCCCGCTGAGAATGAATACAAGCCGCAAGGTTCGAAGCGCTCGCGGGTGTCCATCCGCACGGCTCGCAGGCTCAAGGTTTGCAGATGCGACGCATACAACGACTCCGAACGGAAGCTGATCAGGACGCTACGCCGGCGTGCCCCGCTCAGGTTCAGGCTGCCCGCGTGCACCAGATCCGCATCAAACACCAGAATGTCACCAGCGCCGCCTGAAAGCTGCACAGACCGCGACTCATCATTGAAGTCCAAGGGCGATGGCTCCGGCTCAGGTCGGTGGCTGCCGGGGACGATACGCGTCGCGCCATTTTCAGGGCCGTAGTCGTCGAAAAAAGCCAGAGCGTTGACCATGTCGCCCGGCCGTTGCGCCGACAAGTCGCGGTGCAACGGTTGATATCCGTTACCCGCGAGCGGTTCGCGACCCTCCACTTGCGCGAGGAAAAACCGTTGCGCGATCAGCTCGCCTGCCACGGCCAGCAACGGCGGCAAGCGACACACAGCCTGAATCGTTGGATCAAGGTCCAATAGTGAATGGCGCCACTGAGCGCCTCGCGGGGTTGGCCACTGATCTGAGGGCATCACGTTCGCATCGAACACGCTGCGAAGCTCATTCAGCCATTCGGTGGGGATGGCGTGTCGGAGCAGGGCATAGCCATCGCGATGCAGTTGTTCACGCTCAGTCATGGTTTCCTCGGCAGGATGTCGCAGCACAGAAGGTATAGCCATTGACTGATTCAAGCGCCAGATCGCTCGGCGGCGCTGTTGCCGCAGTTTATCGATCAGGGGGCGGAGATCCTGACGAATCTCCTTCAGACGGCGTAAGTGCGTGGCGCCTGGTCAAGCCGATTTGAACTGAGCCGGGAATCTCGCCGCAAAGCATGTTCCCGTTTCGAGGTCCGAGGTGACGCTCAAGGTACCGTTGTGCGCCGCCGCAATCTGCGATGCGATATAGAGCCCTAGACCCAAACCCTCGTAGCGCTGCCCGGCTTCGGAGCGGGAAAAGGGCTCGAACAACAGCGGCATCAACTGCGCCGGAATCGGCGTGCCCTGGTTGGTCAGCGTAATGACCATGTCGTTGCTCTCGGAATAGGCGTTGAGGATGATCGGTGCAGTGGTTGAGCCATGAGTGACTGCATTGCCCAGCAGATTGGAGAGCAATTGACTGATACGCAATGCGTCGCAATAGACCCCTGCCGGCACGTCCAGCGCGTGAATGAACGTTGCGTGCGGGTGGGATGCCTGAACCTCTTCAAGCGTCATCAGCAGTGTTTGCTGCAAGTCATCCACCAGTTTTCGTTGGACTGGAATCCCGCCACCCAGCCGTCCCCGGGCAAAATCGAGGATGTTTTCGATCAGCACACCCATGCCCACAGAGCTTTTGCGGATCGCCGAAAGCAACTTCAGTGAGCGCTTGTCTTCGGTTTTGGTTTCCAGCAGATCGGTACTCATGCGAATGGCGCTCAGCGGCGTTCGCAGGTCATGCCCCAGTACCGCGATGAACTGCTCGCGCAGCCTGCCCAGTTCATTGGCAGTTTCCAGCGCGGTTCTGGTGGCGTGAAGGTGGCGTTGGCTGTCGAGGTTCATGGCAATCAACTGCGCGAACAGTGTGAGCGTCTGGGTAATGGCCGGTTCCTCGACATTGGCCGCAAGTGAGTCGATGGCACACAGCGTCCCGAAAAAATCGCCATTGGCCTTAACGATCGGAATGGAAATGTAGCTCTCCAGCCCATAGGTTTTCGGTGTGTGATGAAGTGAAAAGACCGGGTGTTCGCTGGCCTTGCCGAAGATGACCGGCTGCTTGTGTTGCCGGATCTCATGGCAGATGGTCGATTCGAGTATCAGTTCGCCGCCGGGTTGCAGGCCGAAATCAATCGAATCGTCGACAGCGCACGCCACCCAATGACTTTCAGTCACGCGAGCAACTGCCGCGAAGCGCATGCCGGTCAGGTGTTTGACCATGCGGAGGATCACGGGCACCGCGTCAATGCTGCGGATGGCTTCAATGTCGGGTGAAAACTCGGGATTGGTCATGGGGTGACGCTTCAAGGATGTGGGCCAAAGACTATCTTTTATTGGCGCTCATGGCGAATAGGCGCGTTGGCCGACTGAGTGTGAGGTTTTTGCAATTCAGCTCAGTGCCTTCGCTTCAGATGGCGATGGATGGGCCTGTTTGCCACGGCCCAAGGCTGGTGCGAACTTCATCGGTCGGTGCATGGAATCACGCGTTTGACGAGTTTGCCTATGGACATGCCCTGGACCAGGATCGAAAACACCACGACCGAATAGGTCAGCGATACCACGACATCACGAGCCTCTCCCGGCGGCAGTGTCAACGCCAACGCCACCGAAATGCCGCCGCGCAGGCCGCCCCACGTCATCACGCTCCATGAGCCCTTTGGTAGCCGAAAACGTTCGCCCAGAACTGCAATCGGAACCCCGACCGTCATTAGCCGCGAGAATAAAGTCAGCATGATCACCATCAGTCCCGTGACAATCAGAGGATTGGAGAACTGAATCAGAACAACTTCCAGGCCAATGAGTACAAACAGCAACGCGTTCAGAATTTCATCAATCAGCTCCCAAAACATATCCACGTTTTTTTCGGTTTTTTCAGACATCGCGTAGGTGCGTCCCTGGTTCCCCACGATCAATCCCATCACCACCATCGCCAATGGCCCCGAAACATGCAAAGACGTGGCGAGGGCATAGCCGCCGAGCACAGCGGCCAGCGTGATGAGAACCTCTTCCTGATAGCTGTCGATACTCTTGAGCATTCGGTACGTGATGTACCCAACTGCAGCTCCTAAAAGCGCGCCGCCACCCGCTTCCCTCAGCAAAACCAGCGACGCACCGCTGAAAGAGGGCGTTTCACCGCTCGCAATCATTGCCAGTATCAGCGAAAACAGCACAACGCTGACGCCATCGTTAAAGAGCGACTCACCCGAAATCACCACCTCAACACTGCGGGGGGCACCTGCTGATTCCAGGATGCCCATGACCGCAATCGGGTCGGTTGGCGAAATCAGCGCGCCGAACACCAGGCAGTATGCAAGGGGTAACTCAAGGTTGGTCAGGGACAGCAGTTCCCAGAGCCCAAAACCGATGATCAGCGTCGATAGGGTTGTACCAGCGACGGCCAGGCATGCAATTTGCCATTTGTAGGAGCGCAGTTCCGACAAATTGACATGCAATGCACCTGCAAATAACAGCAAGGACAACATGCCTTGCATCAGTAACTCGGAAAAGTCGATGGACTCGATCAATGATTGTTCGATGGTGTGCAACGTGTGAAAGCCCAGCGCATCAGAGGCCATGTTCAATAGCGAGAGGCCCAAAGCAATGCCCATCACGCCGATAGCCGGGGGCAGCCCCACATAACGACGATTGAGGTAGGCGAGGGTCGCGGTGATGCAGAGAAATATTGCAATGATGTCCAGCATGGGTTTGATGTCTCCCAGGCGCACCGGGTGGGGGTTGGACACTGGCACCTTCTGCGTTCTGCGTGATGCCATATGGGCACCCGCAAATGCCACTCATGAAAGATGCGAGTAAATGTTTGCGTGGGCGGCCGATCAAATGAGTTTTTGATTGGCCGCCATTAACCAGAGCAGTGTTGCGCCGGTGGCTTAATTCAAATCGCCAGCCTGATGTCGCTCGGGCACCTGGCTCGCTTCATCGCCCCATGTCCGATTGACGCGCTGCCCACGAATGACCGCTGGCCGCTTGGCGATGTCCTCTGCCCAGCGCTGCACATGAGTGTATTCGTGAGCGGCCAGAAACTGCGCCGCCGAGTAGACATTGTTGCGCACCAGTTGCCCGTACCACGGCCAGACCGCGATGTCGGCGATGGTGTAGCTGTCGCCGGCCAGGTAAGGGCTTTGCGCAAGACGCCGATCCAGTACATCCAGTTGCCGCTTGGCTTCCATGGTAAAGCGGTTGATCGGGTACTCCATTTTCTCCGGCGCATAGGCGTAGAAATGCCCGAATCCGCCACCCAGATAAGGCGCTGCGCCCATCTGCCAGAACAGCCAGTTGAGCGTCTCTGTGCGTCCTGCCGGGTCTTTGGGCAGGAAGGCGCCGAATTTTTCTGCGAGGTAGAGCAGGATCGCGCCCGACTCGAACACCCGAATCGGCGGCTCGACACTGCGATCCAGTAGGGCAGGAATTTTCGAGTTCGGATTGATCTCGACAAAACCGCTGGAGAACTGATCGCCTTCGCCAATGCGGATCAGCCACGCATCGTATTCGGCAGCGGTATGCCCCAGCGCCAGTAACTCCTCTAGCAGAATCGTTACCTTCACGCCGTTGGGCGTGGCAAGCGAGTAGAGCTGCAACGGATGTTTGCCCACGGGCAACGTCTTCTCATGCGTCGGCCCGGCAATCGGGCGGTTGATGCTGGCGAACTGACCGCCGGATGGCGCTTCGTTTTTCCAGACCAGGGGCGGAACGTAGGGCGTTTTGCTCATGACATTGGTCTCGTCGATTGTTGGCTGAGAACAGAGGGACAACGTAGCGTGTTTGTCGCTTACGTCACAAAAAAATTCCGCATTTCTTGAGCGGATGAGTGTCTCTTCATTAAATGAACTATTGGCGATTTCATACACGTCAGGGACTTGCAGCCATTCGCTTGAGGCGTGTCCAATCTCGCGCACAAGCCATTGCTGCGGGCCAGTCCAGGAGAGCTCAAGGTAAGGGCCGGCCAGTTCTTTGTTGGCGATCAGCAAGTCGACTTCATCCGCCGGACCCGGGCTCATGCCGCCGACCGCAAAAGGTACCCGTGCAAGGATGAGGCTGTTGAGCATGGCCAGCAGCTCTGCATGCGAAGCGAAGGCAACATGGCGCCGGCCGGCAGCAGCGCCGGCAAAAATCAGGTCGCCGGTTTGTGAGTCTGTAGAGTTGATCGATGCCAGGTGCGCGGGTGTCTGGCCCGAGCCTTTGGCATAGCGTGGTGTAATCACTGTAACTCCCTGTGAATGGATGCTTGAACGCTGCGGCCAGAGCATCCTCCATCGGTCAGCGGACCTTCAAGTGTTCAGTCAAATAGTCCATGACGGATGCGACCCTGACCGGATGGACAGGCAGCGCCCACCAGACAACCTGCAATCGAGTCGAGGTTGCCGGTGTTTGTGGACGAACAGTCAATCGAAGCGATGTAGCAGGACGAGTAAAAAGAACGCAAAGATCCGCGTGCGCATGCACGCGGATGGGCCAGGATGTGCGGATGGATCCATGTGATACGGCGAAACATCAATTCCCGTCCGCTACCTTGCGTTCAATCTCATCGGTTTTGCGCTTTAACGCCTCGGCGTCCTGCTCTTTGACCCGGGGCGAGGTCGGTGTGATCACCTCATCCACGGCCTGGGTGTCACTGTCCTTGTCTTCAAGATCCCGTTCGACCACATTCACCGGTTTCCCGGAAGCGTCGGTGGGCTGGGCATTCATGGTTTTGTCTTCATTGCTGTTCATATCGCAGACCTCCAAGGGTGTAATCGTTGGAGGGGCGGTTTGAGGCGAGCGTTCGATATTTCTTTGATTGGCTGAACGAGCGGTGAGGGAAACCTGCGTTTGCGTAACGACTCAATCTGATAAAACCGTGTGATGAATGTCCGCAGGGCAATCGCTGTGCAGCCGCAACCCACTGTTACCGCGACCATGGCGAGAGCCAACGTCGGCCGGAACCCGCCGAATCAACCGTTGCCGATGTGATAGGGGCGCGACATCGAGAACACCGTGCCGAGGGACAAGGCGAGATGACTTGTGCACCTCTTCATTGATGCATCGGTGTTTAAGCTCTCACCCAGCGCTGGCGGCTCCACGCACTCAACCAGTCCACCGCAAACACCAGCACCAGCATCGCCAGAATCACTGTGCTGGCCTGCGCTTCCTGAAACAGGCTCAGGCTTACATACAGCATCTGCCCGAGCCCGCCAGCGCCGACAAAACCCAGCACGCTGGCCATGCGGATGTTGTTCTCCCAGCGATACAGGCAGTAGGCGAGCAGTTGCGGCGCAAGGTTGGGCAAGGTGCCGTAGCAGAAGGCGAGGATCGGGTTGCCGCCCTGCAAACGGATCGCTTCGGCGGGTTGCGGCGGGGTGTTTTCCAGGGCTTCGGCGAACAATCGGCCGAGCACGCCAGTGGTGTGCAGGGCAAGGGCGAGGGTGCCAGCGTTTGGGCCCAGGCCGGCGGCGAGCACCATCAGCGCGGCCCAGACCAGCTCGGGAATCGCCCGCAGGCCGTTGAGCAACAAGCGCGACGCACTTTGCAGTGGCCAGCCGAAACGCCCGGCGGCCGGCAGGGCGAGGAGAATGCCGAACAGTGCTGCGAGCAGGGTTCCAATAGCTGACATGGCCAACGTTTCCATCGAGCCTTTGAAAATGGCTTTCAGGTAATCCGCGCTCAGATCCGGGCTGAAAAAGCGCTGCACATACGCCGCCATCTGTTTCAGGCTGGTGGCGCTGCCCAGTTCGCTGATGTCGAGGCTCAGGTAAGTGAAAGCAGCGATGACGGCCACACCGATACCCGCGATCAGCAACAGATTGATCAGGCGATTCATGCCAGTCTCCAGCGCAGCAAGCGGCTAAGTTGATCGGCTGCGAGCACCAGCAGCAGGAAGGTCAGCAGAATACTGGCGACCTCACCGCCAGCGAACATGCGGATCGACAGATCGATTTGCTGGCCGAGCCCTCCGGCACCAACAAAGCCCATCACCACCGAAGCGCGGATCGCGCACTCCCATCGATACACCGTGTACGACAATAATTCCGCCGCCACATTGGGCAGAATACCGTAGGCAAAAGCAGCCAGTCGGCCACTGCCAGCCTGCAACAACGCGTGTGCCGGCCGCTGACTGGTGGACTCGAAAATCTCCGCGTAAACCTTGCCGAGCATGCCGCTGTAGGTGATGGCGATTGCCAGCACACCCGCCGCCGGCCCTAACCCGACGGCGCGCACGAACAGCAGCGCCCAGACGATTTCCGGCACGCTGCGCAAAAAGATCAGCAAGCCGCGAATCGGCCAGCGCAGCAAACGCCCCAGCCGACTTGGAACACCGCCCCTCGAGGCCGCGGACAGCGATAGGGCGCGACTGGCGATCAGGCTGGCCGGTATCGCCAATACCAGCGCCAGCGCCATGCCGGCTGTGGCGATGGCCAGGGTTTGCAAGGTGGCTTTGAGCAGTAACTGGAGAAACGCTTCGTCGTGCGCCGGTGGCCAGAATTGCGCGACAAACCGGCCCATTTCATTCTGGCTGTCGGGTAGCAGCACGCCCAGATTCAGTTCACTGAGCTGGATCCCCGGCCACAACAAGGCAATCGCCAACACGGTCAACAGCAGCCGTGGCCATGCCGCGGGATCCCGTGAATCAGCGCTCAGCATCGTGGAATCTGCACAGTCAAAGGCGCCACCGCAGCCGTTGGCGATTGCATTTTTTCGTTGGCGTACAGCGCATCGAGCATCTCGGGGCTGACTTGATCGCAAGGACTGTCGAACAGAATCTGCCCCTCTCGCAAACCGATGATGCGAGGAAAGTGCGAGAGCGCCAGATCCACCGCGTGCAGGCTCGCCACCAGTGTAACGTTGTGCTCGCGGGCATGCCGAGACAGGATCGACAGCGTGTGGCCGGCCATGACCGGGTCCATCGCCGAAACGGGCTCGTCGGCCAACAGAATCTCCGGCGCCTGATACAGCACCCGGGCGATGCCGACGCGCTGCAATTGGCCACCCGACAATTGCTGGCAATGGGCGAACAGCTTATCGCCCAGATCCAGACGCGCCAGCGCCGCGCGGGCGCCGGGCACATCCAGCGGGTGGAGTAGATTCAACAAGCTTTTGCCCAGACTCCACTGCCCGAGTTTGCCCGCCAGCACCGCCGTGACCACCCGTTGACGTGGCGGCAGAGGCGGAGCCTGGTGCACCAGACCGATACGCGCGCGCAGGCGCTGCCGTTGCCTCGCAGACAATTGCCAAGCGCGCTCGCCTAGTACGTCGATCTCACCGCTGCTGGGCCGCAGTGCGGTGGCCAGCAGGTTGAGTAAACTCGATTTGCCGGCGCCGGACGGGCCGATGATGGCGACCTGTTCGCCGACGCCAATCTGCAAGTCGATGCTGCGAAGCGCGTCGACTCCATTGGCGTGACGCAGGCTACCTTGGGTGAGGCGTAAGGTCATTTCAGCAGATCGGCAGCGCGGGCGGCTTCCTCGATGCCCTTGTAGTTCTCAGGCTTGGTATCAATGAAGCGGCTGGCCGCCTGCAGATCGAGAATCTTCTTCTGCTCAGGGTTGGCCGGGTCCAGATCGAGAAAGGCTTTTTTGATCTTCGCCGCCAGTGCCGGGTCGAGTGTGCCGCGCACGGTCCAGTTGTAATCGAAGTAGGGCGGGGTGGTGGCGAAGACTTTCACTTTTGTGGTGTCGACCTTGCCGGCATCCACCAGTTTCTGCCAGACACTGGCGTTCAACACACCCGCGTCGACCTTGCCGGCCTGCACCCAGGCGACGGTGGCGTCGTGGGCGCCGGAGTAGGCGACGCGGCTGAAATACGCTTCCGGCTTGATGCCGTCATTTTTCAGCATGAAGTAACGCGGCATCAGGCTGCCGGACGTGGACGACACCGAGCCGAAAGCGAAGGTCTTGCCTTTCAGGTCGGCCAGGCTCTTGACGTTCGGGTCGGCCGTGATGAATTTGCTGGTGAATTGGGCGTCCTGTTCGCGCTGTACCAGTGGAATCACTGGGGTGGTAGCGTCGGTCTTCAAGCGCGCCTGAACAAAGGTGAAACCGCCCAGCCAGGCAATGTCGAGACGATCGGTCGCCAGTGCTTCCACCACGGCCGGGTAATCGGCTACCGGCACGAACTGCACCTTCATGCCCAGTTGTTTTTCCAGATAAGCGCCCAGTGGCTCGAATTTGCGCAGCAACTCGGTCGGGGCTTCATCAGGAATGGCGCTGACCTTCAGCACCTCGGCGGCGTGCGCCACCAGGGCGGAAAAGGACAGGGCCAGACCGGCCGTCAGTGCCAGGGTTCGCTTGAGCATGGGAATCTCCGTTTCGTAAGCGTCAATGTCGGTGCGCCTGTAACTGGGCGCAAAGTCAGGTTAGACGAAACGGCGAGGTTATACGCATTCGACGATCCAAAGGCCAGTGTTGACAGGCGCCGCTTATAAATGAGCGCGGCGCGAGCAGCTTGTTCCCGGGCTTTAAGGTCAGTTGGACTCAGGCAATCTGGCAATCACTTTGATCTCGAAATCGAAACCATACAGCCAGGTCACGCCCACTGCGGTCACGGTCGGATGTGGCGCGTCGCCCCAGAATTCTGAAAGAACCACATTCCTGATCGCCTCGTGCTTCGATTGCGGGTCGACGATGAAGACGGTGACATCCACCACGTCGCCGAAGGTACAACCGGACTCATTGAGGATGGCGTTCAAATGGCTGAAGGCCAGGCGCACCCGGGTTTGCAGATCCGGCTCGGGTGAGCCGTCCTCGGTGCTGCCGACTTGTCCCGAGACAAAGAGAAAGCTGTTGGAGCGAATGGCCGCTGAGTAGCGATTGCGCTCGTAAAGCGTTCTGCGTTCAGGAGGAAAAACTACGTCGCGCTGCGTCACGGGGTGTCTGCCTGGCGCGGCAGCGATACCCACGGTACGGCTGCGCGTCGATGTGCCTAGCCCATCTACGCGTCCGATTCTGATGCCCGTATTGCCCGAATTTCACGCGCGCTGCCCGGATATGCAGTTCGACATGGGCGTTAGTGTTGGCATCGTCGATATCATTGATGAAAACGTCGATTGCGTGGTGCAAGGCAGTGAACTGCTGGATCAGTCGCTGATGGCCCGCAAGGTCGCGGATTTGCCACTGGGCGTGTTTGCCGCGCCTGCTTATCAGGCCCGCGCCGGCACATCGCGTCGGGACGGCGCGGAATGGGAGTCCTCTGGCTGCCCACGTACATGTCCGACGCCCATGTAGCACGAGGGTGAGTGAGTGCCGCTGTTCGAAGATTGGCAACTTGAGCCGATGCCTCTGTATGTAGCGTATCCGCCCAGCCGGCATGTAACCCTGAAGTTGCGAGTGTTTATCGATTGAGTGGTGGCGTTGATGACGTAGTGAGTGACTGGTGTGCTTTTTGCTTGTACGACTGCGATGCCGTCAAATAACTTACACAAATGGCGACTTGAAAGCCTGCAGTCGTGATGTGCATGGTTTTCGCCTCCAGGAGCTGCACCCATAATGAACATGTACATCGATATCGTCGGCGCCTGTAATTTAAGCTGCCCTTCCTGTCCGATGGGTAACTCGGAAAACCTCAATTTCAAGAAATCCATGCAACTCGACATGTTCAGGCAGATCGTCGAGAAAGCCAAACGTGAAGGTGTTCGCTCAATCTTTCTCTACAACTGGACCGAGCCGCTGGTTCATCCAAAGATTGGCGAGTTTATCGAAATCGTTAACGCGGCGGGCTTGAACAGCGGTGTCAGCACTAACTTGAATCTGGCCAAGAACATGGAAAAAGCCTTGATGGCCGAGCCAGGGTTCTTCCGTATATCGCTCTCGGGTTTCTACCAGGAAACTTATGAGAAGGGTCATGTGGGTGGTGATATTGAAGTTGTAAAACAAAACATGATTGCCTTGCATGACATTAAACAGCGATATGGTTTAGCCACCCAGGTCGACGTTTACTATCATCGCTACCTGGACAACATGGAAGAAGAAGCGCTGATGCGCGAGTTCAGTGAGCGCTTGGGTTTCAAATTCACTACTGGCTATTCCGTGATGATGCCGCTGGAGAAGACCCTGGCGATTGTCGAGGGCGATTCCTCTGTCACCGAGACCGATCTCGAGACCCTGAAAAGGCTCGCGTTGCCGCCTTATGCTGATCTTGTGAATGTCATCCAAAACTATCCCCCGCAGATCTGTGTCCTGAAGGACGATTGGCTGGTAATTGACTGCAATGGCAATACGGTACTGTGTTGTTCGATTTTCAATCAGACCGAATATCAAGTGGGTAAGTACCTTGACATGCCCCTTGATGAACTGACTCGACGCAAATCCACGCAGAAAAACTGCGCCGACATGTGTGATCGATGCGCCAGCAAGGGCATGCATATCTACTCGATGAATAACAATCGGGGTGTGTTGGAGAGCCATGCGGTTAATCGCATCATCGATTTTCAACGACGCAGTATTCTCGAACTGCCGATTGATAGCGAACAACTTGGCCGGGCCGGCGAAGTCAGTGCCGAAAACTTCGATGAAGCCCAATACTTTCAATTGAATGAAGACGTCAGGCAAGCCGTTCAAAGCGGCGCTTTCTCCAGCGGCTACCAGCACTATTTGCTGTTTGGCCGTTTGGAGGGAAGACTCGGTGCCGGTGTCTTTACAGTGGTTTAAACAACGATCAGGCGGACAGCAGATGATCCGATAGCCAAACGATAAAGCGTTGGGCCATCGGACCGTTCTCACTGTCGCGATGGGTCGGTAACGCCCAGTTCGGGCCGCGAATCGAGTCTTCGACCAGCCATCAACCGTAGGCGTGATTGACTCTTTGTTCCATCAGGCTAACTATCGGCGGATAACAACATGACCGAAGGACCCTGCCTTGATCGAACGACGCCAATTCAGCGGAGGTATGAAGGGGAAAAACCTCCGCTATTTGAATGAACAATCAGCTGACACCCGCGTGACCCGCACTGGTTTTCTGCTGCTCGAACACTTTTCACTGCCGGCCTTCACCCAGGCGCTGGATACCATCATCACCGCCAATCTGTTGCGCGCAGAGTTGTTTGCTTCCCGCACGTTCGGGTTAGGCGAAGGTGAGGTGAACAGTGATCTGGGTTTGGTCATTCGCCCGGATGTGCGGATTGATCTGGCGGCCCTTCAAGAGCTTGATCTACTGGTGGTGTGCGGTGGTTATCGAACCGAGCTTAAGGCGACGGATGAATTGATCAGCCTGTTGCGCGCGGCGGCGGAGCGGGGCGTCAGTCTCGCAGGGTTGTGGAATGGCGCTTGGTTTCTCGGGCGCGCCGGATTACTCGATGGCTATCGCTGCGCGATTCACCCGGAGCATCGTCCGGCGCTCACCGAGATTGCCAAGGCCACGCAAGTCAGCAGCGAACCCTATGTAATTGATCGTGACCGGCTCACCGCGTCGAGTCCGTCCGGAGCTTTCCACATGGCGCTGGATTGGATCAAGGGCTTGCACGGCAAAGCGTTGGTCGAAGGCATCGAGGATATTCTGGCGTTCGAAGAGTCGCGGTACCGGCGGATCAAACCGGATGAAAACATCTGCGTGAGTGCGCCGTTGCGTGAAGTGGTGAAGTTGATGGACGCCAACCTTGAGGAGCCGCTGGAGTTGGAACAACTGGCGGTGTATGCCGGGCGATCTCGGCGCCAGTTGGAGCGCTTGTTCAAGGAGCAACTCGGTACCACGCCGCAACGTTACTACCTGGAACTGCGCATCACCGAAGCGCGGCGTTTGCTACAACACACCGAGCTTTCCCAGGTGGAAGTGCTGGTGGCCTGCGGCTTCGTTTCCCCAAGCCATTTCAGTAAATGCTACAGCTCATACTTCGGCTATCGCCCCTCAAGAGAAAAACGCCTCGTTAAATAACCCGAGGGAACTGATACTTGCCGGTCAAGCGCTTGGTGTAGTTCTCAGGCGCCGGGTGCGGTGCGGCGTTAGCATCGCCCTTCAACGTTACCGTCGGCACACTGATCGACGGTGCGGTGGCCAGTTTATGCTCCAGCGCTGCGTATTTTACTTCGCCCTGCCAGCGCCGCTGGTTGCCTATTGCGCAGGGTGTCTTTGGAGAGGAACTGCGTATCGCCATAAGCTCGCGCCTAGGGCATCAACACTCGATAACCCTTGGTCGCCAGCAACGGCGTGCCATCTTCATGGTGACGTCTCCTGTACAAGCTCCTGGCCAAGGGTTCCTTATAAATCCTTCAAACCTTGAGTGCATTTGAGCGCAGGGACGTATCAGGCCTGTGTCGAAGCAGGTCATTGTTGAAAGGCGCTGTATCGCGGCGAGGGGTCATACAGAGTGTGATACACAGCGAAAAACCCACTGATCACTGGCCCGAAGCCGGGCAAAATAATAAGTCGCTGTTTTAAAACAAAAAATAATTCATTTCGTACTTCACAAACGAAAAGAATGTTGGTAAATTGCGCCCCGTTCTCGCAGTGATCCTCACGGAGCCGCTGACAAGAGCTGTAGGGGCGTCGCCAAGCGGTAAGGCAGCAGGTTTTGATCCTGCCATGCGTTGGTTCGAATCCAGCCGCCCCTGCCATATATCGAAAAACGCCAACTTCGCAAGAAGTTGGCGTTTTTTTATGCCTGCGATTTGTGCCACGACGGAGGAGGGCTGGCGCGCACGATGCCGGAGCACCGTGCGCGCCCCTCACTCAGTGCGGTGCGCGCGGGATGGTTTTCATCAGGTCTTCGGGGCTGATGTGGCCGACCACACTGCCCGGTTGCGGCAGGCTGAGGATGTGGCCCTTCATCTTGCCAATGATGTGCATCTCGCACGGTTTGCAATCGAACTTCAGCGTCAGCACTTCATCGCCGTGGATCAACTGCATCGGCGCGACTTTGGTGCGTACGCCGGTCACGCCTTTGGCCTGTTTCGGGCACAGGTTGAAGGAGAAGCGCAGGCAGTGCTTGGTGATCATCACCGGCACCTCGCCAGGCTCTTCATGCGCTTCATACGCGGCGTCGATCAGCTTCACGCCGTGACGATGGTAGAAGTCGCGAGCCTTCTGGTTGTACACGTTGGCCAGGAACGTCAGGTGCGAGTCCGGGTACACCGGCGGCGGGGTGGTTTCAGCTTTGCGGCTGCCGCGTGGGTGAGCGGCGACACGGGCGGCAGTCAGGGCTTCGATCACTTCACGGCGCAGGGATTTGAGCTGTGAGTTGGGGATGAAGAACGCTTGTGGCGCATCGAGTTTGATGTCGGTGGCGTGGTACTGCGTGGTGCCGAGTTGGCCGAGCAGATCGCGCAGTTGCTCCAGCGCCTGCTCGGGCTTGTTGGCAACGCCGAACGGGCCGTCAAGCGTGACGCTGGCGCTGATGCCTTCTTCGCTGGTGGCGGTGAGGTCAAGCTGTTCTTCACGCAAGCGGGCGAGCCAGCTCAACGCCACGCGACGTTCGGAAGAAGTCTTTTGCAGCGCCTGTTGCCAGTTGTGATCGAGGTTGCGATTCAACGGATGGCTCGGGCGCAGCTTGTACAGGCCTTCCGGCATCTCGTTAGGCTCTACGCGATAGCGGTAGCGCTTCTCGCCGTCTTCTTCGAACTCGCCTTTTGGCTCAGCGATGTTGGCGCGGAAACCGACCACTTCCCGTTTGACCAGCACGTTCAAGCCATCACCGTTGGACAGCGGCTCGTGGGTCACGACCTGCATATCACGCTTGCCGACTTTCTCGACCGTGCCCACCGGCAGACCGGTGAACGTCGGCGAGTCAAACGCGCCAATGTCGATCTTGCGATCGGTCACGAAGTAATCGGTGCTGCCGCGATGGAAAGTCTTTTCCGGATCGGGCAGGAAAAAGTGCGCGGTGCGGCCGCTGGAGGCACGGGCCAGGTCCGGGCGATCTTCGAGCACGTCGTCGAGGCGCTGGCGGTAATAGGCGGTGATGTTCTTCACGTAGCCCATGTCTTTGTAGCGACCTTCGATCTTGAACGAACGCACGCCGGCTTCAACCAGGGCCCGGATGTTGGCGCTCTGGTTGTTGTCCTTCATCGACAGCAGGTGCTTTTCGTAGGCAATCACGCCACCCTTTTCATCTTTTAGGGTGTACGGCAATCGGCAGGCCTGGGAGCAGTCGCCACGGTTGGCGCTGCGGCCGGTTTGCGCGTGGGAAATGTTGCACTGGCCGGAGAATGCCACGCACAGCGCGCCATGAATGAAGAACTCGATCGCAGCGTCGGTTTCGTCGGCGATTGCGCGGATTTCTTGCAGGTTCAGTTCGCGGGCCAGTACCAGTTGCGAGAAACCGGCCTGATCGAGGAACTTCGCCCGCTCCAGGGTGCGGATATCGGTCTGGGTCGAGGCGTGCAGTTCGATCGGCGGAATGTCCAGCTCCATCACGCCCAGATCCTGGACGATCAGCGCATCGACGCCGGCGTCGTATAGCTGATGGATCAGCTTGCGTGCTGGTTCCAGTTCGTTGTCGTGCAGGATCGTATTGATGGTGGTGAAGATGCGCGCATGATACTTGCGGGCGAATTCCACCAGTTCGGCGATTTCGCTGACTTCGTTGCAGGCGTTGTGGCGGGCACCGAAGCTCGGGCCGCCAATGTACACGGCGTCGGCTCCGTGCAGGATCGCCTCACGGGCGATGGCCACATCGCGGGCAGGGCTGAGCAATTCCAGGTGGTGCTTGGGCAAGGACATAGTTTTTTTAGTCAGGCTGTCACGGTTAGTCGCGCATTGTACCTGCGAAATGGCCGACCGGCACCCGTATGCCGATTCAGGTGTATTGAGTCCGCTGGCACAGTTCTGAAAATTCCATAACTGTGGTTTCTATCAGTTGTTTAATCGCCAATATTCAAACACATTCATCGCCCGATAGTCCGGTGTGCGCAGCTGTCTAAATTCCGGTTTGTTAGTTTGGGAATCAAGGGGGGCTGGTCATGAAAAAACTGAATATTATGCAACGAATGATCTTGATGAAAAAACGCTAAAGGCTGGTACGGCTTGTGCCGTGAGAAATAATGTTTTCGACGTTAAATTCTCAACACCATTTCCGATGGTCGAGGAGGTTTTTCGGCGGCTCAGTTTATATATGAATCATTAAGCGAGGGCACTATCAGCATCATCGGTCGTAGCGCGCCATTGGATGAGTATGTACAGCTTTCGATTGTGCTTGCGCGATCTATGGAAGATGGCACGTACGAATTCGTTCACTTTGGCGAAGGGGTTTCGGGAGTCTTTGTATCCCATGCCGGCATAATTACCCTTCTCAAAGGCGCAGTTTCTTTCAAGAGAGATAAAGTATCTAAAACAATTGAGGTGGTTTTTGAAACGGACTTCGAATATGACGAAGAGCATTATCATATTTCAAGTGAAAGCGTCTTTCTCAAAGCAACAGGTCCACTTTGAACTCAACGTGCTGCTTTACCCTTGAGGGCGGCGATACATTCAGCGTCGATGTCGCCTGCCCGCAAGCCTTAATGCGCAAACTGCTCATTAAGGAATTTGTGGTGTGATGTCAGGCCTTGGCGGCCATTGCGGTCACTTCCACACGCATGCCTTCTACGGCCAGCGAGGCAACGCCTACGGCTGCACGAACCGGCCACGGCTTGGCGAAGAAGCGCTTGTAAACCTCGTTGAACGCGGCGCGATCAGCCATATCGGTGAGGTAGATGGTCAGGTGCATGACCCGATCCATCGAACTACCGGCACGTTCCAGGGCAACTTTCAGCGCTTGCAGTGTGCATTCGCTTTGTTCGGTAATGCCACCCAGTTCCAGGTTGCCATCGGCGCGGGTCGGAATCTGGGTGGAGACCATGATCCCGCCGAACGTCGCGACGTCGGAGGAAATGGAGTCGGCGTCCGGATCGGGGGTGAAGGTGATGTTTTGGTTGGCCATGGGAGTCCTTGTCTGAGCGAGTGAATATCGCGGCAGTTTACAGATTCCCTACGGACATGGCCCCTTCAGAGAAAACGTACTGGCAATCCGGATCACACAGGCAGCGTCGCCGCCTCTGCCGCGAGGGCTGACAGGACACTGGGTCGTGTAGCGACGCGGCGACTATAACTGGCGAGGGCCGGCCAGTTTTCTATGTCGATATTGAAGGTTGGTAGCCATGTGAGCACGGTGAACAGATAAGCATCGGCAACTGTGAACGTACCCATCAGATAGTCCTGATCCGAAAGGCTGCCGCTCAGGTAATCCAGACGTTTGAAGAGCTTTTGCCTGAAAACGGTTTTGATCGCTACCGGGAACTCAGCACTGAACAGCGGGGCGCTGCCACCATGGATTTCGGCGCTGATGAAGTTCAGATGTTCCTGCAACCTCGAGCGCTCCCAGGTGCCGTTGGCCGCTGCCATTGCGTGGCCCGGCGCCTGATCCGCCAGATATTGAAGAATCGCCGGCCCCTCCGTCAGGACCTCGCCGTTATCCAGTTCCAGCGCTGCAACGTACCCCTTGGGGTTGATCTTGCGAAAGTCGCGCCCGTCGGCGGTGCATTTGCTCTGGTTATTGACGCGAATCAGTTCGAACGGCAAGCCCAATTCCAGCAGGACAATGTGCGGGGAGAGGGAGCAGGTCATGGGCGCGAAATACAGTTTCATGGCACTTCCTGGCTGAAAGAAGGTGTCAGGATCACTCGTCGTCTCAGGCTTCGCAAAGGTCATTTCGAGTGTTAGCGTATGACAAAATCTCATGGCCATTGAACTTCACATGTTTGCCAGACTTCCTTCTCTCAACGGCTTGAAAGCCTTCGAATCCGCCGCTAGGCACATGAGTTTCACTAGGGCAGCCGAAGAGCTTAACGTCACGCAAACCGCCATCAGTCATCAGATTCGCCGGCTCGAAGAGGCGTTGGACGTGCCTCTGTTTCTGCGCCTCAAGGACGGTTTGGCACTTACTGAGCATGGTCAGGCCTATTTGCCCGGTATCCGTTCGGCATTCCAAGGGCTGCGCTATTCGACCGAACAATTACTGGCGTCGCGCAACAACAGTGTGTTGACCCTCAGTACCTTGGTATCGGTGGCGTCGAAATGGTTATTGCCACGTCTGCCGTCGTTTCAGCAGGCGTATCCCCATATTGATGTTCGGGTCAGCGCCTCCACCGATCTGGTGGATTTTCGCAAGGGCGGCATTGACGCAGCGATTCGTTATGGTCGGGGCGACTGGAAGGGTTTGCGCGCCGACTTCTTGATGTCTGATGAAATATTCCCGGTATGCAGTCCCGCATTGCCTGGCGGGGCGAAGGCCTTGAGCACACCAGCCGATCTTGCGAACCACACGATGCTGCAAGTCAGTGGCATGACCGCCGGAGACTGGAACACCTGGCTCAGTGCCGCCGGTCAGCCAGCGCAACTGGCCGAAGGGCCAAGGTTGACGTTTGATCTGGCGATGATGGCGGTGCAGGCCGCTGTGGACGGGCAAGGCGTATGCATGGGGCGTTCGACCTATGTCGCCGATGATCTGCGAGCAGGGCGACTGGTGGCGCCATTTGCTCTGCGCTTGAAAGATGATTTGGGGTTCTATCTGGTGGCGCCTCATGAAACGGCTGATTCGGAAAAAATAGTGGCCCTCAGGACATGGTTACTGGCGTCGCTGGACAATAACGTGAGCGGTTCAATGGAGCGTGACCACCCTGCGACTTTCTCCAATCCTGATTCTGTCGAGGGCCCTGTTTAACGCATCAAGCGCGTCGAGAAGGGCTTTGGCCTCCGCTTCTCGACTATCCCCCCAGAGGCGTTCGGCCATTTTGTTCAACGCCTGGATGGCGCGTTCGATGTCTGCGGCTGTTGCGGTCTCTTGAACGACCGGCTGTTTCTTCGGCATTGCGGCATCCTCGGCAAGTGAGTGCTATGGAAACGAGATAAAAGAAGTTCGATTGCTAAAGGGTATAACGTGTCGAGGACGAAGGCGTACGCTGATCATGTCATTGCTGCGCCAGATGTTATGGGTGATGGCACCACAATCAATCCAGTAAGGCGCGAGTGCCTTGGCTGGCTCCTGCTCAAAGGGGTCGACATGCTGTCAAACCTTGAACTGCGCCACATCATCGAATCGGCTTTTTTGCCGCTCTCGTGCACATGTCAGATTGAGCCACAGGGTTATCTTCAGGCGCAGATCCATGACCCTCTATCGGGGCGGATAGAGTTGATGGTCACAGGCATTTCCATCACGTGTCTGACAGGAAACCAGGCAATAACTGCACTCGTCGATGAAATTCGCGCAGAGCTCAGCCTTGCTCATGAAATGAGAGCGTGGCCGCGTGAAAGGGCGGCGTCTTCATCTCAGGCGTAAAACGGATAGTCGATGTAGCCGCGCTGATCACCACCAAAAAAGCTGCTCGGGTCTGGGGTGTTGAGCGGTAAGCCCTCGTGAATCCGTCGCGGCAGGTCAGGGTTGGCCAGAAAAGGTCTACCGAACGCGATGATGTCGGCGCGACCTGAGATCAGTGCTCGCTCGGCGGACTCGGCGTCATACCCGCCGGCCAGAATCAGAACGCCTTTCCAGGCTTGGCGAAGCTGGGCGATGATCGCGTCCCAGCGCGGGTCGAAGTTTTCGTCCTTGACCGTCCCGACCATCGCAGGCATCCACCAGATGCAGGTAGGCCAGATTCCATTGGTTGAGCCTCTCGACGAGATGACCGAACGTAGTCTCGGGTGTGTCATCGCCCATGCCCATGAATCGTCCCATCGGCGTCAGCCGCACACCGACCCGTTCAGCACCTACTTCTTCAGCGACCGCCGCTACCACCTCCAGCAGAAAGCGTGCGCGATTCTCAACGCTGCCGCCGTAATCGTCTTCGCGCTGGTTACTGTTGCTGTTAAGGAATTGATCGAGCAGATAACCATTTCCGGCATGGATTTCCACGCCGTCCATGCCGGCATCCAGCGCGTTGCGCGCCGCTCCAGATACCGTTACCCTTTTCATCGACGATAAAAGTCTTGCCGGGCACGGGTAAGGCGCTGGGCGCGACCGGCAGACCGGCGTCGGGTTGGAAGCTTGGGTGCGAAACCCGCCCGACGTGCCCAGGCAGTGCCAGCAGTTGCATCAACGCGTTGTATTTGCCCAATCATCGTGGATCGAGCCGCATCAATGTGTTTATCGACTTTCTCGTGGAAATCCTCAATCCTGACGCCCCGTCCATAACCAGCGCTTGACCGGCTCTATGCGCGAGTGATTATTTTGTCTGGAGCTATTTTATTTGAGCGGGACGAGGTGGTGTTGGAGTGCAGGGCTGCGGAACTGACTGAATAGGTGCTCAAACGGTTCAGAAAGACCGGCTTGACAGTTGCGAATCCCAGAAACGGCAAAACCCTGAATAATCAGGGCTTTGTCGTATAAAGATGGCGGAGGCGGTGGGGTTCGAACGCATGGAACTGCTACCGTCGACGGTTTTCAAGTTTGAAGATTAATCCTTATTTTCAGCAGTTTAGAAGATATTTATTTCTGTTTTGCAGGGCTGGTTATGCGTAAGCGTATGGGGAATACGCCTTGCGTAGATCAGCCAGGCATCCATTGATGCGGCAGTAGATGCTCGATCTCACTGGCTTTCTGCGTCGGCAATCGCGTCAGTACATCCTTGAGATACGCGTACG
>NZ_CAXAPL010000057.1:0-27737 GCF_963970845.1 Pseudomonas sp. RA_105y_Pfl2_P56
TTTGCCAATGTCGATACCGAGAAGCGTTATCGTATTCATGAGAGATCCTCCGCCGAAAACGAGAAAAGCCCTGCAAGCGTAAACCTGCAGGGCTTCTCGGTCAGGCTGACCATCTCATTAAACCCGGACACTGTCCGGGTTTTTTGTGTGCGCCTGAAACGACTTACTCAGCCGCTGGCTCTGCCGGCTTGCGGCGCTTGAGCGGGGCCATGCCATCGCTGCTCACCAGAGAGTCCGGCTTCGGACGATTGACGCTCTTGCGCTTGGTCGGCGTCTTGGCGGCGGTTTTCTTCTTGTCGCCCTTGGCGTCGGTCTTTTTCTTCTTCACGCCAACCGCTTTACCCGAGGCCTTGACCTTTTTCGGTCCGCCGTAGGTGCCTTTGACTTCCTTGACGGTGCGGCGCTCGAAGCTCTGCTTCAGATAACGCTCGATGCTCGACATCAGGTTCCAGTCGCCATGGCAGATCAGCGAGATCGCCAGACCGTCGTTACCGGCACGACCGGTACGACCAATGCGGTGTACGTATTCGTCGCCGCTGCGTGGCATGTCGAAGTTGATCACCATATCCAGACCATCGACATCCAGACCACGGGCCGCGACGTCGGTCGCTACCAGAATCTTCACCCCGCCCTGCTTCAGACGATCGATCGCCAGTTTGCGATCCTTCTGGTCTTTCTCGCCGTGCAGCACGAACGCCTTGTATTCCTGAGCCACCAGACGACCATAGATGCGGTCGGCCATGGCGCGGGTGTTGGTGAAGATGATTGCTTTCTGATAGGTCTCGTTGGCCAGCAGCCAGTTCACGATCTGTTCTTTGTGCTGGTTGTGGTCAGCGGTGATGATCTGCTGACGGGTCGTCGAGTTCAGTTGGCTGACCGCGTTGAGCTGCAAGTGCTCAGGGTTGTTCAGCACCTTGGCGATCATCTCGCGCAGGCCGGAACCGCCGGTGGTGGCGGAGAACAGCATGGTCTGCTGACGGTTCGGGCATTCATCGACCAGACGCTGCACGTCTTCGGCAAAACCCATGTCGAGCATGCGGTCGGCTTCGTCGAGCACCAGCACTTCAACTTCTTTCAGGTCGAGGTTGCCGGCGTTGAGTTGCTCGATCATCCGGCCTGGGGTGCCGATGAGGATGTCCGGCACCTTGCGCAGCATGGCGGCCTGCACCTTGAAGTCTTCACCGCCGGTGATCAGGCCGGACTTGATGAAGGTGAACTGCGAAAAACGCTCAACTTCTTTCAGGGTTTGCTGGGCCAGTTCACGGGTGGGCAGCAGGATCAGCGTTTTGATGCTGACGCGGACCTTGGCCGGGCCGATCAGGCGGTTGAGGATCGGCAGTACGAAAGCGGCGGTCTTGCCGCTACCGGTTTGCGCCGTCACCCGCAGGTCACGCCCCTGGAGCGCCAGCGGAATGGCCGCGGCTTGCACAGGCGTTGGCTCGACAAATTTCAGCTCGGCCACGGCTTTAAGCAGGCGTTCGTGCAGGGCGAATTGGGAAAACACGGGTGCTACCTCGAAGATATGCAAAAAAACAGCTGCATAGGTTACCGGTTTCGAGCGCTCAGGCCGAGTTTCTTTATACAAACGGTGCTAATCAGTGGTTTTTTGTTGCCTGATTTGTCTCTTACGGTAATACACAGCGTCTTAAATGCTCTAATCGCCCATCGCGTCTTACAGAAGAATCGTTTCTCTTATGGATTTCAAACAGCTCTGGCTCAACGCCCAGGACCTCTGGGGCACCCTGGAACAGCATCCACTCTTGCAGGCCGGCCTGGCTTTGGCAGTGTTGCTGGTGATCGCGCTGGTACTCGGACGAGTGGCGCGCTACCTGATCCTGCACGCCAGCCGCATGCTCGGCCGCCAGCCTTCGCTGCACTGGATCAACGATTTTCGCCACAACAAGGTGTTTCAGCGTCTGGCGCAAATGACGCCATCGCTGGTCATCCAGTTCGGCCTGCATCTGGTGCCCGAACTGAGTGACACCGCCATGACCTTTCTGGGCAACGTGGCGCTGGCGTTTACCATCCTGTTCCTGTTGCTGTCGGTCACCGCCCTGCTCAACGCCTTGCTCGACATCTATGCACGCACCGAACACGCCCGCACTCGCTCGATCAAGGGCTATGTGCAACTGGCGAAAATGGTCTTGTACGTGTTTGGCGCAATCATCATCGTCGCCACCCTGATCGACCGTTCGCCACTGTTGCTGCTCTCGGGTCTGGGCGCGATGTCGGCGGTGATTCTGTTGGTCTACAAGGACACGCTGCTGTCGTTCGTCGCCAGCGTGCAACTGACCAGCAACGACATGCTGCGGGTCGGCGACTGGATCGAGATGCCACAAGTCGGTGCCGATGGCGACGTGGTCGACATCACCCTGCACACGGTCAAGGTGCAGAACTTCGACAAGACCATTGTCTCGATCCCGACCTGGCGCCTGATGTCCGAGTCGTTCAAAAACTGGCGCGGCATGCAACAGTCTGGCGGGCGGCGGATCAAACGCAGCCTGTTCATCGACGCCAGCGGTGTGCGTTTCATTCGCGATGATGAAGAAGAGAAGCTGAGCCAGGTACATCTGCTGACCGACTACATGGGCCGCAAGAAAGCCGAGCTCAAGGCGTGGAACCAAGCCCAGGGCAATGTCGCGGCGATGTCCGCCAATCGTCGACGCATGACCAACCTTGGAACGTTCCGCGCTTATGCGCTGGCGTATCTGAAAAGCCACGCAGAGATCCAGCCGAACATGACCTGCATGGTCCGTCAGATGCAGACCACTGCTCAAGGCATTCCCCTGGAAATCTACTGTTTCACCCGCACCACGGCGTGGGCCGATTACGAGCGGATTCAGGGAGATATTTTTGACTATCTG
Source organism: Pseudomonas sp. RA_105y_Pfl2_P56 (assembly GCF_963970845.1). Lineage (NCBI taxonomy): Bacteria > Pseudomonadati > Pseudomonadota > Gammaproteobacteria > Pseudomonadales > Pseudomonadaceae > Pseudomonas > Pseudomonas sp. RA_105y_Pfl2_P56. The sequence continues at coordinate 2,865 of NZ_CAXAPL010000057.1, forward strand.
CTGGCGGTGTTGCCGGAGTTTGGCCTGAGCCTGTATCAGCAGCCAAGCGGCGGGGATCTGCGGACGGGGTTGCTGCCGGCGGTGTTGGGTGCAAGCCACATTCCCGAAGCCCAGAAACACTTGATGTAACACCGCGAAGCAAAAACGGTGGGAGCGGGCTTGCCCGCTCCCACAGTGGGTTATGCGCTGGCCAGTGGTTTGCGGATCCCCAACCGGCTGATCCACACCGCTGCCAGAATCACACTCGCGCCGAGGAACAATCTTCCAAGCGCCTCATGCTGATTCCAGATCAGCAGATTCAGCAGCAAGCCCAACGGTACATGCAGGTTGTTCATCACCGCCAAAGTCCCGCCGTTGACCAGGCACGCTCCCTTGTTCCACCAGTACATGCCCAACGCCGTCGAGACCAGACCGAGGAACAGCAACACCCCCCATTGCAGCGGCGCTTCCGGCAGGAAGTTGGCTTTGCCGAACATCAGGAACGCTGGCAACACCACCGCCAGCGCACCGAGATAGAAGAAGCCGAAGCGCCGGTAATGCGGCAGATCGCTGGGGTGTTTTGCCACCAGATGCTTGTACAGCACCTGCCCGGCGGCGTAGGTGAAGTTGGCCAGTTGCAGCAGCAGGAAGCCCATGAAGAAGTCCGGGTTGACCCGGTCGAAACGAATCACCGCCGCGCCGCCCACCGCCACCAGTGCGGCGACCAGCGCCCATGGGTTGAAGCGGCGATTCAGCGCATCTTCGATCAGCGTTACGTGCAACGGCGTGAGGATGGTGAACAGCAACACCTCCGGCACCGTCAACACCCGGAAGCTCAGGTACAGGCAGACGTAGGTCACGCCGAACTGCAATGCGCCGATCAGCAGCATGCCGCGCATGAACGCCGGCTCCACCGAACGCCAGCGGGTCAGCGGGATGAACACCAGCCCGGCCAGCACCACACGCACCAGCACCGCAAAGTAACTGTCGACATGACCGGCCAGGTATTCACCGATCAGACTGAAAGAAAACGCTTGGATCAGCGTGACAAAAAGTAGATAGCCCATGATCGCCTCTGTTTCGAATGGCGGCGACGATAGCGGGTTTTGTCGTGAAGCGGATAAATCGCAGGCAAAAAAACCTCGAAAAAACTGCCTGGTCAGTCCCCTCGCCTTTCGGGTGAGGGCTATCAAGAACCCCCAATAAGCTCAAGCTTGAGCAAAGACCAAGGCTTGCGGCACATCGATGTCCCAAAGCACCCCGGGATCCTCCACCACCACTTCCACCACCCGTCCCTGCTTGAACAAAGGCCTGGCACCGCGCTCACCCGACAACGCCTGCAACCGCGCCCCCAACGAACGGCCGAACCCGACTGGATGCCCAAACTCGCCATCCAGCACCGGCACGCTCACCGCATCATCGGCCATCGCCGCCACCACCTGCTCGATACTCGACGGCAAGATAAACGGCATATCCCCCAGCACGATCAGCCAGCCATCCACATCCGGACACGCCGCCACACCCGCCGCAATACTGTCGCCCATCCCGGTCGATGCAATTGACAGCACCTCGCAACCATAAGCCTGCGCCATGCGCATCGCCTGCGGCCGCGCTTCAGTCGTCACAAGGATTCGCTTGTCGAGACTGGCCGGCAGATTGACCAAGACCTGCTCGATCACCGAGCGCACGGCGCCATCACGACCCGCGCAATCAGCCAGTAACTTATCCTTGTCGGCGCCCGCCACTTCGCGAAAGCGACGGCCCTCGCCCGCTGCCAGCACAATCACAGCAATGGATCGACTCATGCGCCCTCCACTGCCCTTTTCTGTTTCAGCTCGACGCCGTTTTTGATCGCGACAATTTCTGCCAGCAAGGACAAAGCAATTTCCGCCGGCGAATGACTGCCGATGTGCAGCCCGATCGGACCGTGCAATCGACTGATGGCCTGTGCCGACAAGCCTAGCTGGGCCAGATTTTCCCGACGCTTCTGGCTGTTGACCCGCGAGCCCAGCGCGCCGACGTAAAAGGCCCGCGAATCGAGTGCAGTGAGCAGCGCCATATCATCCAGGCGCGGGTCGTGAGTCAGCGCGACAATCGCCGTGCGTTCGTCGGTCTGAATGCTCAACACTGCATCATCCGGCATGCCGGGGACGAAACGACCGTGATGCTCTTCCCAGCCATAGACGAACTCGGTGCGCGGATCGCAGATCAACACCTCGAAATCCAGCAACCGCGCCATGTCCGCGACGTAACGTGACAATTGCCCGGCACCGATCAACAGCAGACGCCAACGCGGGCCATAGATGGCACGCAGGGTTTTGCCGTCGAAGAGCAGCGAATCGGACTGGCTGGCTGGCGACAACACCACTTCACCGGTGTCGATATTCAGCTCGCGCGCCACAATCTCGTGGGCTTCGCAACGTGCGAGCAATTCGGCCACCCACGCCGGATCGCCGACGCGCTCTTCAGTCAGACGCAACGTGCCACCGCAAGGCAAGCCGAAGCGCGCCGCTTCTTCACGGGTAACGCCGTAAGTGATCAATTGCACGGGCGGCCCGTCGGTAGCGATGCGTCCGTCGTGCAGACGGGCGATCAAGTCATCCTCGACACACCCGCCCGACACCGAGCCGATCACCACGCCATCTTCGCGCAACGCCAACATCGCGCCAGGAGCCCGGGGCGCGGTGCCCCAGGTCTGCACCACGCTGAACAGCACCACCCTCTGCCCGGCGCGGCGCCATTCGAGCACGCTGCGCAGGACGTTCAGGTCGACGCTGTCCATCACGCTTTCGCCTTCTGCCAGCCCTGCAACTGATAACGCACCGGCAGGTTCCGGATGCGTTGGCCGGTCGCCGCAAAAATCGCGTTGCACAACGCCGGCGCGATAGGCGGCACACCTGGCTCACCGACGCCGCCCAATGGCACATCACCCGGCGGCGTCACCAGATGCACCGCGACGTCCTTGGGCGCCAGCGACATGCGCGCCACTTCATACATGTGGAAGTTGTCTTGTTGAACCTTACCGTCCTTGAAGCTGATTTCACCCAGCACCGCGTTCCCCAGGCCCATGACACACGCGCCCTCGAACTGCGACCGGATGCGTTCAGGGTTGATCTGCGGCCCGCAATCCACAGCGATGTCAGCCTTGTGCACGATCAGCGTGCCGTCATCCTTGACCTCGACCTCAATCACCGCTGCCACGTAAGTCACGAAGCTGTAATGCACCGCCAATCCCAGACCACGGCCCTTGGGCAGTTTGCGCCCCCAACCGGCCGCCTTGGCAGCGGTTTCCAGCACGGTGCGCATACGCCCGGTGTCGATCGGATAACGCTCAGGGGATTCGCCGTAGTTCCACTCTTCACTCAACGTGCGCGGGTCGATCTGCCGATCCGGGCCAAGCAGCTTGATCTGGTACTTGAGCGGATCCTCACCGGCCTTGTGCGCCAGTTCGTCGACAAAGCTCTGGATCGCGAAACCATGGGGAATGTTCGACACCGAGCGATACCAGCCAACCCGCGTATGCACCGTGGCTTCGGGGTTTTCCAGACGCACATTGGGAATCGCATACGCCATGTTGGTGAAGCCCATACCCAACTCGAACGCCGCTTCATGATTCATGCCCGGCGCGAACAGCGCGGTAATGCTTGGCGCCACGGTGCGGTGCAACCAGCCGGACGGCATGCCGTCCTTGTCGACGCCAGCCTTCAGGTATTCAGCGGACACGGTGTGGAAGTACGAATTGTGAACGTCATCTTCGCGCGTCCACTGTACCCGCACGGCTTTGCCGGGGAATTGCTTGGCGAGGATTGCCGCTTCGATGACAAAGTCGGGTTTCGACTTGCGACCGAAACCGCCGCCGAGCAAGGTGACATTAACGGTCACGTTGTCGAAAGGCAGCCCTAAACGCTCGCTGATTCGCTCACGGGTAACCTGCGGTGCCTGACTCGGCGCCCAGGCTTCGCAGTGGCCGTCCTGGTAGCGGGCAATCGCGACCATTGGCTCCATCGGCGCTTGCGCCAGATGTGGCAAATAATAAGAGGCTTGAAGGGTGCTCGCGGCGCCGCTCATGGCTTTGTCGATATCGCCAGTGTTGCGCACCACTTTGCCGGGTTTCAGCGACGCGGCTTCCAGTTCCTTGCGGTAGGCAACCGAGTCGTAACTGGCGTTCGGGCCGTCATCCCACTCGATCTTCAGCGCCTCGCGCCCCTTGATCGCAGCCCAGGTGTTACTGGCGACCACCGCCACTCCGCCCAACGGCTGGAACTCCGAGGGCAACGGACGACTTTCGATCTGCATCACTTTAAGCACGCCGGGGACCTTCAGCGCGGCGCTGTCATCCAGCGATTTGACCTTGCCGCCATACACCGCTGGCCGGGCAATGGTGGCGTACAACATGCCATCGAAATGCACATCGGCGCCGTACACCGCGAGCCCCTTGACGATGTCATCACCGTCGATGGCTTTGGTGCCCTCCTTCCCGATGTAGCGAAATTCGGACGGCTGCTTGAGGCGCAGACTGTCACGCGCCGGCACCGCCAACGCACTGGCCGCAGCGGCAAGTTCACCATAGCCCAGCTCACGGCCGGACGGTTTATGCAGCACTTTGTGCAACTGTGCATGACACTCGCCAACCGGCACTTTCCACTGCTCGGCCGCCGCTTGTTCCAGCATCGTCCGGGCTGCCGCGCCGCAGCGGCGCATCGGTTCATACCAGTGGCGCATGCTGCGCGAACCGTCAGTGTCCTGGTTACCGAAACGCACTTCATCGCCCGGCGCCTGCTGGACTTTGACGTGAGCCCAATCGGCCTCCAACTCGTCGGCCACCACCATGGTCAGACTGGTACGCACGCCCTGGCCCATCTCGGAACGGTTGCAGACCACGGTCACGGTGCCATCAGCGGCGATGCTGACGTAAACCTTCGGATCGTCGATCCAGCCGTTGGGCATGCCGTCGGCGCCGAACTTCTTCGGTTTGTCCTCAGCCAACGCATCCTGCCAACCCCAACTCGCTGCCAACACCAGTGCACCGGTGGCGGTGGCGCCTTTGAGAAAACCGCGACGGCTGAGATTGCTCAGGGCGAAATCATGGGGTAGACGACTCATGCCTTGGCCTCCTTCAAATGAGTGGAAGCCTGACGGATCGCGGTTTTGATTCGGTTGTAGGTGCCACAGCGGCAGATATTGCCAACCATCGCTTCTTCGATCTGTTGGTCGCTCGGGTTCGGGTTGGTTTTCAGCAATGCAGTGGCCGACATGATCTGCCCGCCCTGACAGAAACCACACTGGGCCACGGCGCTGTCGAGCCAGGCTTGCTGGACGACTTGCCCGACCGGATCAGCGTGCAGGTTGTCGATGGTCGTAACGTTCTGCCCGACGACCGAGCCGATCGGCGTGATGCAACTGCGTGCCGGCAAGCCGTCGATATGAATCGTGCACGCGCCACACAAGCCCATGCCGCAGCCGAACTTGGTGCCGTTGTAACCGGCGACGTCGCGAATGGCCCACAGCAGCGGCATGTCTTCGGTGACATCAAGGGAATGGTCTTGACCATTGAGTTTCAGGGTAATCATGGGCACGCCCGCATATTCATGGAGGTTATGGGGTCGAGCAATCTGCTGCCGAAAAAGCAACGGAGGGTTCACGCAGATCGACTCAGGCTAATGCGGCTCTCTTGTGCCGACGGGAACGCCTGCACCGGGCCTTTGATGGAGCAAATGGCTGGTATCGTTAGCTCACTAAGTTAACCCAGCGTTAACAAAAAAGCCCTGCACTTTTTAATCGGTGCAGGGCTTGGGATGGTGTTCTGCAAGCGTAGCCTCAATAACGATTGGGCTCCATTTCAAGCTCGACATTGAAACGCTCGGCAATATCGTTCTGGATACGTTGCGCCAGATCGAGCAATTGCAGGCCTGTCGCCGTCCCGTAGTTGACCAGCACCAGCGCCTGCAATTTATGCACACCGGCATCGCCCTCACGAAAACCTTTCCAGCCTGCGCGCTCGATCAGCCAACCGGCCGCCAGCTTCATCTGCCCGTCTGGCTGCGCGTACGCCACCAGATCCGGGTGCTGCTCCTTGATCTGCGCCACCCGCGCCGCCGACACCAGCGGGTTTTTGAAGAAGCTACCGGCATTGCCGAGCACTGCCGGGTCCGGCAGTTTTTCGCTGCGTATGCTGCAAATGGCGCGGCTGACGTCGGTGGGCGTCGGCTGTTCGATGCCCTGTTCGGTCAAGCGCTGACGCACCGGGCCGTACTCCAGGTGCAGATGTGCCACGCGATCGAGTCTGAAGCGCACCCGCAGAATCAGCCAACGCCCCGGCTCCTGTTTGAACAGGCTGTCGCGGTAGGCGAAGTTGCATTCTTCCAGGGTGAAATCGCGCAGCTCGCCGCTCTGACGATCCAGCGCGGTGAGCCCGGCAAATACATCCTTGATCTCGACACCGTAGGCACCGATGTTCTGCATCGGCGCTGCACCAACGGTGCCGGGAATCAGGCTGAGGTTTTCCAGTCCGGAGAAACCCTGTGCCAAAGTGTGTTGCACAAACGCATGCCACGGTTCGCCCGCTTCGGCTTCAATCACCACACGGTTGCCGTCATCACTGATCACGCGGATACCGCGTGTGGCCATGCGCAGCACCAGCGCCGCAATGTCAGCGGTCAGCAGCAAGTTACTGCCGCCACCGATCACCAGCAACGGCACCTGGTGAGCAGCAGCATAGCTCAGCGCCTCACGCACCTCGGCGTCGCTGTGGGCTTCGGCATACAGTTGCGCCTGCACATCAACGCCAAAACTGTTGAACGGTTTCAGGGAAACCCCGGGTTGCACCTGCAAACTCATAACCGGCCCTTCACTTCGATCAACAGTTGGTCACACGCCGTCTCGATCAGATCCAGCACCTGCTCGAAGCCCTGATCGCCGTCGTAGTACGGATCTGGCACGTCATCGACCACACCGGCATAACGACGCAGGAACAGATCCAGTTCGGCCTTGCCGGTGGACGGCTGCAAGGCCTTGAGGTTGCGCAGGTTGCTGTTGTCCATGGCCAGGATCAGGTCGTAACGGGCGAAATCGGCACGGCTGACCTGTTGCGCGCGTTGCGCCGACAGGTCATAGCCGCGCACTTTGGCCGCGGCCTGGCTGCGCTTGTCCGGCGGGTTGCCGACGTGCCAGTCACCAGTACCGGCAGAAGCCACTTCAACCTGATCCGCCAACCCGGCCTCACGCAGTTTGCGGCGCAGCACGCCTTCGGCAGTGGGTGACCGGCAAATGTTGCCCAGGCACACAAACAGAACGCGCATCAGGCCTCCAGCAGGCGACGGACGCGCTCGAGGTCTTCGGCGGTATCGACACCGGTCGGCGGCGCGATCAGAGCGTCAGCCACATGAATACGCACGCCATGCCACAAGGCACGCAGTTGCTCGAGGGATTCGGTGTTCTCCAGCCAGCACGGGCCCCAACTCACGAAGTCCTGCAAGAAACCGGCACGGTAGGCATAAATGCCGATGTGGCGACGGTACGGCACGCCTTCGGGCAGTTGCTCGCGGCTCTTGGCGAAGGCATCGCGGGCCCACGGCAACGTGGCACGGCTGAACGTCAGCGCCAGGCCGTTGAGGTCGCTGACAACCTTGACTACGTTCGGGTTGAACAGGGTTTCCACGTCCTCGATCGGCTCGGCCAACGTGGCCATCCGCGCTTCGGTGTGGGCTGCAAGATTGGCGGCGACCTGATCGATCACGCTCGGTGGGATCAGCGGCTCATCGCCTTGCACGTTGACCACGATCGCGTCGGGTTCAAGCCCCAGTTTCGCCGCGACCTCAGCCAGACGATCGGTGCCGGAGTTGTGATCTTCACGGGTCAAAACCACTTCGGCGCCAAACCCTTTGCACGCCTCAACGATGCGCGCATCGTCCGTTGCGACCACCACGCGGGTGGCGCTGCTTTTGCTCGCCTGTTCCCAGACGTGCTGGATCATCGGTTTGCCGGCAATCAACAGCAGCGGTTTGCCCGGCAACCGAGTGGAGGCGTATCGCGACGGGATGACAACGGTGAAGGCTGTGGTCATTTATCCAGGCGCTCGTCGGTGGTCAAGGTGCGGGCTTCGGTCTCGAGCATCACCGGGATGCCGTCGCGGATCGGGTATGCCAGACCGGCGCCCTTGCTGATCAGTTCGGTCTTGTCGGCGCTGAGCTTGAGCGGGCCTTTGCAGATAGGGCACGCGAGGATGTCGAGCAATTTGGTGTCCATGAACATTCCCTGGATAAAAGAGTTAAGGCAAAAGACGATCCGGCAACAGGCGCATCAGTTGTGTGTCGAACCAGGCCACAAAGGCCGGCGACGGCACCGCATCGACCGCCAGGTACCACCAGTCGGCAGCAGCGAAGGCACGGCACTTCACCGCGTCCTTTTCGGTCATCACCAATGGCAATGACGGTGTGAAATTCAAGGCCTGCACGCTGTATTCGGCGTGGTCGGCAAACGCATGGGGGACTGCTCGCCAGTCTAGCGCTTCGAGGGTATTGAAGAAACGTTGCGGATTGCCGATCCCGGCGACCGCATGCACAGCCTGACCGGCCGGAAAATGATCGAGCGGCATACGTTTGCCGCTGCGCAGATTGACCAGTGCGGTGGGTTGCAGACGGAAGGCGAAACCGTCGTCGCGATCATCGAGCGCACCGTTGAACAGCACACCATCGACGCTTTGCAGACGTTCAATCGGCTCGCGCAATGGCCCGGCAGGCAGGCAGCGCTTATTGCCCAGGCCTCGGGCGGCATCGATCAGCACCAACTCCAGATCCCTGGCCAAACGGTAATGCTGCATGCCGTCGTCGGACAGAATCAGATCCAGCGGTTCGCTTTCGAGCAAGGCTTTGACGGCGGCGCTGCGATCGGGGTCGATCATCAGCGCCACGCCGGTGCGCTGAACGATCAGCAGCGGTTCATCGCCCGCGATATCGGCGCTTTGATCAGCCTCGACTCGCCATGGCAGTTGCGCAGGCTTGGCGCCGTAGCCACGGCTGACCACGCCCACACGCAAACCGCTGCGCCGGCAGTGTTCGATCAGCCAGAGAATCATCGGTGTCTTGCCCGTGCCCCCGACGGTGATGTTGCCGACCACGATCAGCGGCACTGGTGGCTGGTAGATTTCACCTTCGCCATCAAGAAAACGCTGGCGTTTGTTGACCACCACGCGGCGGTACAACATTTCCAGCGGCCGCAGCAGCGTCAGGGCCGGGTGCCCCTGATACCACGCGGCGAGCAAGCGATCAGACAGGCTCATCAGGATTTGGGCGCCGCCTCGACCGTGGTCATGCGCAGATGGCTGAAACCGAGCTTGCCGGCCGCGTCCATGGCAGTGATCACCGATTGGTGTTGAGTTTTGCCATCGGCACTGATCGACAACGGCAGGCTGGTGTCGCCGTTGGATTCTTTCTGCATGGCTTCCATCAGGGTGGCCAGATCGTTTTTCGGCAGAATCTTGTTGTTCACCGAAAACACGCCCTCGGCGCTGATGGCGACGTCGATCTGTTTGACCTGCTGATCTTCGGCGGGCGAGCCGCTGACCGCTTCCGGCAAATCGACGCGCAACTGGGTTTCACGGGTAAAGGTGGTGGTCACGACGAAAAACAGCAGCAGGATAAACACCACGTCAATCAGCGACGCGAGGTTGATGTCCACGGTTTCCCGGGGTTTGCGACGGAATTTCACGCTTTGCCCTCAGCCAGATCGACGTCACGGTCGCCCTGCACCACTTCAACCAGTTTGATCGCCTCCTGCTCCATGCCCACCACCAGTTCATCGATGCGGCGCTGCAGGAAACGGTGGAAGAAAACCGCCGGAATACCGACCATCAGGCCCGCTGCGGTGGTGATCAGCGCTTTGGAAATACCGCCAGCCAACACCGAGGCGTTGGTGCCCATGCCGGAACCGGTGAACGCGCTGAAAATATCGATCATGCCCAGTACGGTGCCGAGCAGGCCCAACAAGGGCGCCATGGCGGCGATGGTGCCCAGTGCATTTATGTAGCGTTCAAGCTCGTGAATGACCCGGGCAGCGGCCTCTTCGATGCACTCTTTCATGATCTCGCGACCATGTTTGGAGTTGGCAAGGCCTGCGGCGAGGATTTCCCCCAGCGGCGAATTGGCGCGCAATTCCTTGAGTTTTTCTTTATTGAGCTGCTTGTCCTTGATCCAGACCCAGACCTGACCCAGCAGATGCTCGGGAGTGACGCGACTGGCGCGCAGGGTCCACAGGCGCTCGGCGACAATCGCCATGGCCGCGATGGAACTCAGAATGATCGGCAACATCATCCAGCCGCCGGATTTGACCAATTCCCACACAGTGACAGTCCCCTCGAAAAAGTGCGCCACTTTACCATACCGGTTCATGATTAAGACCCGCCGCCCCGACGACCGTGACGTCGCCTTCGTCCACGCCCCGATCAATGGGTCAATGACGGTGGATCACGCCAGAAACGCTGCTGTTGGCGCATTGTCCAGGGTGGCCTGAAGCGGCCCAATTGCAGATGAATGGCGCCCTGTTCAGCACTGTCATAAATGCGCAGCCCCTGTTTGCGATAGCGTGCCAGCACCGTCGGGTGGGGGTGGCCAAACGAATTCCCGTGGCCTCGGGAAATCAGCACGGCGCCGGGCTTCAACACTTTCAGCAAGGCCATCGATGAAGAACTGCGACTGCCGTGGTGCGGCGCTTGCAACCATTGCGTCGGGACTGCCAGCGGGCTGTCGAGCAGGACACGTTCGGCATGGGTGTCGATATCGCCGGTCAGCAGCAGGCGCTCGCCGCTGGCCTCGATCTGTAATACGCAGGAGCGCTGGTTGCTGTCGCGGGCATCCGCCCATTGCCACAGGTGAAAACCGACGCCATCCCACTGCCATCGGCGGCCACTTTCACAAGCTTCGGCGTTCAGTTCGGCTGGCAGCCCCGGCGGATCGCCGCTGATGACTCGATCCACCTTCAAGTTGCGCACCACTGCCAGAGCACCACCGGCATGATCGGCATCGGCGTGGCTGAGCAGCATCAAGTCGAGCTTCTCGACCCTCCATTTGCGCAAGGCGGGCAGCACAACGCGTTCGCCGAGGTCCAAATCACCGAAACGCGGCCCGGCGTCGTAGAGCAAGGTGTGATGCCGGGTGCGGACCAGAATCGCCAGCCCCTGGCCGACGTCGAGCTGCCAGATGTCGGCCAAGCCTTCGTCCAATCGCTCGCGTGGCGGCACGACCAGAACCAGCAGTAACGGCCAGCCCAGAGGACGCATCGGTACACCGCGCGGCAGCAGTAACAGCAAGGCGCCTAGACTGCCCATGGCTAACGCCCACGCGGGAATCGACGGTGCAATCCACGCAGGCCATTGCCCGGCAATCAACGCCAAGGCTCGAAACAACCCGTCGATCAAACCGCCGGCCGCCCATAACAGGCCTTCGCCGACATACGGCACGGGTAACAATAAAGTGCCGAGCAATGCCGGCGGCAACACCACCAGACTGATCCAAGGCACCGCCAGCAAATTCGCCAACGGCCCACTCAGGCTGATCGGTAAGCTCAGCACCATCAGCACTGGACACAAACCGATTGCAATCAGCCACTGCGCCCGCGTCCAGGTTTGCCACCAACGCCAGCCTCCGAGACGACCGCCAAAGGTAAGGATCAGCACCGCCACCGCCGCGAACGACAACCAGAAACCGGGGCGCAAACCGGCCAGCGGATCAAGCAACAGCACGGCGTTGAACGCCAGCAACAGCGGCCACCACGCGCCGAGATGGCGAAAGCGCAAACGCCACAACAGCACCAGCCCGACCATCACGCAGGCCCGGCGCACCGGCACGTCGAATCCGGCGAGCAACCCGTAACCAAGCGCCGCGGCGAACGCCAGCGCACAGGCCCATGGCAGCCACGGCCAACGCAGCGGCCACAGCCCATAACGGGCCAACCCGGCAACCACCAGGTACATCACCGCCGCCAGCATTGCGATGTGCTGGCCGGAAATCACCAGTAAATGGACGGTGCCGGTGTCCTGCAGAATCTGCCAATCGTCGCGGCTGAGCCCAGAGCCATCGCCCAGCACCAGCGCGGCCAATGCACCGGCCCGACCCTGAGCGTCCACCGCGAGCAAGCGCTGACGAATGCTGTCGCGCCACGCCCACCGCGCCTCGGCCAAACGCCGGCCATCCTTGATCGTACCGGTCGCACCGATGCGTTGCGCCAGCAGCCAGGCTTCGTAATCGAAGGCATCCGGATTGAGCAAACCGGCCGGGCGTTTGAGCTTGACCGCCAGGCGCCAGCGCTCGCCACTGTTGACTGGTGGCCCGGCGTACCAGGCCAGACGCATCAGTGACGGCAGTTTCTCGTGACGCGAGCGCGCATCAGCCAATTCGAAACGCACCACACCGTCGCCATTGTGCGGCAGACCAACCACCCGCCCCTCAAGCCAGCGGGTTTCGCCGTCCAGACGGGTTGAAAGTCGCTCATCCAGCGCCCATTGCGCGCCGACGCAGGCCCAAGTGAAACCAAACAATAAAAATGCCAATGGATAGCTGCGAAACGGCAGCAACATCAAACCCACCACCGCCAGCAACACGGTCAACCCGACCGGCGGCAAAGCCGGCAAAACTATCGGGGCCAGCAGACCGACTGCCAACGCCATCATCCCTGTGCGCATAAGCCCGTCCTTGAGAGTCGCGCACTTAGGCATAGCGGGTCTTGGGCACGACCGTCGTCAACAATTGTCACAAAGTCTGAATGGGCGGTTCGTAGAATCCAGACATACTTGCCGCCTTAATCGACCGAGAAGCCTTATGCCCCGGCGCTTATTCAAACGCTACATGCCCGACCCAACGAGGATCAGGGAACACAAATCCTTACGATTTCTCGGCAAGTTGCTGCATGACCCGAACCTCTGGCACCTCAATCGCCACTCGGTCGCTCGAGCAATGGCAGTGGGTCTGTTTACCGCATTCCTACCGATCCCGTTGCAGATGCTGGTGGCCGCAGCGCTGGCAATCAAGGTGCGCGGCAACCTGCCAATTGCTGTGAGCCTGGTCTGGCTAACCAATCCGATCACCATGCCAGCGGTGTTTTTTTGCACTTATAAGGTGGGTGCGTGGCTGATGGACGTGCCGATACGGCATTTGCCCGATCAACTGACCTGGGAATGGATAAGCGGTGAGCTGTCGACGTTGTGGCAACCGTTTTTGCTCGGTTCGGTGCTGTCCGGATTGGTGCTGGGCGCCCTCGCCTACTTCGTGGTCATGATGTATTGGCGCTGGTGGGTCGCACGGCAATGGGCGCGGCGCAAGAAAAACCGAACGCCTTGAATGCAAAACGGCCTGCGCAATGGAGGCCGTTTTTTGTGGTGCCCGGACTAGCCAAGCATGCGACTGGGCATAGCGTCAGGTCCGCATCCCGCGCCCGCTCACCAGTAAACGCGCGCAACCGAAATACAACACCACCGTCGCCACCAGCATGAAGGTGATCGCAATACCGATGCGGATATCCGAAACACCGAGGATGCCGTAGCGGAAGGCGTTGACCATGTGCAGTACCGGATTGGCCAGCGACACCGTCTGCCAGAACGGCGGCAGCAAAGTGATCGAGTAGAACACGCCGCCCAGATACGTCAGCGGTGTCAGCACGAAGGTCGGGATGATCGAAATATCATCGAAATTGCGCGCAAACACGGCGTTGATAAAGCCCAGTAACGAGAAAATCGTCGCCGTCAGCACCACCACCAGAAGGGTCACGCCCAGGTGATGCACCTGCAAGTGGGTAAAGAACAGCGACAGGAGGGTGACGATCACACCCACCATCAACCCGCGCAGCACGCCACCACAGGTATAGCCGATCAGGATTGTGTGCGGCGAGACCGGCGAGACCATCAACTCTTCGATGGAACGCTGGAACTTGCTACCGAAGAAGCTCGACACCACGTTGCCGTAGGAGTTGGTGATCACCGACATCATGATCAGCCCCGGCACGATGTACTCCATATAAGTGAAGCCACCCATGTCGCCGATCTGCCGACCGATCAGGTTACCGAAGATCACGAAGTACAGAACCATGGTGATCGCCGGCGGCAGCAGGGTTTGCGGCCAGATCCGGGTGAAGCGTTTGACCTCGCGGTAAACAATGGTTTGGAGCGCGACGAGGTTGGGACGGAATTCGGAACTCATACCGCCACCTTCGACAGATTTTTCTCCACCAGGGACACGAACAGCTCCTCAAGGCGATTGGTTTTGTTGCGCAGGCTCAACACTTCGATGTTCTGCAGAGCCAGTTGGCCGAACAACGCGGTGATGCCCATGGATTTGTCGACCTGCACCTCCAGCGTGTGTGCATCCACCAAACGGGACGGATAGCCGACCAGTTGCGGCGCGACGCTCAAATTGCCCTTGAGGTCGAGCAGGAAGGTTTCCACATGCAGTTGGCCGAGCAACTGACGCATGCTGGTGTTCTCGACAATCGTGCCGTGGTCGATGATGCCGATGTTGCGGCACAACTGCTCAGCCTCTTCCAGATAATGCGTGGTGAGGATGATGGTGATGCCTTTCTGGTTAAGTTCGGTGAGGAACGTCCACATCGAACGACGCAGTTCAATGTCGACGCCGGCCGTCGGTTCGTCGAGGATCAACAGGCGCGGCTCATGCACCAGCGCCCGAGCAATCATCAAGCGGCGCTTCATGCCGCCCGACAGCGAACGCGAAGGCACATCGCGCTTGTCCCACAGGCCGAGCTGGGTCAGGTACTGCTCGGCACGTTCCTTGGCGATTTTCGCCGCAATGCCGTAGTAACCGGCCTGGGTCACGACGATGTCGAACGTCTTTTCGAACTGGTTGAAGTTGAATTCCTGGGGCACCACGCCGATCGAGCGCTTAAGCGCGGCCGGGCTCTTGTCCAGGTCATTGCCAAAGATATTCACCGTGCCGCTGGTCTTGTTCACCAGGGTGGAAAGAATGCCGATGGTCGTGGATTTGCCGGCGCCGTTGGGGCCGAGCAAGGCGAAAAAATCACCTTCGGCGACGTCCAGATCGATACCACTCAAGGCCTGGAACCCGTTGCCGTAGGTTTTGGTTAGCTGCCGGATGGACAGAGCGGAACTCATATCTGATTTACGCACCATGGTGAAGGGAGGAAAGAGAGAAATAAGGGCAAGCGGCGAGGGATACAACCGCAGCGCAAGAGCGCAATGGTGCTTGCCCCCGCCGCACAAGTACAGTCAAGTGTGTCGATAGTAATTATCAAGTCAACGCGGTCATGACGGCTTTTTTGTAGGCCGGACGCTGTTTGAGCCGCTCGTACCAGGCTTGCAGATGCGGTTGCGGAGCCCGCTCGATGGGCATCTCGAACCAGGCATAAATGAAACTGCCGAGCGGAATATCGCCCATGCCGATTTCTGTTCCGCCGAGGTAAGGCTGGCAGGCCAAAGCAGCGTCGGCCATGCTCAAAAGCTCGTTACATTGCGTGATCGCCGCGTCGATAGCCGCCCAATCCTGCTGGTCGGCCGGTGTCCGCAAAACGCCCCAGAACACGGTGCGGAAGGGACCGGCAAAACTCGAAGTGGTCCAGTCCATCCACTTGTCAGCGATAGCCCGGGCTTGTGGGTCTGCCGGGTACCAGGCACTGTCAGGCGCATGTTTGGCCAGCAGATAGCGGACGATGGCGTTGGACTCCCACAGCACAAAACCGTCGTCTTCGATCACCGGCACCCGGCCATTCGGATTCATCGCCCGGTACTGCGGCGTGTCGACCACACCGAACGCGCCACCCGCATCGATCGCCTCGTAAGCCAGGCCGAGTTCTTCGGCGGCCCACAATGGCTTCCTGACATTCGATGAGTTTTTCCGTCCCCAGATCTTCAGCATGACCGCCTCTTTGCAAATGCGTGGGCAGGCAGCATACGCCGGATCAGAGGCGGCTGACATCACTCTGCATGTCGCCCAATAGTGGCGACTGTTGATCGCCGAACAGGTGCGGATAACATTTTTCCAGATGCTCAAAGAAGAAGGTTTGCGGCACATCGGCGAACTGGCCGTGATCGACCAGGTACTCCATCAACTGCGCACCGTCCCGGTTGTACGGGTGGAAAACACTGTCGTTGATACCGTCAAAATCCAGTGGCGCGACGTTGAACAGTTCGCAGAGTTTCTGGTTAAACGCAGGCGTCGCCTTGACCCTGCGATCACCAAGAAACAGCTCGGTGTAACCGTGCATGGCGAACACATCGCTCTTGAGCAGTTCAAGCAAACGCGGGGTCGACAGATGATTGCGCACATCCGCCAGACCGATGCGTGCCGCAATCGCGCAATGTCGCGCGCAAGCGGCCAGCAGCGTGGCTTTCGGCACGCAATAGCTCTCTCCCGTTGCCAAAGCGTAACTGCCGCGCAACGTCTGCGGATCCCGACTGAAGGTGTAAGGGTTGTAGCGCACCGCCTCGCGCACGGCGTAGTAGAGATTGATCGCCTGCTTGAGCGGGTCACCGCTGGCGCCACGGTGCTGTTCGGCGAACTCCACCACCGCCGGGTGGTCACTATCGATGAAGCGGCCGGGACTCAGATACTCGTGCATGACGGCAATCTCCTGGGTGAGCCCCGAGTCTAGCGACCGCTCAAGCACAGAGATAACGACGTTTCGGCCAAACATGCACGCAAAGTTGCGCAGTGAACGAACGATTTCCCACGCGTGTTGCCCACCGAACCTACGAAAACCGTCAGAGGTTTCCCACGATTTCAATCACCATGGTCTGACCACCCGGTTTTACAGATGCCGTCTAAGCTCTGAAGGGTCGATTTGCCTTGGTTCACGGAGGACTGAATATGCTGTTGTTGTGGATACTGGTTTTGGTCGTTGGCGTGGCGTATCTCGCCCACCGGCGAATTTCCCCGCTGCCCGCATTGGGCATCGTTGCCGTCTACCTGCTGGCGATGGGGATTTTCAGCCACGCACCGGGCTGGCTGTTGCTGGTGCTCTGGATCGTACTGGCGATGGTGGCCGCGCCATTGGTGCTGCCTGACCTGCGCCGCCAATATTTCAGTGCGCCGCTGTTCAACTGGTTCCAGAAAACCCTGCCGCCGATGTCGCAGACCGAACGCGACGCGATCGATGCCGGCACCGTCTGGTGGGATGGCGAGCTGTTCAGCGGTCGTCCGGACTGGGAAAAACTGCTGTCCTATCCCAAGGCGCAACTGAGCGAAGAAGAACAGGCCTTTATCGATGGTCCGACCGAAGAGCTCTGCGCGATGGTCACTGACTGGCAAATCGGCCAGTCGATGGATCTGCCGCCCGAAGCCTGGGCGCATATCAAGGAACACGGCTTTTTCGCCCTGATCATTCCCAAGGAATTCGGCGGCAAGGGCTTTTCCGCCTATGCCCACTCGCAAGTAGCGATGAAACTTGCGACCCGCAGCGGCGATCTCGCCTCCACCGTGATGGTGCCCAACTCCCTCGGCCCGGCAGAACTGCTGCTGCATTACGGCACCGACGAACAACGCAATCACTACCTGCCACGGCTGGCCCGTGGCGACGACATCCCGTGCTTCGCCCTCACCGGCCCGCTCGCCGGTTCCGACGCAGGCGCGATGCCGGACACCGGGATCATCTGCAAAGGCCAATGGGAGGGTCAGGAAGTCCTCGGCCTGCGCCTTAACTGGGAAAAGCGCTACATCACACTGGGTCCGGTCGCCACGTTGCTCGGCCTCGCGTTCAAAGCGTATGACCCGGATCACCTGCTGGGGAACAAGGAAGACCTGGGCATCAGCCTTGCGCTGATTCCAACCGATACCGCAGGCGTGGAGATTGGTCGCCGTCACCTGCCACTGGGCGCTGCGTTCATGAACGGCCCGAACTCGGGCAAAGACGTGTTCATCCCGCTGGACTTCCTGATCGGCGGCCAGGAGATGCTCGGCAAAGGCTGGATGATGCTGATGAACTGCCTGTCGGTCGGCCGTTCGATCTCGCTGCCGGCAGTCGGTACCGGTGCAGCCAAGTTCACCAGCCTGGTGACCGGGCAATACGCGCAGATTCGTGAACAGTTCAATGTGCCCCTGTCGGCCTTCGAAGGCATACAGGAAGCCATGGCGCGCATCGGCGGTAACGCGTGGATGATGGACGCTGCGCGAATGCTGACCGCCAACGCGGTCGATCTGGGCGAAAAACCGTCAGTCCTGTCGGCGATCCTCAAGTACCACCTGACCGAACGCGGCCGTGAATGCATCAGCCACGCCATGGACGTACACGGCGGCAAGGCGATCATCATGGGCCCGAACAACTACCTCGGACGTAGCTGGAACGGCGCGCCGATCTTCATCACCGTGGAAGGCGCGAACATTCTCTCGCGTAACCTGATGATCTTCGGTCAGGGTGCGATTCGTTGCCATCCGTTCGTGCTCAAGGAAATGGCCCTCGCCGGCCGCGAGGACAAGGATCAGGCACTGAAAGAATTCGACGGCCTGCTGCTCAAGCATATCGGTTTCGCCGTGAGCAATGCCGCCAGCACCCTGGTGTTGAACCTGGGTTTGGGCCACTTCGAACCTGCGCCGGGCGACAAGATCAGTCAGGGTTACTTCCGCGCGCTCAATCGTCAGGCGGCAGCCTTTGCCATGCTCGCCGACTTCAGCATGATGCTGCTGGGGGGCGAACTGAAACGCCGCGAGCGTCTCTCGGCACGTCTTGGCGATGTGCTGAGCAACCTGTATCTGGGGTCCGCTGCGCTCAAGCGTTTTCACGATCTGGATTCGCCAGGGTATATGGAACCGCTGTTGCGCTGGGCCATGGAAGAAAGCCTTTTCCAGTCGGAGCGTGCTCTCGATGAGCTGCTGAGCAATTTCCCGAACAAGATATTTGGCTGCATTTTGCGGGTCATCGTGTTTCCGTTCGGCCGGCGCCACAAAGGCCCATCGGACAAACTCGGTGCCGAAGTGGCGAGCATTATTGGTCGAACCAAAGGCGATCCGGCGCTGGAAGAGTTGCTTGCCGGCTGCTATCGCCCGCAATCGGCAGAGGATGCCGTCGGCGCACTGCAACACGCCAGCGACCTGCTGAGTGCTGTGCAACCGCTGCAGAAAAAACTGCACACTTCGTTGAAAAGCGGTCAGGTCAAACCGGTCGCCGGCGAAAACGCGATCGATGCAGCGCTTGAGGCTGGGGTTCTCCAGGCAGCGCAAGCGCAGAGCCTGCACGAAGCCGAAGCGGCACGGCGCAAGGTGATCGATGTCGATGATTTCGACAAAGAGCAGTTGGTGCTGGCCGACGGCAAAGTCCGCTAATCCTTCAACGTGTAGCCGTTTATTTGTGAAAAACGGGCGCAGGGGCTTTATACTCCCGCGCCCGTTTTGCTCTTGAGGACTTATCTCGTGTCCAACGTCGTCGCCGACCATCTTGTTTTGCTCGACCACCTGCGCAGTATTCTGGTCGCCGTAGGTGAGGCCGATCAGGTTCCCGAAGAAAGCCACGCCCTGTTCCTGGAGCGCTTCGACGAATTGCTGGCGTCACTGCCGATCGATCCGATCGAAAGCCAATACCTGGGCCAGGACATCCTGACTCAAGTGATTACTCGCTATCCGCAAATTGCCCACCTGATCCCACGGGATCTGCTGTGGTTTTTCGGTGGCGACTGCCTGCACTACCTGGCCGATGAAGAAATCGACCTGTATCAGGCCCTGGAAGAACGCCGCTACGAAGCCGAACAAAACGACGAACCGTTCGACTGGAATCAGGAAAAGCAACTGATGGCAATGTCCGCTCAGGACAGCAAGCACTGATTTTCTTTCGGTAATGAAAAGGCCCGCCTGGTTGTCCAGGCGGGCCTTTTTCTGAGTTGCCGTTAGAGCAGCCCTTCACTCTCAGGCAATTCATAGACCATCGCAGCATTACTCGCACCGCCCGATTTACCGGGCTTGCTCAAGGTCGGCTCCTTCTCCAGGCACTCCACCAGGTAGTCGATGAACACCCGCAGCTTCGGCGGCAAATAACGCGTCGGCGAATGCAGCAGCCAGAGTCCGCCATGGTAAGAAGCCAGGAAGCTCCACTCTGGCAATACCTGCACAATCAACTTCTGCTCCAGGGCATACCGTGCGGTGAAGTACGGCAGGCTGCCAATTCCAATATGCTGCAACACCGCTCCCAGCCTCACGCCAGTGTGATTGGCGGCATATCGGCCACGCACGCCGACCGTCACGGCGTTGCTGCCTTTTTTGAATTTCCAGCGCGCATCGCTTGGGGTTTCCCCAAGATATATACAGCTGTGATCGAGCAAGTCGTGAGGGTGCTTTGGCGTGCCGTTTTCAGCCAGGTATTGCGGAGTTGCGCAGAGCAAATGGTCTATCGTCAACAATTGACGCCCGACCAATCCGGCGGGTGGCCGATCGGTGATGCGAATCGCCAGATCGACATGATCGTCGATCAGATCGACCTGCCGGTCTTCCAGTAACAACTCCACATCGACCTTGGGATAACGGCGCAGAAATTCGGGCATATGCGGATGAATCACGAAACGCCCCACCGCTTTCGGTACGCTGACCCGCACCAGCCCTTCAGCCTCATGGGTGAACTGGCCGCTGATTTCCATCACGGACTTGGCAGCGCTGACCATTTCCTGACAGCGCTTGAACACCTCTTCGCCCCCATCACTCAGGCGCAGTTTGCGCGTGGTGCGCTGCAGCAACCGTGTGGCCAACGCTTTTTCCAGTCGGGAAATGCTGCGGCTTATCGCTGAAGGCGACGATCCGAGTTGGCGGGCGGCTTCAGAAAAGCTGCCGGTTTCCACGACCTTGACGAAAATCGCCATTTCACCGAGTAACGGCAGCGGTAGATTTATGCTCACAGCGCACAAGTCCTTTGATGTTTGAACGGATTATCACGTTATTGCACGATTCATATAATAAAAATAGAAACTTTAATAAGGGCATGGAATATGACGCTTCGCCTCTTTTTCCATAGTGATGACCTCAAGGCCAATGTAGAAGTCCTCGACTGCACGCCCCACGAGAACGAATTCGCGGTAGAACTGCGCGCTACCCTGTTTCATCCGCAAGGTGGCGGCCAACCCTGTGATACCGGCTGGATCGGCGCAAGCCAGGTGCTGCGCGTAGTGCAAGAAGCGGATCGAATCATCCATTTCGTTGATCGACCGGTCACGCTCGGCATGACCTGTATTCGCGTCGACGAAGATCGCCGCTGCTTCAATACACGCCTGCATTCGGCCGGGCATTTGATCGGGCATTTCGTCCAGGCCATGGGGTGGACGCCTGTCAAAGCGCACCACTGGCCGAATGAAGGCCGCGTGCAATTCAAGCCAGGTGATGCCGCACAGGAAGTTGACGCACACACCGTTCAACTCGGTATCGATCAGTGGATCGAGCACGATCTGCCACGCCTGACCTCGCTGCGCGAAGGCGCGCGGGAAATCGGTTTTGGTGAACTGCCAGCCTATGGCTGCGGTGGCACCCATGTACGAAGCCTGAAGGATCTGGGCACAGTCACGATCGCGTCCCTTTCACAGAAGAAAGGCACATTGTCCGTCCACTACAGCGTGGATTGAGCATTTCCGGACATTGCTCCGCGCAATGTCCGGCGCCGGGGAACCGCATTCGCCGGTTCCGTTGACTATCGATAGATGGACCTAAAAAAATGATGCTAGACGTCGAGCGTCTCGATGAGACGTGCATAAAAAAACTGGCCAACGAAGAAGTCCTCGCCATTCGCGTCAAAGGCTTTTTGCCCGAACCGCTGGCAATCCAGATTGGCGACAAGATTCTCGCCCCAGGCTTTGAGGGCTACATCAACGCACCGAGTATCGGCCGTATCGGTATGGCGTTTTACGAGGCGGAAAACCAGCCGCTGCTGATCGAGGATTACTTCGAACGCGCCACCAGCAACATCGCCGAACTGCGTAATCGCTGCGCCCCCTACTCTTCACCGGTCGACACACTGCGCTGCATGCTCGACGAGTCGTGGCCGGCCGGTGCGCATCTGGAAAATCTATACGGTCGCAAAATGTACGTCGGCCTGTCGCGAGTCGTAAAACCCGGCGTGTGCTTCCTCGCCCACCACGACATTTTCGCCAAGGACGCACCGGAGAGCTTTCAAGCGCGCAGCCTGGAAGCACAGTTTGCCTGCAACGTGTACCTGAACATGCCGACCGAAGGTGGCGCGTTGCAGATGTGGGACGACGACATAACGCCCGAACTGTTCGACGAAATGCGAGGCGACAGTTACGGCATCGACCCGGCCCTGCTTGGACCGCCCACACTTGAGGTTCGGCCCGAACCCGGCGATTTCATCATGTTCAATTCGCGCTGCATGCACTCGGTGACTCCGGGTGTAGCGGATCCGCGCTTGAGCCTGTCCTTCTTTGTCGGCTATCGCGGCAATGCTTCACCCCTGACCTTCTGGAGCTGAAATGTTATCGAATTACCTGGGCGAGTTTCTGGCGCTGGCCACCATCCATTTTCTGGCCGTGGTCGCTCCCGGCCCTGACTTTGCGGTCACTATTCGCCAGAGTGTGCGCTTTGGCCGCTTGGTCGGGATTTGCACGGCACTGGGCATTGGGGCGGGGATTTCCGTGCACGTTCTGTACACGCTGCTCGGTGTCGGCGCACTCATGCACACCACGCCGTGGCTGCTGACCGCGGCCAAGGTGGTGGGGGGCGCCTACATTCTGTATCTCGGTGTCAGCCTGATCCGCAGCAAACCGAAAACCACCCTCGATGGCGAAAAAACAGCGGAGCAAACGTTGGTTGAGCAATCTCTGTTCAAGGCGTTCAGTACCGGTTTTCTGACCAATGCCACCAACCCCAAGGCGACGCTGTTTTTCCTCGCAATCTTCACCACGATCATCAGCGCCAGCACGCCCCTGCAAATCCAGGCGTTCTATGGTCTGTGGATGTGTTTTGTAAACGCGTTGTGGTTCGTCATCGTCGCGCTGTTCTTCTCCAGCAACAAAGTGCGTTTGCTGTTCATGCGCATGGGGCATTGGTTCGAACGCACCATGGGCGTCGTGCTGATTTTGTTTGCCGGCCGACTGATGCTGTCCTGGTAATCCGAACTGAAACGCAAAAGGCCCGCCGAATCTCTTCGGCGGGCCTCTTTTTTTGACTGACTCGATGACTTCAATCCGTAAAGTAAAAACACACGCATACAAAAACGCCGCTCAATAGAGCGGCGTTTTTGTGAAATTGGAGCGGGAAACGAGACTCGAACTCGCGACCCCGACCTTGGCAAGGTCGTGCTCTACCAACTGAGCTATTCCCGCAAATGGCGTCCCCTAGGGGACTCGAACCCCTGTTACCGCCGTGAAAGGGCGGTGTCCTAGGCCACTAGACGAAGGGGACACGCTACCCGGAACACATGGTGTGTGTTTCGGTGTCCAGACCCGCATCCGAAGACTTGGCTCTGGTTTCACTCAGCCCCGCCCGAAAGCAGTGCTGTTTAAAATTGGAGCGGGAAACGAGACTCGAACTCGCGACCCCGACCTTGGCAAGGTCGTGCTCTACCAACTGAGCTATTCCCGCATTGGCGTCCCCTAGGGGACTCGAACCCCTGTTACCGCCGTGAAAGGGCGGTGTCCTAGGCCACTAGACGAAGGGGACACACTACAACATTCACTCCCTGCTTCGTTTCGCTGTGTGCTTTACGCTGCAAGTGGCGCGCATTCTATGGATGGATTGAGAGGTCGTCAACCCCCTGATATAAATTTATTTAAATCAATGACTTCGACCTGCTTTACGAAGCCAATCGGGCTTTTCCGTCGCCCGGCGTTTGACGCCTATATTCCGGCGGTCGACAAGACGTTATAGTCCACCGCACAGTGATGGCAATCTGCACATCAAGGGCCAGCATTCATATAAGCAACAAACGGCCGATACAGATTGCACCTGCCGATCCAATTCGTCGAGCGGCGCTAGGCGCATAAATGCCCCAGCCACTACACTCGCATGTGAACCCTATAAAGAGGTCTTACCGGTGACACCACTCATGATCACCCTGCTAGTCATAGCCGGGATAGCAATTCTGATCGCCATTGGCTATATGAACCATGTGGTGGAAAACAGCAAACTGGAGAAGGCCCGCACCAAAGTCGAACTCAACGACCGCCTGCGTCGCTGCGGCGAACTGACCGAGACCTTTCCAGGTCAATTCATGACGCCTGCACTCAAGCTGCTGCTGACCCGCCTGGAACTCAATGTCTGCCAGCGTCTGTTGAATCTTGAGAAAACCAGTGCGACGACTAAAGCACGCATCACTGAACTGAGCGCACTGGTGGCCCAAGGCGAGTCGATCCCGATCAACAACCCGCCGGCACCGATTCTGACCGAAGCCAAAGCCAAAGACGTGCGTTTCCTGCTCGAAGCCCTCCACGGACAGATCACCCGTGCCGCCCATGACGGCTTCCTGCCGCCGAACGAAGCCAAGCACTGGGTTCGCGAAGTCCGCCACATTCTGGTGCTGCTGCACATTGAGTTTTTCAACAACCTCGGCCAACAAGCTTTGCAACAAAACCAACCTGGCCAGGCCCGCCTCGCCTTCGAGCGCGGCGTGCAATACCTGCGCAAACAACAGGATCCGCAGATCTATTCCGAACAGTTGCAATACCTGGAAAAACTCCTCGCCCGCTCCAATGCCCAAGTCATGGACAAGATTGCGCCAGTTGAAGGAGAAGAGAACCAACTGACCGCTGGCCTCAAAGATGCCGAAACCGATGCGGACTGGAAGAAGAAAGTGATCTACGACTGATCGCTGACGTTGAAAGCTAAGCCACCGAGACAGACTGTGTGAAAACCTAGCAATCTGTGCGGCACTCAAAGAAAATGCTCCGTATCGAAAGATACGGAGCATTTTTCGTTATGGCCTACATCCAAGGAGAGTCCCGCAGCCAGACCAGCGTGTTCC
>NZ_CAXAPL010000058.1:0-27649 GCF_963970845.1 Pseudomonas sp. RA_105y_Pfl2_P56
ATCTTCGGGGATCAACTCTTCCAGCGAGACCGGAAACAGGCTGGTCTGGCTGCGAGACTCTCCTTGGATGTAAGCCATAACGAAAAATGCTCCGTATCTTTCGATACGGAGCATTTTCATTGAGCGCCGCACAGATTGCTAGGTTTTCACACAGTCTGTTCGGGGTGCTTTTTTTATGCCCATGATTTAGACCTTCCGACACACCATAGACCCAATGTGAGAGCAGGCTTGCTCGCGAGAGCGGTGAGTCATTCAGCATCCACTTTGAATATTAAGCAGCATTCGCGAGCAAGCTCCCCCCACACGGGATTTACCGCGCGACTTGAATCACGAACACAAAAAAGCACCCCGCAGGGTGCTTCATCTCAAACGATCGAACGATTATTGGCCCGACCCATTCTGCGACAGAATCAATTTACCTTCCTTGTCGACCGGAATCTGGTTGCCCGGATCGCGATCCATCCGCACCTTGCCCTCCTTGCCATCCAGCGAATAACGCACGTCGTAACCAACAACCTTGTCACTGATGTCATTCACTGTGTTGCAGCGCGTTTGCGTGGTGGTGTAGGTGTCACGGTTTTGCATACCTTCCTGCACCTTGTTGCCGGCATAACCGCCGCCAACCGCACCTGCCACCGTGGCAATCTTCTTGCCGGTGCCACCCCCCACCTGGTTACCCAGCAAACCGCCCGCTACCGCACCGATAGCGGTGCCGAGGATCTGGTGTTGGTCCTTGACCGGCGCCTGCCGGGTCACGGTTACATCCTTGCAAACTTCACGTGGCGTCTTGATCTGTGTTTTGACCGGCTCAACGGCCAGCACTTGCGCGTACTCAGGGCCGCTTTTAACCAGGCTGTAGGTGGCAACAGCACCCCCGGCTGTTACACCGACAGCACCCAATACCGCACCAACCAGTAACGACTTGTTCACATGAACCTCCTGACCATCACATGCGGGTCGGGCCCGCGCTTATCCCAGCCTTGGAGCATAAAAAAAGGCGCGAGTTCAACTCGCGCCTTTTTGGCTGACAACCGGGAAAACGATGGCCGTTATGGACGGTCGTCGATTTCCTTGTCGGTGTTAGCGGGTGGAATCAGGTCTTCAGTGGTCAGATCCAGCCAGATCAACACCACGTTAGCGATGTAGATCGACGAGTAAGTACCCGCCAGAACACCGATAAACAGGGCAATGGAGAAGCCGAACAGGTTGTCACCACCAAAGAACAGCAGAGCCGAGATCGCCAGCAACGTGGAGATCGACGTCGCCATGGTGCGCAGCAAAGTCTGAGTGGTCGAGATGTTGATGTTCTCGATCAACGAAGCCTTGCGCAGCACACGGAAGTTCTCACGAACCCGGTCGAACACCACGATGGTGTCGTTCAGCGAGTAACCAATGATCGCCAGTACCGCCGCCAGCACCGTCAGGTCGAAGGTGACCTGGAAGAACGACAGAATACCGATGGTCACGATCACGTCGTGGATCAGCGAAACAATGGCGCCGACCGCGAACTTCCACTGAAAGCGGAAAGCCAGGTAAAGCAGAATGCCGCCGAGCGCCAGCAGCATGCCGAGGCCGCCCTGGTCGCGCAGCTCTTCACCGACCTGCGGGCCGACGAACTCGACACGCTTGACCGTCGCCGGGTTGTCGCCGCCGACCTTCTGCAGAGCATCGGCTACCTGATGACCCAGTTGCGGGTCTTCGCCAGGCATACGCACCAGCAGATCAGTGGTTGCACCGAAGCTCTGCACGATGGCTTCGTGGTAACCCGACTCCACCAGTTGCTCGCGCACCTTGGTGACATCGGCCGGACGCTCGTAGGTCAGCTCGATGAGCGTACCGCCGGTAAAGTCCAGACCCCAGTTCATGCCCTTGGTGGCGACACTGAACAAGGCCAGCACGGTAAGGAACAATGTGACGCCGAACGCAACGTTGCGAACGCCCATGAAGTTGATTGTACGTAACATGGCAGCCCCTTAAATCCACAACTTCTTGAAGTCACGACCGCCGAAGATCAGGTTGACCATCGCGCGGGTCACCATGATGGCCGTGAACATCGAGGTAAAGATCCCGAGGGACATGGTCACTGCGAAGCCTTTGACCGGGCCTGTGCCCATGGCAAAGAGAATCCCGCCGACCAACAAGGTTGTCAGGTTGGCGTCGAGAATCGCGGTGAATGCCCGGCCGAAGCCTTCGCTGATTGCACGCTGCACGGTCATCCCGGCGGCAATCTCTTCGCGAATCCGCGAGAAGATCAGCACGTTGGCGTCGACCGCCATACCCATGGTCAAGACGATACCGGCGATACCCGGCAGGGTCAGCGTTGCCCCCAGCAGCGACATCAGCGCCAGCAGCAACACCATGTTCACGCCCAGAGCGACAGTGGCGATGATGCCGAAGAAGCGATAGATGGCGATGATGAACAGCGAGACAAACAGCATGCCCCACAGCGATGCATCGATACCTTTGGTGATGTTGTCAGCACCCAGGCTCGGACCGATGGTGCGCTCTTCAGCGAAGTACATCGGCGCCGCCAGACCACCGGCACGCAACAGCAGCGCCAGTTCGGACGACTCGCCCTGACCGTTCAGGCCAGTGATGCGGAACTGAGCCCCCAGCGGCGACTGAATGGTCGCCAGGCTGATGATCTTCTTCTCTTCCTTGAAGGTCTGCACCGGTACGTCTTTCTCGACGCCACCAACCACTTGCTTGGTGTAAGTGGTGACCGGACGCTGCTCGATGAAGATCACTGCCATGCTGCGACCGACGTTCGAACGGGTCGCGCGGCTCATCAGTTCGCCACCATGACCATCCAGACGGATGTTCACCTCAGGCGTACCGTGTTCGCCGAAACCGGCCTTGGCGTCAGTGACCTGATCACCGGTGATGATCAGACCACGCTCGATCTGCGCCGGAGGACGATTGCCTTCACGGAACTCGAACGTCTCGGAGGTGGCTTTCGAAGCGCCCGGCTCTGCCGCCAGACGGAACTCAAGGTTGGCCGTTTTGCCGAGGATACGCTTGGCTTCGGCAGTGTCCTGCACGCCCGGCAGCTCAACCACGATACGGTTGGCGCCCTGACGCTGGACGATCGGTTCGGCAACACCCAGCTCATTGACGCGGTTACGTACCGTGGTCAAGTTCTGCTTGATGGAGTATTCGCGGATTTCCGCCAGCTTGGCCGGGGTCATCGCCAGACGCAGCACCGGTTGACCATTGAGGTCGGCCGGAACAATGTCGAAATCGTTGAAGTTCTTGCGGATCAGTGCACGGGCTTGTTCGCGGCTGCCTTCATCAGCGAAGCCCAACTGGATGGCACCGCCCAGTTGCGGCAGGCTGCGATAGCGCAGCTTCTCTTTGCGCAGCAGGCTCTTGACGTCGCCTTCGTAGACTTTCAGGCGTGCATCGAGGGCTTTATCCATGTCCACTTCCAGCAGGAAGTGCACACCACCGGACAAGTCCAGACCCAGCTTCATCGGGTGCGCGCCCAGATTGCGCAGCCATTGCGGGGTGGTTTGTGCCAGGTTCAGCGCGACGACATAGTCATCACCCAATGCCTTGCGCACAACGTCTTTGGCCGGCAGCTGATCTTCAGCCTTGCTCAGACGGATCAGGCCGCCCTTGCCGTTTGCCGCCAGAGTGGCCGCCTTGACGTTGATCCCGGACTCGTGAAGCGCGGTGCTTACGCGGTCCAGATCGGCCTGATTGACCTGCAGAGCCGTGCTGGCGCCGCTGATTTGAATAGCCGGGTCATCGGGGTAAAGATTGGGAGCGGAATAAATCAGACCGACCGCCAGCACCGCCAGGATCAGAATGTATTTCCACAGAGGGTATTTGTTCAGCATCACGCCGCCCGTTAT
The DNA here is from genome assembly GCF_963970845.1 of Pseudomonas sp. RA_105y_Pfl2_P56. Classification (NCBI taxonomy): domain Bacteria; kingdom Pseudomonadati; phylum Pseudomonadota; class Gammaproteobacteria; order Pseudomonadales; family Pseudomonadaceae; genus Pseudomonas; species Pseudomonas sp. RA_105y_Pfl2_P56. The sequence continues at coordinate 3,858 of NZ_CAXAPL010000058.1, forward strand.
GACGCGGGGCGCCTTGCGCGCCCCGTCGATTGAGTAGAAGTTGTTGCTTAGATCGCTTTCAGCGTGCCTTTTGGCAGCGTGGCGGCGATGGCGCCCTTCTGGAACTTCATTTCCACGGTGTCGGAAACTTCCAGAACCACGAAGTCATCGGCCACTTTGGTGATCTTGCCGGCGATGCCGCCGGTGGTCACCACTTCGTCGCCCTTCGCAAGGCTGCTCAGCAGGTTCTTCTGCTCTTTGGCGCGCTTGGCCTGTGGACGCCAGATCATCAGATAGAAGATGACCAGGAAGCCGACCAGGAAAATCCACTCGAAACCGCCGCCCATTGGGCCGGCAGCAGCCGGTGCAGCTGCGTCAGCCATGGCATTAGAGATAAAAAAGCTCATTTAGCACTCCAGTTGCAAATGTTGAATCTTGGGGTCAGAAAACTTAGTCCAAAGGCGGAACGGGGAGCCCGCGTTTGGCGTAGAAGGCATCGACAAAGGCGGCCAATGTACCCTGTTGAATAGCCTCGCGCAAACCAGCCATCAGCACCTGATAATGGCGCAAGTTGTGGATGGTATTGAGCATGCTGCCGAGCATTTCGCCGCATTTGTCCAGGTGATGCAGATAAGCGCGGGAGAAGTTCTGGCAGGTATAGCAATCGCAGGTCGGATCCAGCGGCGATTCATCATGGCGATGGAATGCGTTACGGATCTTCAGCACGCCTGTATCAATGAACAGATGCCCATTGCGGGCATTACGGGTTGGCATCACGCAATCGAACATGTCCACACCGCGGCGCACACCCTCAACCAGATCTTCCGGTTTGCCAACGCCCATAAGGTAACGAGGTTTGTCAGCCGGCATCATGCCCGGCAGATAATCCAGCACCTTGATCATCTCGTGCTTCGGTTCGCCCACCGACAGACCGCCAATGGCGAGGCCATCGAAGCCGATCTTGTCGAGACCTTCCAGCGAACGCATGCGCAGATCCTGGTGCATTCCGCCCTGGACGATCCCGAACAGCGCCGCGGTGTTGTCACCGTGAGCGTTTTTCGAGCGTTGAGCCCAGCGCAGCGACAGCTCCATCGACACGCGCGCGACGTCTTCGTCAGCCGGATACGGTGTACATTCGTCGAAGATCATCACGATGTCGGAGCCCAGGTCACGCTGAACCTGCATCGACTCTTCCGGGCCCATGAACACTTTGGCGCCATCCACGGGAGAGGCGAAGGTCACGCCCTCCTCCTTGATCTTGCGCATCGCGCCAAGGCTGAACACCTGGAAACCGCCGGAGTCGGTCAGGATCGGGCCTTTCCACTGCATGAAATCGTGCAGGTCACCGTGCTCCTTGATCACCTGAGTACCCGGGCGCAGCCACAGGTGGAAGGTGTTGCCCAGGATGATCTCGGCGCCGGTGGCGACGATGTCACGCGGCAACATGCCCTTGACCGTGCCGTAAGTGCCCACCGGCATGAACGCCGGCGTCTCGACGGTGCCACGCGGGAAGGTCAGGCGACCACGACGGGCCTTGCCATCGGTTGCCAGGAGCTCAAAGGACATGCGACATTCGCGACTCATTCTGTTTCCTCTGGGCCTGTTTGTTTAGGGGCAGTAGGTGCGGGGTTACGGGTGATGAACATCGCATCACCGTAGCTGAAAAAGCGGTAACCGTTGTCGACGGCGGCCTTGTAGGCGGCAATGGTTTCGGGATAACCGGCGAAGGCCGAAACCAGCATCAACAGCGTGGATTCCGGCAAATGGAAATTGGTCACCAGGGCATCGACCACATGGAACGGCCGGCCCGGGAAGATAAAGATGTCGGTGTCGCCACTGAACGGCTTGAGCACGCCATCACGCGCCGCACTTTCCAGCGAACGCACGCTGGTGGTGCCGACCGCGATCACCCGACCACCCCGCGCACGGCAAGCGGCGACGGCATCGACCACGTCCTGGCCGACTTCCAGCCACTCGCTGTGCATGTGGTGATCTTCGATCTTCTCCACGCGCACCGGCTGGAACGTACCCGCGCCAACGTGCAACGTGACGAATGCGGTCTCGACGCCCTTGGCGGCAATCGCTTCCATCAGCGGCTGATCGAAATGCAGCCCCGCCGTCGGCGCCGCCACCGCGCCCAGGCGCTCGGCGTACACCGTCTGATAACGCTCGCGATCCGAGCCTTCATCCGGGCGGTCTATATAAGGAGGCAACGGCATGTGCCCGACGCGATCGAGCAGCGGCAGCACATCTTCATCGAAGCCCAACTCGAACAACGCATCATGGCGCGCAAGCATTTCAGCTTCGCCACCGCCATCGATGAAAATCTTCGAACCCGGCTTCGGCGACTTGCTGGAACGTACATGCGCCAGCACGCGATGCGCATCAAGCACCCGCTCGATGAGGATTTCCAGCTTGCCGCCGGAGGCTTTCTGCCCGAACAGCCGCGCCGGAATCACCCGCGTATTGTTGAACACCATCAAATCGCCCGGGCGCAAATGCTCAAGCAAATCAGTGAATTGACGGTGTGCGAGGGCGCCGCTAACCCCATCCAGGGTCAACAGGCGACTACCGCGACGCTCGGCCAAAGGGTGGCGAGCGATCAGCGAATCAGGGAGTTCGAAGGTAAAGTCAGCAACGCGCATGATGGGGTTCGTCTAGCAGGGCCCGAAAGTCTAGCGGAAATATCGAAAATTGACCATGAAACGTGATTGACCAACGGTAATCTCATCTCTATACTTCGCCGCCATTGAGCCCTGATGGCGGAATTGGTAGACGCGGCGGATTCAAAATCCGTTTTCGAAAGGAGTGGGAGTTCGAGTCTCCCTCGGGGCACCACATAGCAGTATCTGAGAGTCTCTACCAGCCTCTCAGACCCAGAGAAACCGGCCACTTGGCCGGTTTTTTTGTGCCTGTCTGTTTATCCCTGCCTCCCCTTATCCGTTGTATCCCTGTATCCCTGCTTGTATCCTGAGAAAAACACCTAACTTTGGGATACAAGGATGAAACGCGCAGACATCAAGCGCCGCCCCCTCGCCGATACCACGCTTGCAGGGCTTGAGCCTGAAACAAAGGAATATCGAGAGCTAGATGGAAACGGCTTATATTTCCGGGTCAAACCGGACGGTGGCAAGTCATGGCAACTCAGGTACAAGCGGCCTGCAGGTAACTGGGCATGGATGGGCCTCGGCGGCTATCCAGAAGTCAGCGGCGCACTTGCCCGTGAAAAAGCAGCCGATCTACGAAAGGTTGTCAGTAGCGGTGCCGACCCTCTTGAACAGAAGCGCTCGGCAAAAGCGGCAATCGATGCCGCTCGAACCCGAACCTTCAGAGCAGCTGCGGAAGCTTGGCTAAAGGCAAAGGAGGAGAAAGGTCTCGCTCCCTCCACCCTCAATAAAATCCGCACTTACCTCGACAAAGACATTCTTCCAGCGCTGGGTGATAAACCTCTGGACGAAATAACCCGAACCGATTGTGCAAATCTCCAGGCCTCCCTCGAAGCTCGGGAGGCGCATAACGTTGCTGAGAAATGTCGGACGTGGGTCAATCAGATCTTCGGCAGAGCAATCGGATTGGGATTGACAGAAAACGATCCGGGTAGCCGTCTACGCGACATCGCAGCTCAAGCACCGAAGACTCAACAACACCCTCATTTGCTAGAGCCCGAACTCGGCGAGTTTCTCACAGCCTTAATGAACACCCCCAGCAGACTCACCGCCAGAACGGCGGCATGGCTTTGCATATGGACAGCCTCTAGGCCGGGAATGGTTCGTCTCGCGGAGTGGAAAGAGTTTGATCTCGATAAAGCTCTTTGGACTACACCTGCATCGAAGATGAAGATGCGCCGAGACTTCGTATGTCCACTTCCGCGCCAAGCACTGGTAGCACTTAGAGAGCTGCACGCTTTAACCGGGCGCAGCCGCTGGCTATTTCCGGGAGTTGGAGCGAAGAATCCGACTATCAGTGAGAACACAATCAATAAGGTATTCGCGACCATTGGCTACAAAGGACGTCTTGTAGGCCACGGAACACGGCACACAGCGAGCACCCTGCTCCGTGAACATGGATGGCCAAAGGAACATGTGGAGGCGCAATTGGCTCACAAAGAAGAGGGCATCTCGGGGGTCTACAACAAAGCTCAGTACCTCGAGCAACGGACAGCCATGATGCAGTGGTACGCCGATCATCTAGACAAGTTGCAGAATGGGAACGTCGTACTGGGCCAATTCGGACAAGCCATTTGACCATGCCAATCCTGATCGCTCAAAAAACCGGTGTTCCACGTGTTCCATGTGTTCCGAAACGGCTGAAAGCCCCTGAATTCGCGATTTTCAAGCCTGGAACACCACTGGGTTTCACCTGGAACACATGGTTGAAGGCACACAAAAGGTGTTCCAAAGACGGCAGCACTTCGAAGCAGCACCTCCCTACCCTCACTGGCGGTCTTTTAGCCTCGTCGGGCGCAGGTACTCGCGTTTTATTGAATGCAAATACGGGGCGAGGGGTGAATCTTGAGTAATTTTTTTTATTTGAGCGATCCCCTCAACATCGAAGGCTGGGAAATTGTCGAGATATTAGAGCGATTCACGCTGTACGAAGAATTTGCAGAACGCATCGATGATGCCCTCGACCTCATTCGAGATGGCCAAGAGCATTGGGAGAGCCACCTGAAAGATGGGGAGTGGTCCGTTGAATCCATTAGAGTGTTAGCTAATGTAAGGCGGCTTTCCTACAACATAAGCCAACAATTCAAACGGTCCAGAGACGACCTGCCTCGCTGCATCCAGTGGATAGTAGGGGAATCGACCGACTCAGATATCACTGATAGCCAGTATATTGCTGCGCTGGCGATGGATCGAGCCTGCCGTGTCATCGAGACGTTGCAGCGGTGGTTCAGTGGCTTCGATACGGATCTGTGCGCAGGGAATTTTGAGAGTCTTGCCAAAATGATCGCAGACGCGTCGGACGAATTTGCAGCGTTTGTGGAGGATGTACGCCAGCAACAAGCGTATCTGGAAATCGAAGCACGAGTGGAGGCGGCAGAATTGACGGGGACAGCTCGATACTATATGACCCTCGCCAACGTCTACTACTCTCCGTTGTTAAGCAACGCAGAAAAGATCCGAATCAGCGCTACCGCACGCAAGGCAGGTATCAACTCGGCGACTGTACGTCGCGAGGCCACAATAGATCGCAATCAAAGCATTTGCGACCACGCTAAGCGCCTACTAAGTGATGGGCGGTCGGAGAGGGAGATCGTTGGCATTATTGCTAACACTGACTCTGCGCTGAAGACACCGTCCGGCACCACCAAGCTTTCCACAAAACAAATCCGCAACATTTTGATCACGGGAGGATTGCTTTGCTCGGGACCGGCAAAATAGATCAAGTATTTGAAGCCCAACTGAACGTTCGCTTGCGCTGTACTTGCTCAATGATTGCAGGGGATTTGCTCATGCGGACACCGGCGCGGCCAGAATCATAACGAAATTTAGTTGCCGCACTCCACTTAGACATAAAGTAAAATCACACAAGCCTAAAAGCGCATGCAGCTGGTAACCCTCCGCAATAGAGAAGTCCAACTAGGGTCTAAACCCGTACATTCCGAAGAAGACTCCTTCATGTATCGATCAAAATGATTGGCAGCCCCTTCGCACAAAGTATCTTATTTAACAACTCAACTGATTCGAACCTGAGATCATTGAGCTTTACTACAATCTCTTTATCTAAAATTTCAATAACTGTAGGATGCTCTAGAATTCGTCCATCATTTAGGGATCCTGTTGCGATTTCTCGCGCTTTCTGCAACTTTCTAGCTGCATTGCCAAGCTCTCTTGGCTTCTCTTTAGGGACTCTGACCTGATCAATCACGCGACCATCTCGATCTTTCAAACATCCAGTCGCAATAGCACTTTGGGTTGCAGATAGCGCCTCAATAAAATCAGTAGCCCTATTCTCTAAGTGAAATGGCGTCCGAATAGCTGGGCGATCAAAAGCCATGGATAAAAGACGATAATAATGCTCATCTGCGCTATATGCATTACGATACTTCAGAACATTATCATAATACCTATACATGAATTCTGGATTATCATTCAAAAAATCCACATAATCTTCCCAAAACATCAACGATACGGCAAAACCGTTACTCTTTTCATTAATTTTTCGAACATATTCCTGAAGATCTGCATCTCGCTGACCAGTAGTACTTATAATGAAACGCTTTAACTCGGGAGCGAAGCCTTTGGCTAATTTTATTTCCTCATCAATCTCACTAATACTCAGTGTGTTCGAAGGAGCATCAGCACCCGGCTTCGTCTTCCAAGTTCGCTTCTTACACTGGATCCCGGTATGTTCTTGTTGTACATAGTTATAACCGTATACATCAACGCCTGCTTGGGCTTGACCCTGACGACCATTTCTCTCCGCATAGTCATCTTTCCACTTGGATTTTGCGATATCCAAAGTCAACCTTTCAAAATCCTGCCAATATGCAGGAGGCATAATATCCACAACCAGATTACCCATTTCTTCCCCTTAAAACCTAAATATCTAGCGATCCAAATGCATCAATCATAAATAACACACAAAAAACCAAATACGAATCCCGACGAATTTTTTACCCGATCTTCTGCAAGTACTCCTCAACATCTGGCACTGAAATAATCTTAATCTTAGACTTTCCAAAACCAAGTGGAAAAATAGGATTAGCCGGATCAAGCTTGATAAAAAACTCCAAAAGCGCAACACTTGAACCAACATATCTGATTACTACATCTGAAAACAACTCAGCGAGTATTTCCGCACTATTAATGGATTTACTGTGTATCAATTCATTCCGTATCCGCTCCAGATTTTTAAAGTCTCCCCAAAATTTTTGCTCTGTTGGAGAGCCACAGACCAGTATCTCAGGAAGTATGATAGAAACTTTTTCTGAAGTATTAATCCACCGCTCTATCTGTTCCTTGCCATAGTGCTCAACAATACCCTTACTTGTAGTTTTTTTATACACATAGCCGTCGGGAATACTTGCATTGCAAAATGACTCTACCGCTTTGTACGCAAACACGACAGATTTTTGAATCTCCTCAAGAAAATCATAAGCTATCTTTACATCAGACTCAAAAATTGCATTCCGGTCAGCAGCATGTTTTTTTATTTCCTCTCGTTTATTATCCGCAGCGATCATGGATTTTTTTGAAATACTTAGAGAAAGTGATATCTCATTTGGAATCGCAATTGAAATATCTTGACCATTAAACTTCGCCATTACAAGCTTTTGAAAAAAAGCCGTATTATTATCCTCTTGATCATGAAAACCAATAGGCTTATTGGATCGAATATCCGGAGTTGGAACTGAACGACTTTCTTCTTCCGAATTGCTGGTAGTGTGAACGCACACCATCACCGTATTTATCTCTAGCTCCATTTCCTTTCGACCCACCTGATTAAATTAATTTAAACAAGACAACCTTTTACCGATCTTAGAAGATTCTTTGCAAATAACCTCTAGACACCTTTCTTAGAAACGTATCTACCACATACATACATCCCACGACTCTGCATAGGACAATACATCTTTGTAGCGAAAGGGGAAAAGGAAAATTATTGAAGGTTTCAACGTTTATCTCCCGGAAGCTTGTCATTGTTAAAGCGTTCCAAAAAATGAAATTTGGGGAGCGTAAGTCTCCGGCCGATATGTCGCCACCTTCAGTTCGCCACCCGTTTCGCCGGTCATGGCTACGCAACGCCCTGTCTAAGGTTCTCGCAAATATTTGGACTATTCGAATACTTAGAAGGAAGTGAACCGCCGTTCATTTCCCTTTTCGCCGGTAGCGTTAGCTCTGTATCTATCCACGACTACAGGAAACGCTCAATGACTACCACGACGCTCCAATCCATAACCCCGCTTTCAACCTCCGCCACTGACTTACTCACCCCCGATCAAGTGGCTGCCACTCTCGGCCTCTCGCATCGCACGCTCGCCGCCTGGCGCAGTTCGCGCCGTAATCCGCTGCCATATGTAAAAGTCGGAAGCCGCGTGCGATATCGGCCTAAGGATGTGTCGACGTGGCTCGAAAGCCGCACGCACAGCGCTGCCGCAACTGCGAGGAACGAGAAATGAAAACCTCTCGCCTCCACTCCTCTGCAAACGACTCTACGCCAATCGACCCGTCGCTGACGCTCATCCGCATCGCCGAGGTCATGGCCATCGTCGGACTTGCGCGCCCCACCATCTACAAGCTGATGAATGAGCCAGAAAGCGGTTTTCCTAAAACCGTAAAACTCACGAACAGCAACGCTCGCGGCGCTCCAGTGGCCTGGGTTTTGTCGGAAGTTCAAGCGTGGGCACGTGGTCGCATTGAAGCACGTGATGAGGTGGCCGCATGAGCCGCTCAATTGCCAATCAAGCCTTGATGCATCCCTTTTCAGTGCTGCGCCGCATCGGCTTTTCAGCCGCCACGATGCAGCGCCTCGAGCGCTATCGCGGCCGACAAGACAGACAAGGGCGCGTGGTCAGCGTACTGAGCTGGGCCGACGGTACATGGTGCGCCCTCGCGCTTCGTTGCGAAAAACTTGGTGCGGTGATCGTTGATGAAGGCCAGCAAACGGAAGCCTACGAAGACGCCCGCTCCATGATCGATGACGGCTTCCTCCCCCTGCTCAACCTGCGTTGGGAAGCCCACGCCTGAAACGAAAACGCCCCCGGCGGCAACCGGGGGCGTTTGAGGTCAATCTGTATGCCCGATCAATTTATGTCGCATCAAAATAATGCGCAAGGCTTCGTGCCGGTTGCGCTTGTAAAAACACGGAGTTATCCTGCCGCAGTCGTTGCAAATTCAACGACCGGGCGTAGGAACCCGAGAATTAGTAGGCGCATCAGCGCCCAGATCACAACTGCCGGCGTTTTTTTTCGCCCGCAGTATCGTGTTATGGCGGCTGTGTGTGGGCAGGCTTCGGCCTGGCCGGGTGCCTACTATCCCGGTATTCCTACCCCGCGCACAGCTGCCACCCAATCCCGTAGGAAGGACGGTGGCGGCTCCAGTCAGAAAGTAGGAGCCTCACCCATGCACGCCCTCATTCCGTCCAAAAATCGCGCCGCTGCACACCGTGCAATGGCTCTCGCCGCTCTACACGCCAACTCCAGTCTTGCTACACGTCTTGCCCGCTACAACGCACATATGGCCAAAGCTCGCGCTCTCGAAGCTGCAGGCGGTGTCCAATGAACAACGCCCTGAGTTTTGCCCTGCCCGAAGACATTCTCAGCGTCAGCCAGCGCGCCGGGGCCGGTGTACCTATTGACGCCATAGCCTGCGCAATTGAGCGCGCGGACTCGGTGCTGACGTTGCTCGAAGACCACTTTGAAGGTGAGTCGCGCCTCTCCAACCGTGTTATTGCCGCCGTCATTTGGGACGTTCGCGGCACCCTCGGTTTGATCAAAACCCTCGCTCTGCACGGTGATACCACTTCCGTTCCAGCGGAGCAGGAAGGCGGTTCGCTATGAACGCGTTGACCACGATCGGCCGCACGGATTTTTCGCCTGCTAATGCCAGCGGCTTGAAGTTATTTCGCGTCAACGCAGGCATCCCCATCGAAGATGCTCTGGAGCTAGCCTCTCAGTTGCAAGACCACGTGAATCTGCTCAACCGCGACGCCGCCATGAGCGACCAAGGCGAGCGGTTTAGTTGGCCTGCTCTGTATTTAGGTGAAATGGCAAAAGCGCTACTTGATGACGTGGCTGACACCCTGTTCTCGCCGAGGGCCGACACATGAGCCAGCACCAGAGCAGCAAAGCGAAACGTCCGAGCTTCGCCGACGTAAAAGCTGCCTCGCTGAAGGACATTGAACGTGTCCTCGCGCACTGGCTGCCCAACGGAAAGCGTGTGGACGGTGGCAAGGAATACACCGCTCCCAATCCGACTCGCACTGACAAGCGAGCAGGTTCGCTCAAGGTCAATTTGAACAAAGGCACGTGGGCTGACTTCGCCACTGGCGACAAGGGCGGAGACCTTATCGACTTGGTGCGCTACTTGGACGGCGGCACAGATGTCGAGGCGTGCGTGAAGCTCACTGAACTGCTGAGCGTGAGCGTCGGTGCGGCGCGGTCGGCTCCCGCTCAAGGTAAAACCAAAGCGCCAACATGGACCGCCATACAGCCGATCCCGGCCGAAGCGATGCAACGTTGCCCGGTCCGCCATCGAGATCACGGTGCTCCGTCGAAAGTCTGGATATACCGTGACGCTAGCGGTCAGCCACTCATGGCGCTTTACCGCTTTGATCTCGGTCCAGATGAAGACGGCAAGCCTAAAAAAGTCTTCGCTCCACTGACTTGGTGCCAGCGCTCCAACAGCGAAACCACGCAATGGCGATGGCAGGGATTGCCTGACCCGCGTCCGCTCCTGCGCTTGGAAGAATTGGCACTGCGCGATTCTGCACCTGTCGTGTTGTGCGAGGGCGAAAAAGCCGCCGATGCGGCAAGCGAATTGATGCCGGACTTCGTGGCCATGTGCTGGCCCAACGGGTCTAACTCTTGGCACAAGGCCGACCTGACACCACTCAAAGGGCGCTCGGTTGTGCTTTGGCCGGACAACGACAGCAGCGGCAAGTCGTGTATGGAAGAAGTCGCCAAAAAGCTGCACGAAATCGGCGCCGAATCGGTCCGGTTCGTCGCGCTCAATTTGTTCAAACGCAAGCCCACTTTGAAGGACGATCAAGCAGCCTTCGCCAAAGGTGGCAATTGGGACGACGGGGACGATGCCGCCGACGCACTCAGTAAAGGTTGGACGGCAGCACACGTCGCCGAGCTGGCGCGCAGCGGTGAGCTTTTAGTTCCTCTCCCACACGAGCAAGCTGACGAACCTGCAGAGCCAAAAGCAGCAGCCAAACAACCGGCAAAATCGAAAACTGATTTGCTGCCCGGTGGTTTTCGATTGGCCCCTGAAGGGGTGTTCTATACCGGCGATGATGGTGAGTCGCGGCCTGTGTGTTCCTCCTTGGAGATTCTCGCTCGTACCCGCGATGACAAGGGTCACAACTGGGGTTTGCTGGTTGAATTCGATGATCCAGACGGCGCTAAAAAGCGTTGGAACATTCCCGCTCGCAACATGACCGGCGACTTCGGCAAAGACGTATTGGGGCCGCTGGTGGATATGGGATTGCGCTTGCCTGGTACGCGCTCCGGCCGCAATGCCCGCAACGATCTTCAGAGCTACCTGCAAGGTTTCGATAGCAACGAACGGGCGCGCTTGGTCACTCGCCTTGGATGGCATGGACCTGCATACCTGCTACCCGATCAGCAGATCGGCAATAGCCATGAGCATCTATTTTTTTGTGATGCTGGGGCGCAGCTTCCTCCCATCAGCGAGGCCGGCACACTGGAGCAATGGCAACAGCAAATCGGCGCACTTTGCGTAGGCAATCACCGCTTAGCGTTTGTCGTCAGCGCGGCTTTTGCTGGGCCGCTGCTGCACTTGCTGGGTCATGAATCAGGTGGGTTCCATCTTTATGGCGACAGCTCCGGCGGCAAGACGACTCACCTACAAGTTGCCGCGTCGATCTACGGCGGGCCGAGATTGGTCCGATCGTGGCGCTCTACCGACAACGCGCTGGAGTCGATTGCCGCCGCGCATTCGGACGGCGTCCTGGTACTCGACGAAATCGGTATGTGCGACCCGCGCATCATCGGTGAGACGGTATACATGCTCGGCAATGGCACGGGTAAAGCTCGCGCCAATGACCGAGGGCAAGCAGGCCGTCAGGTACAAGAGTGGCGCTTGCTGTTTCTCTCAACTGGCGAGAAGACACTGGCGCAGCACATGGCCGATGCGAACAAAGAGCTAAAAGCAGGTATGGAGATCCGCATGTTGGCCGTGCCGGCAGATGCGAGCAAAGGGCTAGGCATGTTCGACGTGCTGAATGGATTCGAAGACGCTGCCGCTCTTTCGGACGCGCTCAAAGCACGAGTGGGCAAGTACTACGGTACACCGCTTACCGCGTTCCTTTCGGCGCTATGCAAGCCCGGTGAAATGCTCGGCTGGACAGCTATGCTGCGGCGAACGGTAGAGCGCTTTATCGCCAAAGCACTTCCTGCATCCGCCAGCGGTCAAGCGCATCGTGCCGCTGCTCGCTTCGGTCTTGCCGCTGCCGCTGGTGAACTGGCCACGGCACTTGGTGTTACTGGCTGGCCGGAAGGCACCGCGACCACAGCCGCGCAAGTTTGCCTCAATGCTTGGCTCGAAGAGCGCGGCGGCGCCGGGAACATGGAAGGAGACGCCATTGTGAATCGATTGCAGCACGTGATCGAGCGATTCGGTGAAAGCCGTTTTACACGCTGGGACGGTCTTGCCGCCAAGACCGACGATCACGCACCACGGACCACCGACCGCCTCGGCTTCCGGCGCACAGTTGAACACGGCATGGGCGATGGGGTTTACACATTAGTCACCTACTACTTCCTGCCCACTGCGTGGAGGGCCGAAGTGTTCAAAGGCATGAGCCTCACCTTAGTCAATCGGGAACTGATAGAACGCGGGATTCTGGAAGCCAGCGCGGAGGGTCGGGCTGCGCAATCTGTGCGGCTCCCAGGGCTCGCAAAAACGAGAGCGTACGTGGTTCACGCCAACGCCCTCCTCTCCTCTGAAACCGAAGCTGCGTGAAGTATTGGCGGATCGAGGAGAGCTGCCGGCCGCTTCGGGTCTGGCCCGCCCGGAATAATGCGTACAAACACCACAAATTTTGATATGGAAGAATTCTAATGAGCGAACTTCAAAAGCAACTCAAGCACCACCAAGCGGAACTGGAACGTCTCAAAAAGGCGCTACCGAATCTTAGCGCGGCGGCAAAGGAGGCCAAACGCTTCCACGCTAACAACCGCATCAATAGAGCGCCGTATCCTCGCGAAATCACTGATGCGTTTGATAACGCTAAATCTGCTATCGAGGGTCACGCTTCCGAGATCAAGCGTATTCAAAGGCTGATCGACTGGGAAGATGGCACCCGGTTCGCGAGCGCCAACATCAAAAAGGCTCAGAAAGAAATCAGTCAGGTACAGAGCGACCTGCAGAAGCTGCAGGACAAACGCCTAAAACTGTCAACCAAACTGCAAAAGCTAGAGGATGAGAAACGAGCCGAAGTCGAGAAGGCCCAATATGCGGAGAAACAAGCCGCGGCGAGTTATGCGGTAGCTCTCAGTGATGGAGACGATGCAGATGAGCAGCGTGCGGAGAAGGTGCTCCGTCTCGCCTCCGAAGCACTGGCAACGGTGACACGTGGCAAGCGAGGATTGGCAACGACCGCGCAAGCCTTGAAAAACGAAGTTGAGAAGCTCGATGTGGAAATCACAGAGATCAGAGAGGTTTTGAAAGATCTTCGTCAGCGGCAGCTACGCGTAGCGCGGATCATGTGGGCTGACCGCATGGACAAGGCCGCTCAGGAGTTTGCCGCCGTCGCTGCACACTTGGAAGCCACCGAGAAAGCCTTGGGATGGACAAGCTCATTGAGTGAGCTCTATGTGCCTTTGCAAACCCCGCATGGGGCTTCGTGCATCAGCGAGAAGACAATCAGAGATAAAGCCTATGCACTGTCCATGGAGCAGGTGCTAGCCGCCTGACTCACCGCATCGCCGATACCTACGGCGATGCTTTTCACCCATAACCGGATCACCAATCGCGGAACACCAAACGTGTACCGTGTAACTGGTGTTCCGGTTATTTGCATTTGGTGTTCCACCTCTGGAAGCCTTGAATTACGTGGTCCCTAGCGTTTCTGGAACACATGGAACACATGGAACACCGCGTTTTCGCTACCTACGGGTTAGCGTTCCCCTCGCCCCTGTTCACGGCGTGAACCTTCAGCGCGAGCGGACGCGGCGGATCGCTCCAAATCCTCAGATCTGCTGTGTCTGATTCCGCCCGGGCGAAGGGGGCCGGAGCGGCAGATTTTACGGGTCCTCCTTAAGGGGGCCCCCTACACGGGTTATCAGACTCGCAGGTTTCCTCTAGCTGAGATTCTGAGAGCGATGTCCGTCTTTTCTCGAGCTTCACGTCATATTTGCATATTCATTTCGACAACCGCACAGATCTGAACATACTGTAGGCATAACCAGTACTGAATGCTTGTGAAGACGGATTGCTAGACGATGACCAGCTATCAGACCAGACAAGGAGGCAACCACCATTTACCTCTAAATAGACTTGCGGGGGTGGCCAACTTGGTTAATTCTAGCTGGCAGGGCAATACGCCAGCACGGCCAACTGGGCACGATGCGATGATAAATTACGGAACAATCATGGATGTTGATGACGAATTTTATTCTGCCAAGCCAAGAGAACAAGTAGGACGCGACACATTTGCACGTTATAAAGCGCAGGTGCGCGCCGCCAGTTTAGCGGCACTGGCGATACTAGAAGGCGGAGAAACTGACAGGATATATTGCGATTATCATGACGACTTCGTCATTAGAAAAATAAAGTCAGGCCGCCCCAACTATTTATTTGTACAAGTAAAAACTAGAGGCAAAGCAAATAAAAACTGGACAATAAACGAGATATTCGGATTAAAAAAGTCTACCAAATCTAAAAAAGCAGACCAGGATCCAAAGCTCGTCAAGGATAGTTTTGGCGGCAAACTATTACAGCATACAATTACATTTCCAGAAACTTGCGCCGAAATAGTCTTCATGACTAACTCGCACTTGGACGACTTGGTTGAATCTATCGCGAATTGTTTAACTGCAGAAGATTCAACAAACGAGTATGTAAAATTCCTTTCTGAAAAATTTAATGAGTGTTTCAATCCAGACAGCCCCTCCAAGATTGGCGAAAGTGATGCCTTGGCTAGAATGGCTAAACTGAGATTTGAAACAGACGTACAGTATATAAAAGAAAAAAATCACAACTTCGAATCCCTTGCAAGAAGCTCTATATATGATTACAGCGAGATTGATCTCGACCACAACGAGTCAAAGCAAATCATCATAGGATTGTTAGAGCTGACATCGAAAAAATCTTCAGGAAAAATAGTTAATCTAAATGAATCAACAATCAATGAAAATGCATCAATAGAGATTAACGACCTACTAGACCTTTTAAGTATTTCCAGAGAAGCATATCAGGCGCTACTCAAAGGCGATGATCCAAAAGCCATAAAATCAGCATCGGTAATTCAAAGAGCGCTTGCATCTGCCGGTGCTAGTAATGACGAAATAGAATATGCATCCAGATGCAAAACCAGCTGGGATATTTGGCTGAGAGAAAACCGCAATCGACTTTCAGACTTCGATATAATCTCAATAAACTCTTATATAGATGAATCATTCAACAGTATTTTTAAATCCGGTAAGAGCTTAAAATTGTCGGATGCCAATCCGATAATACTTCAATTGAAAAAGCGCCTCACGGACCAAGGCATTATCTTCGACCTTGACCCGAACCTTTTACTTGGAGGTTTTTTTTCAGCTCTGGTGAGATGCAAGTCATGAATTATGAACAGTTTTTTGAAAGCGTTAGCAAACGCAACATAGAGATTTCGTTCACCAACGAAGAAGTCCAAAAAAAATATCATCTCAATAATGAAGCTTTGTTCCAACTCCCACTCATTGCAATAGTCGTTCTATTATTATCAAAGGAAAAAAGAAAACCTTCGATTACCGAAATTGGCCAACTGGTAGGAGAGTCGATCGAAAGCGCGATGGTTGGCTTTAAGGGTTCCTCGCAGCACATCGGATGGTCCGCGATATTGCGCATTCGTACCGTCAAAGCAATAAGTTTCCTAGAACGTTCAGAATTAGTAACGATTCGAAAATCTGACAACCGCATGATAGCGACACCCTTAGGACAGAAAGTTATAGAGCGTGCACTTTCAAATGACGACGATCTTTCTTATAACCTTTCCATGATACGACGCGCTTATAGAAACGTTTGTGTGAATCGGCAATTAGACATGGAGTTAATATGAGACTTTTAAGACTGAGGATACTGCCTCGTGGTGTAAACGGCTGGGCCTCAGAAGACTTGGAGTTTGGAGCTGATGTCACTCAACTTTTCGGACCAAACGGCTGCGGCAAATCACCGCTTATAAAATCAATAGTATTTTGCCTTGGCTACCCAAGCAGTTTCAGGGATGATATTTATGATCATTGCTTAAGGGCCGAGCTAGACATATTCATACAAGGGGTAGTATTTACAGCGCGCCGAGCTTTTACCAAGACTTTTGATGTAGAGATATCCGCCCCTGGTCAACCGACACTAAGCTTCTACAATGAACTCGACTACACTCGACACTTATTTAAAATACTTAATCTCGATATACAGCCTCTCGTAGCAGTAGACGAAAAAAAAGCTGCAAATCCCTACTTCTCTTCTCTACTGCCTATTTTTTATCTTGATCAAGAGGACGGGTATCGTAAATTTTACAGCCCTGCTCATTCATTTCTCAAAGACCAAGCGTCAGAAGTTTTACGAATACTGCTCGGACTTCCACCCAAAAATGCTTTCGACAAAAAAAAGAAGCTTATTGACGCTAGACGCGAATTAGAGGTTCGGGATAGACAGGTTTACTCTTTAAAAAAAGAATACGAGGCCGCTCACAAAATTCACGGATCCGGGAATAAAGAATTAATTACTCAAGAACTGAAGGCGCTGTATCAGCGGCTGGAAGAACTGCAGTCTAGCTCAGCTAACAAAAATGCTTCCACCGAGGCGCTAGACGAAATCATCGGAATGAACAACGACTCCATCAGAGCGCTTGATAGAGAATTATCCGATATTGCGAAAAGAGATCGAAGCTTTCAACAGATCCACGCCGAGATAGAAACTGAAGTTAACACTCTGAGTCTGAACGAAGAAGCAAAAAGAGTATTTACCTCTTTTGAAGAAATTTGCAACTCGGCGGGCTGCCAGTTATTTTCTTTTAGTTCAGATTCGTATGGGAAAAACCTGTTATATCTCAAAGACCAGCTAAAAGACTTGGAGCGAAACGTTAATATTGGCAAATTACGCTCGGAGCAAATCCTAAAACGAAGAAATGAGCTTAAGGAACAAGTAGCATCCCTAATTGATAAAAGAAATGGATTATCAGGGACTTCGGAAATTAGGGCATTGGTCGAAGCAGTATCACAAACCAGTTCAAGAATTTTCAGCCTGGAGCAAGAGCAACAATCAATACTGCATCTAGAAACCCTCTCGATTAAATACGTGGAAGCGTTAACACTTCAAGACGAAGCAATTTCAGTCAAAGAAGAACTTGAAATTGGCGGACAAACCAATCCTTCGATCATAAAGTTTCGCAATACACTCAACTCCAGCATGTTGAAGTGGATGGCTATACTCGACACAAATAATGTTTCGAGCGAAATTACATTCCAAAACGATTTCACTCCAATTTTTGGTGGAGAAAGAATTTCGCAGTTGGGTGGCAGCACACGTATAAGGGTGATTCTCGCTTATCATGCAGCTCTACTGGAGTGTTTCTGCATGATGGACAAACAGAAAATATCCTTCATCATTTTCGACACACCAAAACAACAAGACATGCATGGCGTCGATCTAGGACGCTTCATAGAAGCACTAAAAATATTTGCCACTGCGACAGGCATCCAAATAATAATTTCTGGTACCGAGTACCGCTATAAAGGTGATAGCCGAGATATTGATTGGGAGCCAAAATTTCAGGGAACGAAACAAAAAATGTTTCTCCACGAGATCAGTAAATTCCCAGAAACATAGGAATAAATAAGCTCAAAGCGTGAATTTTATACAAATATTTCCCTGATCGCTTCCACATGGACAGTGAGACAGAACGACTTACCATTTTAATCAAGGATGAACCATGGCTCGCACAGCAACTCCCAGAACTGGCACGGTTTTAACCGTAAAAGGTAGACCAATTCCGTTTTCTTTTCATCCAGTCGTTCGGACTAATAGACGTTATGGACTACAGTCTCGTATTTTCTCCACCAACCCGTGGGGCGTCATGCGGCAGGCAGTTGAGGATACTTTAACGGGTGTGTCGCGAGACCAAGCTATTGCCTTCTTAGCGCAGGCTGAAGATTTTTTCAAATCTGCCAATAACTCTTCATTAGTTACAACTCGACCACTATTGATTTACTACTGCTTCCTGAACCTAGTAAAAGCTTTTGTATTATTAAAAGGCTTAAAGCAAGAATACTCTCGAGCGCAGCATGGTATTCAAGAAGCAATACATCCAGGTGGCACCGAGTTTTATAGCTCGTTTCTGAAGGCATTTAGATCAAAACCTTCAGACGCCAATGTTTTTGATGACTTCCAGGAGGCCCTCTTCGGAAATAAATTTCCAACGTCAGGAAAAGTTTATGACCTGCAGCTCCTAATTCCACAATTGCTACAAGGTCATCGAGTATGGTGTGAAGCCGCATCCGCAGACGAGCGATTTGTAGAAATAACTCGGATCGACTACATACATAATGAGGCAGCAAAATCGATATGGTTAGTCATTAATATATTTTCTGATGATCTTAGCCGTTTTGGGATCACTAGAAAGAGGCTTCTCGAAGAATCTGGACTACTAGAAAACTTTCGCGAAGTCGCTTCAACCGTAATAATCGATGGGCGTAAACTTTTAAAATTCGAACAAATTACACCTCTGACCTACACTGGACGAGCAACTGACAGAATTACGGATCTAGTAAATCTTATCAAAAACAAACTATGGGTGACTGCGACGAGAATTCCGCCTTACAGAAAAAATTATGTTTATCTTTGCCCACCTAATGAGGTTCCTAACCTCATCGAGCAACTACTTTCCGTATATGCCTGCTTTTATTACTTTGGCTCGATCACCCGATACCGCCCGCACTTATTCGAGGAGATCTTAAAAGGGAAGTTTGGTAGCCACATACAAGAGACAGTTACCAATATCCCTCAACAATTCATTTATCTTTTAGCTAGCGAATTCGCAGGTCGGGAGATTGCTCATGCACCTCTTGTCTAAAAATTGAACGGGTAGCTGCACGTTCCGTTTCCAAAAACCAAAGGGGTTTAAACTTGTTGTGAATTTTCACACGAGGCGCCTCGGTCGCTTGCGCGCTCGTATATCTGAGACCTAAGGAGTTGCACATGAATTTGGATATTCTATTGGCAGCGTTACTCGGAAGTGCTGGAGGAATTGCAGGAACCGCTTTGATTCTTTGGCTGCTGCGTACTTGGTTCGCCGAGAGAATTAAACAATCCATCGGACACGAGTACGCGATAAAGCTCGAAGAGTGGAAGAAATCAGAACAGGTTCGCCTAAAGTCAGAAGCAATTGCTTCACTCCTTGCTGAGTGGATGAGTTTCCCTGATGACCAACGGGCCCTGAACAAGCTGACATTCGAAGCCTATCTGTGGCTACCGACTGACATCCTCCAATTACTCACTAAAACATTGACCAACGATCCTACTGCGCCTAATGCTCGAGACATCCTTTGGCATGTCAGGAAACACCTTCTGGACGACGACACACTGGCACCCAGGGATATCGTAATTTTTAAGCAAGACAGTCAACGGCGTGCTTTTCAGGAAAAAATGAAGGCGATGACGTCATTTAAGCAATTCTCCAGCGCTAGCGCTGTCGGCATAAAAGGTTACAGAGGGAAAAAGATCTGAATGAATACTTTTATCCGGCGTCAATGAGTCGGTGGCGTTACGTCTGTCCCAAGCTAACCTCCAATGTTGTTGAGTGCCTACCGCTAGGGTATCGATCGGCGGCGCGCTCTTATTGGGTATGACCCATCTCCCACATTGAAGCGAGGCCGCACAGATGCAAACCTTCGTCATCAATCAAAACCAGCAATCCAACGGTGATCACGAAGTACATAACACAACAACCGGTTGCATTTTCATGCCCCTGCTGGAGAACCAAATCGCCTTGGGAAGTCATTTCACCTGCGCAGGAGCAGTGACGGAGGCAAGGCGAAGGTTCGCGGACGCTAGGATCAACGGTTGTTACTTTTGCTGCGCTCCTTGCCACACGACATGAATCAAAATTTGTAGGCTTCGTGAGCAAGCTGTTTGCCTTATAATCGCCCATCGAACCTGCAGGGCTGACTGGCTTGTATCCCCGCATGTATCCCGAGCTATATAATCCGCCTGCAAGCCCCGGATTATATGGAGCACTACAGTCTCCCTCGGCACCAAAATTAAGAAAGGTCTTGCTTAGCAAGGCCTTTTTTTTCGCCTGCAATAAAGTCCCTCACTTGTGGAGCTGCCGCGGGCTGCGATCTTTTGATCTTCCGCTTCTTGGCCATCCGAGCCCCAAGGATCCACACCATGCAAACGTCACTGGAAACAGTCGCCCTTTTCTCCCTCAAACTCGCCTACGAGGAAGAGGGCCTGAGCCCGATTCTGCGGGACGACATGGTCATGGGTGACTACCAGCGGGATATTTTCGAATTGTTGGTACGCCGGGGCGATGTCGAGACCATTCAATTCAAGATGAATGAGTGCCTGGGGCTGGCGATGGATGCGTTGGGCGGTGTCGAGAAACCGCTGGGACGGGAACTGCACAAGCTGTCAGCCGATTTCAGCCAGGCTCAGTCGCTGGAGCAGCTCGATCAGCCGCTCCTCGCGCTCAAGGGTTACTTGAAGGACATTCTGTAATCGAACGCGCGATCACTTGTCCACGCTCAGGTTGAAGAAAAAACCTGCAGATTACTTGAGCACTTTTACCACTCGAATGTTGATCGCAAACCCACCCGCGCCAGTCAGTTTCTTCCATCCCACGTACTGAAATATCAAGTCCTCGTCGATGGGGTCGCCCCTCTCTACCATTGCGGCGCCCAGCACCGCGACTTCCTTATAAACGGTGCAACTGCCCGCATCGGGGTGGACGGTGTAGATCACGTAGGGTTTGACGTATCGCACGGCGCGCAAATGTCGGCCGCATTCCCAGTCGACCGTAATCATCAACGTCTTCAGATACGCTTCGCCATCGGTTTCCGATTCCTCGGCGAGTTCGTTGAGCTTGGCGATTCCGCCGACGTCGCTAAAGCCCAGAGCGCGGGCGCGCTTGTATTGCGGGGTCTTCTTGTGCTCGGCCTGGGCCTTGAAGTATTGCTCTTGAAGCTCTCTGACCAGGACCTCCTCTTCCTTGTTCCTGATCTCGAACGCTTGGGCAATGACGTTTTCGCAACGGGCATATTCGGGAGAGCCAAGGCTTGCCTTGGCGAGGTGATCGCGATGGACGTAAAGAGTGTGATTCAAGCTGTCGACGCGGTTCATCGCTTGCCTGGTCGTCATGGTCCCGTTTTGAACTCTGTTCACTACCTCCTGAAAACTCTGACAATCGGAGAGGTATCCTTTCCAGGCCTCCTCCGGGGTTTCATCCCAGTAGGCAAGTGCCGGGGTCATTACGATGGCGAAGAACAAAGCGCTGAGCAGGCGCAAGAAAGAAGAAACGGTAGGCATGTGTAGTCCGTTACGCGGTTGAAGAAAGTGGCGCGAAGCTACTATTTTGTTATCTTGCCGTCCATCTCCAGCGCGCCTCATCAATACGCGCTGTTTCAAGGTTTTTGCAGGTTAAGGAAAGGATCGAATGGAGTTTCTGTGTCTACTCGCATTTCTGGCGACGTGGGGTTTCATGTGGCGCTGGGTGGTGAAAAACCGTGGCAGTTGGAATCTGTTTATCGGCAACGTTTTCGGTGCAGGGGCGGGGTTTATTGTCGGGTTTGTGGTGTTTTCCGTCACGATGTCGCTGTTCGCGCCGGCACGTATTATCGAGCAGGCAAAGATACAGAACGCCGCGAAGCAGAGCGCTGAACCGGCCCTCATGCCTGAAGCCGAATCCGCGCCTGAGGAACCTCCCGTTGCTGCGCCTGCTCCTGTTTCCGACAGCCTCCCCGCCTACGTCGCCAGCGAGCCGCAGAACGAGCCCTCACCACCTGAGTCCGCTCTCCTGCCGAACTTCAGCAAACGGCTACCTGCTTCGCTGCTGGAGAAGGACTTCAAGGACACTGCGGGCCACGATTTTGCCGCTTTGCGCAGAGTGGCAGGCAGTAATCCGAACGCGGACAAATCGTTGATGGCTTTCATGATGTGCGAACCCTTTATCAAGAGTGCGATGCGCTTTTCAGCGTCGACAGTGATGGCAAGCGCGAAGGACGCCAGCAGTCAACGGTTCAAGGATCAGACCTACACCATTACAAGTACCGCCACCTCACGGAACATGGTGGGAGACGATGTGAGGTATCGGTTTGACTGTTCAGTGCAACAAGTGGACGGCAACGATGCAGGCAAAGCCGCGTGGCGACTGCTCGATCTGAAATTGAAGAAGAGCGAATCTTAAGCCTCGTTTAAGGGTTCAAGGCGCCCGCTGCGGGCAATTCATGCCCTGATCGAACGCCTCGGCCTGTTCGACGAACACCTTGAAGGCGCTGTGGTCAGCGACAGCGCCAAGCTCTACGAACACCCGGCCTGCTATTACCGCCGTGCGGATTTGTAACCGGCGCTGGAGAGCAACGAGACGTTGCGTGAGCGATTTTTCGGCGGTGCGCGTAAGCCGATTTTCACCAGCAGCAACGCTGACAATCACCTGGTGACCTTTGCCGAAGTCATGGCGATGTACTTGCTGGTGTGGTCGCCGACAGCCTGGACGCTGATCAATCCGCCAGCCCCCGCGCTGACACCCGAACGCCACAAGCGCTATGCCCTGGAACAGACGCGAATCGACGGTTTCAAGACTGGTCTGGGTAACATCGCCCGTGCACTGGCGCACCTGCCGAGTCTGATGATCTTTGACGATAGTCCGAATGCAGCCCTATTGACAGCATAATCCGAGCGCAAAACTGTATGCCCATACAGCTAACATTTCCGGATAATTCGTCGTGGCAAGAAATCACATCAGAAGTAAAACCGGGCAAGGGCGCTACGACTCGACCGCACGTAGAGTCCTCATTTCTGAGTTCAGGCCAGTAACATTGTGCTTCCTCGAATCGCCCGATCGTGGGACCTCGAAAAGCCTACCGGATTATGAGTTCATAACGGGCGAAAAGGGATACCTACCAAATTTTCCCGTACTAATTCAGAGCGACGGTGAACCGTGGATCATCGGAATCCTTTACCTAGTTACGAAACTTCATAAAGAGGTTGGTTATGAATCAAGGACATTCCGCAGGATTGCAGACTTTTAGCACCACTAAACCAAGAAATGGTTTCCACCAAGTGGGCACGATTTCTTGCTCCGCTAGCCTCGGTGACGCCTCGCTAGAGGATTTGTTGCGCAATGGTTATGTGAAAGCTGAACCGCTGGTGTACGAAGATTTCCTGCCAGTCAGTGCGGCGGGGATCTTTCAATCGAACCTTGGGGATGCAGCGCAGGCCCACTATGGCGAACATTCCAACCGACAGGCATTCGAGCAGGCGCTGGGACGCTCGACGATTGATGAATTGGGGTTGTATGCGCAAACCCAGCAACGTTCGATTGAGGAATGCGTTGCTGCGCTTGAATCTCGCCAATAGTGGCCACACGCCATTGTGCGCAACTTCTTGCGCACTCAAATGTGGATAACCGTGTGGACATATCCCTACAACCCACGTAATCCGTTCTGTACAGACGAGTGCGCAACTTCTTGCGCAGTACTGCGCAAGAAGTTGCGCACTTCAGACCTCAAATCCGCACGAAAAACAGTCAAAAACCCGTTCAGGTGCAGCCTAACCACCGGCTCCCGGGCACTTCACAAAACCTGGCACGCTACTTGATATGTCTTCGGCACCCACCGGGCGATTTCGCCTCCCGGGCACCTTAAATTTATCCGCAAGGAGCACCTCCCATGGCAACACCAGCGTACATGTCGGTTACCGGCG
>NZ_CAXAPL010000059.1:0-26829 GCF_963970845.1 Pseudomonas sp. RA_105y_Pfl2_P56
CTCGGGAAGTAAGGTACCTTGGCCTCGATGTTCACCTTGGATAAAGCGCTTCATGGGCGATCCCTGCGATGAAATCCTCAGAAATCATAGCAAGAGTTCGCGAAGGCGTTTTTACACACTCTGGGCCAGAAGCGGACGATCAATTAGGAGTTGTAACAAAGAGTTGTCCGCCATTTAATGAGCGATCGAACATCAGGTTGATGAACCGCAAATGAGCAAACTGGGTTGCAAGTGTGGCCATGTGATTACCGATCAGACCGACAGCTTGCCCTACAAGGCGAGCTTGCTTCGCGACGAGGTGGAAAATAAATTTTGGGATGAGGTGCACCGAGAACTCAAACCTCTGGTCGAGGCGGCGGAGTCCGGAGACAAGACTTCAATCGACGATGCATTTGGCGAGTTTTCACCCATATTCGGCGCTGCTGACAAGCTGCAAGACCGGATATCCAGCCTTTACATTCAACGAATGTCGACTGCCTACGAGTGCCAGAACTGTGGGCGCCTTTGGGTGCAAAAAGATAACAGTGAACGATTTGTTTCCTATGTCCCAGAGGAAGGCGCATATGGCGCGATCCTGGCAGTGGCATCAGGAGTACCTGAAAATCTGGATTAGGCATGCGCGATTGGTCGGAAGCTGAGATTGCAATCGGTAGCAATCGACCCATACCAGACACTCAGCTTGCCTCTAGTCTCGACTATCCCTAGGGTGTTGCTCGTCACAAGATCGCGTTGGGCAATCAGGTCGCTTTGATTACATGTGTCTTTGTACTAGAGCGTTTCCGCGATTAATCGCACCAGTGAGAGCGGTTAGCCGTCCGTCTCGCTCGGGTCACAAGTCGGCGGCAAACGATCGACCCGCAAAGCATCAACGACCAGCGAAAACGCCTGGGAGGGTTGTCGGCGGCTGGGGTAGTACAGGTGAAAGCCGTCGAAGGGTTCACACCAGTCCTCCAGTACCCGAACTAGTCGCCCTTCGGTTAGATGCGGGGCAAACTCATCCTCGGGCAGATAGGCTATACCCAGCCCACTCACCGCAGCATCGGCGATATGGGTGGTGGAGTTGAATACCAACTGGCCGTCTACACGTACCTTAAGCTTCTTGCCCCGGCGTTCGAATTCCCATGCATCCACGCCGTCATAGGTGGGAAAACGGATATCGATACAGCGGTGTGCTACTAGATCGCGAGGGTGTTTCGGGGAGGGATTTTTCGCGAAATAGCTTGGCGCGGCCACTACGGCCATTCGTAACGGCGGGCCAATGGGCACGGCAATCATGTCTTGGGCCACCGTGTCGCTGAAGCGCACGCCGGCATCGAAGCGGTCGGCGACGATATCGCAAAAGCCATAGTTGATATCGAATTCCAGCTTGATATCCGGGTACATCTGCAGCAACGGCGCCAACTTGGGAAGCAGGGTTGTCTTGATGACGTTGTCGCCGCAGGTAATGCGTACCGTCCCGGCCGGCTTATCGCGCAGCTCGGTCAAAGCTTCCACTTCGGCCTCGATTTCATCGAAGCGATGGCCCACCGCTTCCAGCAATCGCTCGCCCGCCGCCGTTAACGATACGCTGCGCGTGGTGCGGGTAAGCAAGCGAATTTTCAGCCGCGCTTCCAGTGCCGAAACCACCTGACTCACTGCCGATTGCGTCACCCCAAGCTGTACCGCCGCGCGGGTAAAGCTGCCCTCCCGCGCCACGGTTACGAAAGCCAGCAGATCGTTGAAATTGGATTTGGCCATAGCGAGCATGCTCGATTGATTGATTAGGCATGGTTATATCCGCATTAAGCATTCATTAGCTAATCAAAGTCTCTTTACTGCGTAACACTAACCGGCATCCCACCCGATCGGCATGGAGAAGGTTGAGCCTTGCGCTAACTGCCTGCATCGCCTTTAGCCTTCCCTAATAAGTATGCCCCATGAAAAGACTTCTCGTAATGCTCGGGTTTCTACTCAGTTCATTCACCGCATTAGGAGCCGATATGTCCAACGGTGCAGATAATTTCTTTAAAAGTGACAAGGTGACCGTACAAAAGGTCAGCTTCAAAAATCAGTACCAGCTCAATGTCGTGGGCAATCTTTTCATCCCCAAAGGGCTGGACAGCGCCACCCGCAGCCCGGCCATTATCGTTGGCCACCCTATGGGCGCGGTGAAGGAGCAAAGCTCAAATCTATATGCGCAAAAATTGGCGGAACAGGGCTTCGTTACCCTGGCCCTGGATTTGTCGTTTTGGGGCGAAAGCGAAGGCCAACCCCGTAACGCGGTACTGCCAGACATGTACGCCGAGGACTTCAGTGCCGCCGTGGATTACCTTGGCACGCGGCCCTTTATCGACCGCCAGCGCATAGGCGTGCTGGGCATTTGTGGCAGCGGCAGCTTTGTAATCAGTGCAGCCAAGATAGATCCGCGCATGAAAGCCATCGCCACTGTCAGCATGTATGACATGGGCGCCGCCAATCGAAACGGGCTTAAGCATTCGCAACCCCTTGAGGTGCGTAAGCAAGTTATCGCGGCGGCGGCCGAGCAGCGTTATGTGGAATTTACGGGCGGCAAGATCGAATACACCGGCGGCACGGTGCAAGCGCTGAATGCTGACACCCACCCCATCCAGCGCGAGTTTTTTGACTTCTACCGCACCCCGCGTGGCGAATTCACCCCGGCCAGTTCCACGCCGCAACAGACCACTCGGCCGACGCTGAGTAGCAATACCAAATTCATGAATTTCTACCCATTCGTCGATATCGAGAGCATTTCGCCTCGCCCGATGTTGTTTATTGCAGGTGAAAACGCCCACTCCCGCGAGTTCAGCGAAGAGGCTTTTCGCCTGGCAGGCGAACCTAAAGAGCTGGTCATTGTGCCCAACGCAGGCCATGTCGATCTGTACGACCGCGTCGACTTGATTCCTTTCACCAAGCTGACCCATTTCTTTCAGGACCACCTGAAATGACCGCTGAAGTCCATCTGAACGCCACCGTCTTGAGCGAGACATTTACGCGTACCGGTCATTGGGGAGGTGTCTATGCAATGACGCTGTGCGTATTCGCGCTGATCGCTTCGGAGTTCATGCCCGTTAGCCTGCTGACACCATTGGCAAACGACCTGCAGGTCAGCCAGGGCTTGGCCGGGCAGGGCCTTGCCATCTCTGGCGCGTTTGCGGTGTTGGCCAGCCTGTCGATCAGTTGGATCGCCGGCACGCTGAACAGAAAAACCCTACTGCTGGCTCTGACCGGTTTGATGGCTGTATCGGGCGCCATTGTGGCGCTTGCCCCGAACTACCTGATCTACATGGTTGGGCGAGCCCTGATCGGCGTCGTGATTGGCGGATTTTGGTCGATGTCGGCAGCCACTGCGATGCGTCTGGTGCCGGCTGCACAGGTGCCCAAGGCGCTGGCTGTTTTCAACAGCGGCAACGCCTTGGCTACGGTAGTGGCAGCGCCACTGGGCAGTTATTTGGGCTCGGTTGTGGGTTGGCGTGGTGCGTTTTTGTGCCTGGTTCCGGTGGCGCTAATTGCGTTGGTTTGGCAGTGGATAAGCCTGCCAAGCATGGCAGCGCAGAAGCGTTCGCCGGGTGCAGGCAATGTTTTCAAACTGCTGAAAAATCGCAAGGTGGCGCTGGGCATGGCGGCCGCCGGCTTGTTTTTTATGGGCCAATTTACGCTGTTCACCTACCTGCGCCCGTTTCTGGAAACAGTCACCCAGGTCAACGTGCCGATTCTTTCTCTGCTGCTATTGGTGATAGGCGTCGCTGGCTTTTGCGGAACAGCGCTGATCGGATCAGTGCTCAAGCGCAGCCTGTACGGCACCTTAAGTACCATCTCGCTGCTGATGGCGGTTATTGCTGTCGCGCTGATTCCTGCGGGCACTTGGCTTATCGCGGTAGCGGTATTGCTCGGCCTATGGGGCTTTATTGCGACAGCAGCGCCCGTGGGCTGGTGGAGCTGGATTGCGCACGCCTTGCCTGATCACGCCGAGGCGGGCGGCGGCCTGATGGTGGCGATTGTCCAATTGGCTATTGCCGTGGGCTCCACAGTCGGCGGTGTACTTTTTGACGCTCTCGGCTACCAGAGCACCTTTATCGCCAGCGCCACGATGCTGATGCTTGCCGCCTTGTTGACCTTTCTAACCTCTCGTTCGCCGGTGCCGCACACCCGGTGAATCCTCTATTCCAAGGAGCAAGGCCATGTTTTTCGATTATGTCCCTGGATGGAAGGGCCTCTGGTTCGCGGCCTTGATGCCATTTGCCCTATCGGCATTGCCCCTCGCAGCCGCGACAGATATCGCCGGCCCATCAACAGGGATGGAGAACTACACGATGTGGATGACCATAGGCCAACAGCGCTTCGCCATTACCCTTGAGGACAACCGGAGCACTCGGGAGCTTGCCGCCCGTTTGCCGCTCACCCTGGACATGAGCGATCTGAACGACAACGAAAAGCACGTCACCTTGCAGCGCCCGTTACCCACTCAAACTTATCGGCCTGGAACAATCCACAACGGTGATTTCCTCCTGTACGGCCCTGACACGTTAGTGGTCTTTTATAAATCCTTCAGTTCGTCTTACAGCTATACCCGTCTCGGTCGCATCGACAACCCAGCGGGCCTCTCGCAGGCTCTGGGTCGGCATGATGTTCGGGTGACGTTTTCAGCGGATTAGTTTCAGTCATCTTCCGCCCGGCCAGCTATGTCACGTGGTGCGCCCCCCCTCTCGCACGTTGATCCAGGAGCTTCTTATGCCGTCCAAGCACACTAATTCAACCTTGGCCGCATTGGCGCTGCTCACCGCCAACTGCATCGAACCAACCTTCGCGGCCGAGCTGAGCCCTGCCAGCCAGAAAATCACACGTGCGGGTGAGCAGGCTTCGATGACAGGGCCTGCCGATTATTTCACTGGTCATGTGCGGATCGATCCATTGACGACTGCAACGGCCGAACTCAACACCTCAACGCTCTACGTCACCTTTGAACCTGGCGCTCGTTCGGCCTGGCACACGCATCCTGCAGGACAATATCTTGTCGTGACAGCGGGGGTCGGACGTACTCAGGAATGGGGAAAGGCAGTGCAGGAACTACGTCCCGGTGATGTGGTGTTTTGCCCGCCGGGGGTAAAGCACTGGCATGGCGCCGCGCCATCGACTGCCATGACGCACATAGCTATCACTGGCATGAAGAACGGCAACAACGTCCGTT
The DNA here is from genome assembly GCF_963970845.1 of Pseudomonas sp. RA_105y_Pfl2_P56. Lineage (NCBI taxonomy): Bacteria > Pseudomonadati > Pseudomonadota > Gammaproteobacteria > Pseudomonadales > Pseudomonadaceae > Pseudomonas > Pseudomonas sp. RA_105y_Pfl2_P56. The sequence continues at coordinate 5,186 of NZ_CAXAPL010000059.1, forward strand.
GGATGGAGAAGGTCAGTGATGAACAGTACCCAACCAAGTAAATATCACTATGCCCGCTTAGGGCCGTTAGCCGGCCTGGTAGTGCTGGCCAGTGTTTTAGGTGCTCACGTATCGAGTGCCAGTACCACACACATTTCGGAGACGCAGACGGTGACTGAGCAAACCCTGACTGCAAAACAACTGGCTGTCGCCCCTATCGGCGCCACCATGGCCACCGGCGATATGCCCCGTTTGCGTGATGCGCTCAATCGCGGTCTCGATGCCGGTCTGACGATTAGTGAGAGCAAGGAAATCCTGGTTCAGCTCTATGCGTACGCCGGGTTCCCGCGCAGCCTCAATTCACTGTCGCAGCTGATGAGCGTTTTGCAAGAGCGCGAAGCAGGCGGAGTTCAAGACGAGCCGGGACGCGAACCAGGCCCCGTGCCGTCGGGGCACGCTTTGCTCGACCTGGGCACCGACAATCAAACCCGTCTGGTGGGTGCACCGGTCTCAGGACCGTTGTTTGAGTTCGCCCCTGCGATTGACCAGTTTCTGAAGGTTCACCTGTTCGGCGATATCTTCGCTCGAGACAACCTCGATTGGGCTACTCGCGAACTGGCCACTGTTGGGGCACTTGCCGCGATGCCAGGGTTAGCGTCGCAGTTGGCGTCGCACCTGAAGATCAGCATGAATGTTGGCCTCACGGCGCAGCAGTTGAACCAAGTGGCTAGCGACCTCAAACGCCACGGTGACCAAGAGGCGGCTGAGCGCATTGTTGTGACCTTGGAAAAAATCAGGGGCTGACGACGCCACCGATGGCGACAAGATATTGATGAGCTCAGCTAATAACGGCTATCGGAATCCGCGGATTCTGAATTTGCGGGCGAATGCTAAGTTCCTGAGGCACTGAGAACACCCTCCGAATACCTTCATCCAAAAGACTAACCCTCGTGAAAGCAGGTGAGCCATGGAACTGCGAATAAACCAAAAAACCTACCAGGTCGATGCCGAGGCGGATACGCCGCTGCTATGGGTTATCCGCGATGACCTAGGGCTGACCGGTACCAAGTACGGCTGCGGTCTAGCGCAATGTGGCGCGTGCTCGGTACTGGTGGACGGCAACGTTGTACGCTCGTGCGTTACTCCGGTAGCCGGGGTGGTGGGCCGAGAGATCACCACGATCGAGGCGATAGAAACCGACGATATCGGAAAGCGTGTGGTCGCTGCGTGGGTTGAGCATCAGGTCGCCCAGTGCGGCTATTGCCAGTCTGGCCAGGTCATGGCCGCGACAGCCCTGCTCAAGCGCAACCCCAAGCCCAGTGATGTGCAGATCGCGGCGGCGATGGTCAATCTGTGTCGCTGCGGCACCTACAACGCCATCAATTCTGCCGTCCACGAGCTGGCAACCGACGTTGCAATCGTTGCGGCGCCAGCCGGGGAGACGATCTGATGAATAAGCATGGTGATACCGGCCTTGGTGAGCCGATCAATCTATCGCGACGTCGCTTTCTCGTGGCCTCTGCTGGCACGGCTGTTGGCGCGTTGGTGCTCGGTTTTGGCGTGCCGCTGGGTTCTGCACGTATGCAGGCGATGGCGGCCGAGCGCCAAGCGGCAGGCACCCAAGTTAGCGCTTTTCTTGAGATCCGCCCGGATAACACTATCCGACTGCTATGCCCCTTTATTGAGGGCGGTCAGGGCACCTATACCGCCATGGCACAAATAGTCGGCGAGGAACTGGATGCCGATCCATCGACCTTTGTAGTCGAAAGCGCGCCGCCCGGCGAAGCGTATGTGGTGATGGAAAATGGATTGCGCATTACCGGCGGTAGCATGTCGGTGCGCATGAGTTACCCGACCATGCGCCGGCTGGGAGCCCTTGCCCGCGCGATGTTGCTGCAGGCCGCAAGCGCACGTCTGAATGTGCCGGTGACTGAACTGACCACCGAGCCTGGCCACGTTTTGCATGTGGCTTCTGGACGTTTGCTGAGCTACGGCGAGCTGGCCAGCCTTGCGTTAGACCTGGCAGTGCCCGCTGTCGAGAGCGTCACGCTGCGCGACCCCAGCCAGTTTCGCTGGATCGGTAAGCCTGTACGCCGTCTGGACAGCTACGACAAGTCCACCGGCAAAGCGCTGTACACCATCGACATGCAGGTGGACGGCATGCTCCACGCCGCCGTGCAACATGCGCCACGCCTGGGCATGACGGTGGGCGAGTTGCGCAACGAAGCGCAGGTTAAGGCGATGAAGGGGGTGCATTCGGTGCATAGCTTGTCCGGCGCCGTGGCAGTCGTCGCCGAGCGCTGGTGGCACGCCAAACGTGCCGTCGAAGCCATACAGGTGCAATGGCAGGAGCCCGCTGCCGATTCGCCTTTGCGGGTGATGCCCGCCGACTTCTCCACGGTGGCGTTCCGTGAGCGTCTGGCCAATGAGCCCGGGCCGGGGCGTGATGCCGAGGTGGAAGGCGACTTCTCCGGCACGCTAGCAAAGGCGCCTACGCACGTTGAAGCCAGCTACCACAACCAATACGTCAATCACGCGCAACTCGAACCCCCTTCAGCATTGGCCCGCTTTCATTCCGATGGTTCGCTGGAAATCTGGTTGCCCAATCAGGCTCAGGACTTTTTCTTGGCGGACATTGCGAAACGTACCGGCTTGGACCCTTCTAATATCACGCTACATACGCCGTTGCTCGGCGGCTTTTTCGGGCGGCACTTCCTGTACGAAACCGCCAACCCATACCCGCAGGCCATCGAATTGGCGAAGGCAGTCGGGCGCCCGATCAAGCTGATTTGGAGCCGAGAGGAAGAGTTTCTGCGCGACGTGCTGCGCCCTATGGCCGTCGTTAAGTTTCGCGCAGCGCTGGATGAAAAGGGCTTCCCCATCGCACTCGAGGCGGTGAGCGCCACCGAGGGGCCGACCGAGGGTCTTGCCGGCAAGCAAGGTGCAAAGCTCGACCCGTCGGCCGTTGAAGGCTTGACCGACAAGGCGTACGCGATTCCCAATCGGCGCATTGCCCAAATCTACGTCAAGGGCCCTGTCATGCTTGGCTACTGGCGCTCGGTGGGCAATTCGCTCAATGACTTCTTTTACGAGGCGTTTCTGGACGAACTGGCCGACAAGGGTGGCCATGACCCCTTTGAGCTTCGTCTGCACTTGTTGCAAGGCAACGCGCGGTTGACCCATCTGCTGCAGTCCGTCGCTGAAATGTCCGGTGGCTGGAAACGTGGGCCGTTCACCGCTGAAGATGGTTCACGACGCGCGCGGGGTGTGGCCATGGCCTCGCCCTTTGGTACGGAAACAGCGGTGGTCGCCGAGGTGTCGATTGAAAATGGCCAGATCAAGGTTCACGACATTTGGCAGGCGATAGATCCCGGTAGCATCGTCAACCCCGCCATTGTCGAAGCGCAGGTCAATGGCGCAGTGGCCCTTGGCCTGTCCCAGGCGTTGGTAGAAGAAGCGGTGTACGTCGACGGCAAACCGCGCGCACGTAACTATGATCTCTACCCGATCTTGCCGCCCGCCCGCATGGCAAGGGTGCACGTTAAAGTAATCGAGAGCGGCGCCAAAATGGGCGGCATCGGTGAGCCACCGCTGCCAGCTGTGGCGCCGGCAGTGGCCAATGCCGTGGCCAGGCTTACCGGCCAGCGCCTTCGCAGCATGCCGTTCTCCAGCTACACCTTTAGCCAACCAGCCTGACGGGAGACGTGTCCATGAGCAGACGGCATTACAAAAAAGTTGCCGGCACACTGGCATTGGTCGGTCTCGTCGCGTTGGTCCTGCTGGTTTGGTATGGCACCCGGATGCCGGCGTCGGCGCTCGACGCCGCAGGCAGTGTTGCCACAGGCGACGCGGCACTGGTGCAGCGCGGCGAGTATGTGGCCCGGTCTAGCGACTGCGTGGCTTGCCACAGCTTGCCGGAGGGTCCCCCATTCGCCGGAGGCCTGGCGATGGCTACGCCACTGGGGACCATTTACGCGACCAACATTACCCCCGACCGCGCGGCAGGTATCGGTCACTACAGCCTGGCTGACTTCGACCGTGCCGTTCGCCAAGGTGTTGCCCCTGAAGGGCGCCGGCTTTACCCCGCGATGCCTTACCCCTCGTACGCCAAGCTGACAGACGAGGATGTGCGGGCCTTGTACGCCTTCTTCATGCACGGCGTCAGCCCGGCAGCAAAACCCAACAAACCGAGCGAAATTCCCTGGCCGCTGAACATGCGCTGGCCCATCTCGCTGTGGAATAGCTTGTTCACTGAGGCTGCAACCTTCGTTGAACAATCCGCCAGAGACGCTCAGTGGAATCGCGGCGCGTACTTGGTCCAGGGCGCAGGCCACTGCGGCAGTTGCCATACGCCACGCGGCCCGGCTTTCAATGAAAAAGCGTTGAGTGATGCCGGTGACCAGTTCCTGGCCGGCGCACTGCTGGATGGCTGGTACGCCCCCAGCTTGCGCAACGACCCCAACACGGGGCTGGGGCGCTGGAGCGAAGCGGATATCGCGCAGTTCCTGAAAACCGGGCGCAATGAGCATGCGGTGGTTTTTGGTTCGATGACCGAGGCGTTCAATAATTCCACGCAATTCTTGAACGACGACGACCTAGCGGCTATCGCTCACTACCTCAAGTCCTTGCCGGGTGATCCACAGCGCGATGGCGCGCCATGGCAATACGAGGCGGCAGCTGCTTCGGAATTCGTCAGCGCCGGGGGACACCTTTACGAGACGCGCTGTGCCTCCTGTCATGGGCAGGATGGGAAGGGACAGGCGCCATGGATGCCGCCTCTGGCCGGGGCCACTTCAGCACTGACGTTGGCACCTGACTCAGCCATCAATATCAGCCTCAACGGATCAATGCGTGTGGTCACGGCCGGGGTTCCAGATGCGTACCGGATGCCTGCCTTTCGCGGACAACTCTCGGACGTAGAGATCGCGCAGGTGTTGTCTTTTGTCCGCACGACCTGGGGCAATCGGGGGGGCGAGGTTGATGCGCAGGCGGTCTCCCGACTGCGCGCGCATACCGACCCGGCCAGCGCCACGCCAATTATCTTGCACATGCGCTGACCCTGCGGAGGCTTGATGGAAAGCATTGACCTGCTAGTACTGCGTACCGCCCGCGATTGGCTTGCTGCGGGCGACCGCGTGCTGCTGGTAAGCGTGGCACGAACCTGGGGCTCATCACCACGGCCGGTTGGCTCGATGATGGCGCTGCGCAACGATGGGCGTGTTGTGGGCAGCGTCTCCGGCGGCTGCATCGAAGACGACCTTATCCACCGATACACCACAGCTTACGGCGCAGCAGGCTTACCGGAGCGGTTGCCCGATGTGGTTCGCTATGGCGTGAGCGCAGACGAGGCGCACCGTTTCGGCTTGCCTTGCGGAGGCACGCTCGAATTGGTTCTGGAATTCATGCCAGCCGTCGAGGCCATTGAGCAACTGTTAGCACTTCTCGACGCGAGGCAACTGGTGCGGCGCCAACTTGATCTGCGAACTGGAAAAGTAGATCTGCACAGCACAGCGACGCCCGATCAATTCACCTTTGATGGCCTACACATGAGCAACACACTTGGTCCAGGCTATCGGATGCTGCTGATCGGCGCGGGGGCGTTAGCTGAGTACGTTGCCGTGATGGCCCAGTTCAATGGCTTTCAGGTAACCATCTGCGATCCCCGGCCCCAATACATAGAAATGTGGAATGTTCAGGACATCACTCGAATCCAGGACATGCCAGACGACGTGGTCAGAGCCTTTGCGCCCGACTTACGCACCTGCATCATCGCCCTTAGTCATGATCCAAAGCTTGACGACCTGGCATTGCTGGAGGCCCTGCAAGGTCCAGCCTTCTACATCGGCGCCATCGGCTCGCGACGCAACAGCCAGAACCGACGGAGTCGTTTGATCGAGCATTTTGGTGAGACCGAGGGATCGCTGAAACGTTTGCATGGACCGATCGGCATATACATCGGAAGCAAGACGCCGCCGGAGATCGCCGTCAGTGTGATGGCCGAAGTGCTAGCCGCCAAAAACGCAGTAACACTCCCAAGCGAATTCTCTATTTCCAAGGCCAAGGAAATCAGAGAGGTGGAGAGATGTACATAAGCCCGTGACGTTGCATGCCACTTGTCGCTTGAGTGCAGTGCACTGCATCAAGCGTCCCCACACTAACCGCCGAGCGAAATCTGTTTTCAGTGCAAAAAGGGAGGCTCCAGTTTGGGCCGCCCATGCTCAGCCATGTACAAAGTTGAAGGGGCTCGGAAAACTCGTATGTGTGCTGGTGGTTGGAGCGACAGTATCCGTATTAACTGGAACAGTGCTGACTGAGGGCGGAGAGTATTTGGGGCAAGAAATTCACGAGTATTGCGAATCATGGAGATGACACGCACTTTATTTACCTGGGCATGGGGGGCAGTAATTTTAATCGGCGTGATAGATGCCGCCATGATTGTCTACGTGGCTAACAAAAGACTCGCCCCCCCCCTGGAAGAACACTTTAAACGGTGGCTCTCCATATCCATGGATCACCCGATTTTAGAGAAGAGGTTTCACGCAAAAGTTGTTGAGCTCGCCACCATCAGCGTTTTGATTTCATCCAAGAGAAATCAGAGCATCGACCCTTCTTTAAAAGAAGGAAAGCATTCGGAGTATTTGCCTGAAACCAGCAAGTTGTACCTACTGATTCCCTGCTCGCGATCACAATCTGTCGGCCAACATTCGCCTGACTGACACACCGCAGTCGCGAGCAAGCCCGCTCCCACCGGGGGATTTGGATTTCAGGCCGCAGGGTCGAGGTTGTCGAGGGCTTGGTTGACGGTCAGTTCGCCGAGCATCACGACCTGCTGGATGCCCAACAAGGTGTGGCGCTAGGGCGCGTCCAGCAAACCGGCGAAATCACTGAGCCTCACGCAAGGTTGTGTAGCCTGGGTCCGCGTCCGGGAATGTCGCTTGAACATTGCCGTTCAAGACCCGGCTCCTGCACGGGGTTTATTGGGGATACCAGACAAGTCTTTCGGCGGCCGGATTGCTTTCTTCCACGGCAAATCCCAGTGCCAGATAGTGCCGGCGTGCCTGGGGATTGCTGCGCCAGACCACCGTCGCCACCGGGCAGCGAATCTGCTGCGCGGCTTTCTGCACGCCTTGCAGCACGGCGCGGCCAAAACCCTGGCCACGCGCCGGCGGGATGAACGCCAGATACAACACGCGAATTTCGTTGGCGCCGAAATCGGTGCTCAAGGCACCGATGGCCGTGCCGAGTTTTTCCACCACGTAGTGCATGGCGTTGGGGTAGTGATCCCCCATGCCCTGCTCCTGCACCTGAAACTGCTGGGCGGCCAGTTGCTGCACCTGTTCCGGCTCGCCGTCGATCCACTGCAGATCCGGCCGCGCCGTTTGATACAGGCTTTGCAGAAATGGCCCGTCGGTTGCCCGCGAAGGCCGCACCACCAATCCCTCTGCTGCCACTGCTGCGTTATCCATCATCGCCGCTCTCCGTTAAAAACCGCTTTCCCTGACCCCCAGCGCCGCCATCCGTCGCCATGCCACACCCAGCAACGACTCGCCGCGCCCCTGCAACACGACCACGCCGCGCAACGGTTGCGGCGGCGTCGGCGCGCTATCGAGCACACTCAAGCGCGCGCCATATTGCGCCTGCACCGGTTCAGCCCGTTGCTGTTGATCGCGGCGTACAGCAATCGGCCCGTGGTGATCGGACGTCAGCGCTTCCTGATCGACGTAGGCCACGCCGTTGGTGTCGATTTCATCCAGTTGCACCGCGAGCGCCGGGTGCATCGGGTCGTCGGCGATGAACCGGCCGCTGGCGCCGGGTTTGACCCGCCACAACTGCGCTTCGGCCAGATAACCGCGCAGGCGTGTGCCGTCCTCGACGACCCGGGCCAGTGCATCCTTGCTCGAAATCCAGCGCCCGACGCTCAGGTTCGGCAGCAAATCACGCACATATCCGGCGTGCGGGGCACGCAGCAACAGGCGTTCACGTCGGGCGGTGAGCCCGCGGTATTCGGCCACTGCTTCGGCCAGTTTTTGTTCAACGACACCGGCGTCCGCCGCTGTTTCACTGCGGCCGGCCTGCCGGCGCATCAGCAACTGCTGGATCTGGATTTCCCGCCGCACGATGGCGCGCTTCGAATCGAGATCCGGGGATTCCAGCTCGATCAACACATCCCCTTGGGCCACCTTCTGACCGTCCTGCACTTTCACCGCTTTGACCCGCGCCGCGGTGGGTGCATACAGAGCGCTTGCACGTCCGGCCTGCAACATCGTCGGCAGTTCCACAGCGCTGCGCCAAGGCACCACCAGCACCAGCAACAACCCCAGCAATGCCGGACTGAAAAGCAACACGCGCGGGCCATGCGCCTGCTCGCGGCGGCTCCACCACTGGCGCCACTCACGCATGATCGGCAGAAAGATGAACCACACCAGTTCCACCAGCATCAGGAAGATCCCCAACACCTTGAAGAACAGGTGATAGACCGCCAACGCGATCCCGAAAAACAACGCCGCACGCCATAACCACGAGCCATACCCCCAGATCAGCAAACGCCGTTGCATTTTCGGCGACCAAGGCTCCGGCGCGGGTGCGCCATAACCGAACAAAAACTCGCGCAAGCGCCAGCGACACAAGGCAAACGCCCGGCCCTGAAGGTTGTCGACCTGCCACAAATCGCTGATCAGAAAGTAGCCGTCAAAACGCATGAAGGGATTGAGATTGACCACCAGCGTGGTGATCCAGGTGGCGCTGGCGAGCATGAACGCCGCCGTGCGTCCCGGGCCATCAGGCAAGAACGACCACGCCAGCAGCGCGATGCACGCCAACAGCAACTCAGCCATCACGCCACCGGCGCCAATCAACAACCGTGCGCGACGATCATTGACGCGCCAGGCATCGCTGACATCGGTGTAGAACATCGGCAGCAGCACCATGAACGCCACGCCCATGCTCTGCACCCGACACCCGGCGCGCTTGGCCATGAACGCGTGGCCGAACTCGTGACACAGCTTGGCAAAAAACAGCGCCACGCCGAACGCCAATGCGCCGCCGAGGCTGAACAGGTGCGGAAAGGTGCCGATAAACCGCTGCCAGTCCCGCGAGACCAGAAACACCCCAAGCGCCAACGTCGCCGGCAAACCGTAGCGCAACACACGTGGGCCGAAGCGTTCCAGCCACGGCCAGGCGCGATTGAGAAAGGCGTCAGGACGCCACAGCGGTATACGGAAAAACAGGTACTGATGCAGAAGGATTTGCCACAGGCTCTGTTTCTGCGCCAGGGCCTTGAGCCGGTAGCTGGCGCGCTGTTGATCGTCGAGGGCACTGATCAGATCGTGCCCACGGAGAAACTCCAGCAATTGCTCAAGCTCGGTGCCGTCCAGCGGCAGGCCCGGCTCACGATTGGCCGCACGCAGGACCTGCTCGGCATCGCCCAGCGACCAGTGGCGCAACAGGCGCATCGCGGCCGCGCCCAGTTTGAAATAACGCCCGCGCACCGGGTCGGCCAGGGTCCAGCGTGGCGAGCCGTCCAATGCTGGCGCTGCGGGCGACAGTTGCAGGTCGGCACGCAGGCTCGGCAGGTTCATTTACAGGCCCACGCTCTGGCGCAGACCGGCCAATGGACGACGCAACAGGTACAGCGCCAGCGGCGCACGGTCACCGAATATTTTCGCCGTACCGCGCAGGCCGATGCGCGGCGGTGCGTCGACGAAATTGGCGTCGAGCCGATACGCCAGTTGCCCGCCAGCGGTCGGTTGTGCCTCGTAGGCCGAGCGCTCCAGCGTCGCGTGGTGGCGCTTCAAGGGATCGCTGTCGAGAAACAACGCGATCTCGGCACCGGGCGCTAACGATATCGCGTCGCCCACCGCCAGTTCGATACGCAGTTCGGCCTGGTTCGGGTCGGCAATTTCCATCAGCCGTTCACCGGTCTGCACGGGTTTGCCGGTCAAGCGTTCGGCATCGGCAAACACCGCGATACCATCGCGTTCGGCACGCACTTCGCTGCGGTTGAGCAACTCGCGGGCGTAGTCGCGTTCGGCGCGTTTTTGCTCGACGCGCGCGGCCAGCAAGTCGATCCGCGAGTTGGACTCGGCATCGGTGAACGAGCGTTGGGAATTGGATTTGAGTTCGGCCTCGGCCACATCCAATGCCCGTTCGGCCACATCGGCCTGAGCCGTGAGGGTGGTGTTTTCGAAGCGCAGCAACAGTTCGCCGGTTTTCACCGTTTGATTGGGTTTGACCAGAAACTCGGCGATCACCCCGTCCAGCGGCGCCGCCACCACACGGCCGCCCAGCGGCACCACTTCGGCCGGTGCCAGCACCGATTGACGCACCGGAATCAACAACCCGAGCAACAGTGCCGCGACCAGTGCCACCTGACGTTTACGCGTCCAGCGCAACCGCCAGGGTTTGCGTGGCTGCAGCGCCAGCCAGGCGTGGCTGTAGGTGTCGCCCAGTTGCGAGAGCAAAACTTGTTCGGAAGGATTCCACGGCACATCGCGGGCCAGCCACAAACCGCCGAACACCTGTCCATCCCGATCAATCAACGGCAGCCAGAACACTTGTGCGGCGGACAAACTGCGCCAATCGGCCTGGATCGATTCGCCGAGCGACTGCGGCGCAATCACCAGCGCCTGCTGCAGCACATCCTGCTTGAACAACTGCGCCACGGCTTGCTCGACAAACGCCACGAACGGCGCATTGGGCTCCACCGCGCTGACGCCGGTCACCGCTTGCACCTTGCCTGCGATCAACAACGCGGCATGGCGAAAACCGAACAGCGACTGGCCGTCATTGACCAGGCTGTAGGCCAGTTGGGACGCGTCGCGGGCCGTGCGGGTCTGGCGTTCGAGGTCGAGAAACCGCGCAAAGACCTGCTCGGCACCGCCGCTGACCGGGGCGTTCAATTGAGCTCCGCAAAATGCGCCGTACCGCTCATGCCGGCCAGCAAGCCTTTGGCTTCGGGGAGAGAGGCGACCAGCAACAAGGTCTGACTGCCCTCATCGATTCGCGCGCCGAGGCGTTTGACCGTGGCCTCGAGCGGTTGACCGGTTTCATCGGGAACAAAGGAAAACGTCTGGCCAGGCTTGAGTTTGGCCATCCAGCGCGACGGGACCAACAGATGGATTTCCAGTGTGCGGTTATCGACCACATCCAGCAGCGGCGCGCCGGCCGACACGCTCTCATAGCGCTTGACCTTGCGCTCCACCACTTGCCCGTCAAATGGCGCAATCACGCTGCAGCGTTTGACCTGCACCTGATAAACCTGAGATTGCGCCTGGGTTTCGCTGACCTTGGCCTGCGCCCGCGCCACTTCGAAACGCCCGACGGAATTGAGCGCGGCCAATTGTTTGTTGTGCGCCAATTCTTCACCGGCGCCACGGCTGGCCGCTTGCGCAGCATTGAGTTGCGCCTGATAGGCCGAGCAATCGAACCGGGCCAGCACGTCGCCCTTCTTGAACGACTCGCCCTCACTGAACGGCAACTCGACAATCCGCCCGGACAGCTCACTGGCCAGAATCGCCTGATCCCGAGCGCGAAGCACACCCCGCGCCTCACTGCTCGCGGTACCCGCCCCGGCCGCTGGGCTATCGAGCAGCGGATCGTCTAGCCCGGGCGTTTGCGCCTGAACGGCACACGTTACAAAGGTCAATCCAAAAACCCAACCACGAAAACGCTGCATAACCGCTACTCCCTGACGGATGTGCGGAGTCTACGACAGCGAGGGTTAGCGTCAAGCGAAAGGCCAGCATTGCGCCTTTGTCTTTGGTTTAAGCAGATCGCAAGTGCTCAGGTCAGCCCATCGAAAATATAACCCTGATGGAATATTTCATAGCGCCCATATTCGCCTCCCATGAAGTGAGATATCGAATACACCGACCAGTTCGGCGACTGGTGGGAAGACCTGACTGAAAACGAGCAGAGTTGTGTGGCTGCAAGCGTCAAACTGCTGGGTCAATTCGGACCGGGTTTACGCTTTCCGCACAGTAATGCGATCAACGGAGCGCGGCACGGCCATTTACGAGAACTGCGAGTTCAACATGCCGGACGGCCGTATCGCATTCTTGATGCGTTTGATCCAAGACGTTGCGCAGTACTATTGATCGGTGGAGACAAAACCGGTCAGGACCGCTGGCATGAAGTCAATGTCCCGCTCGCCGATCAACCGATCGGCTGTACGCTGAGCATCTAGAAACATTGCGCAACTATATCCATGCGATGGGCGGCGAACTTGAAATCATCGCAACGTTTCCCGAAGGGCAAATCAACATCGAAAATTTCGCAGGTTGAGCACCCGAAGTCCGCTTCAACCTGTGACACCTTCTGCTGACGATCTACTCGGCAGCCTGCACATCACATCGAATTCGTCGATTTGATCCTTTTTTGCGACATCCTCAGCGTTGCGCCATCTTGTCGACCGGATACACCGACTCCCATCCCCCACCCAACGCCCGGTACAACCCGACCATCGCCAGCGACACCGCGGTCGAACTCTCCACCCACTGCTCCTGAGTCGCGAGCAACGCGCTCTGCACGGTAAGGACGTTGACGAAGTCGACCACGCCTTCGACGTATTGCCGTTGTGCGGTGCGCAGGGCGATCTGGTTCTGGCGCACGGCTTCGGCGAGGCGGCCTGCGCGGCGCTGGCTGGCGTTATAGGCGGTCAGTTCCAGCAACAGGCTGATCGCGTTGATCAGTTGCGATTGGCGCTGCTCCAGTGCCGGCAGCCGCGATTCGATGGCCGCGACTTGTGCGGCGGCTTCGGCGACTTCCAGATTGGCGTCGGCGGCTTCGGTTTCCCGGCGCACGCGGCCCCAGACATCCAGTTCCCATGACGCGGAGAAACCGGCGTCCCACAGGTTGAAGGCCGAATCGCCGTTGTGTCCGGATGGGTCGCTCAGCCCCTTGGCACTGTTGCGTTCGCGCCCATAGCCAGCGGTAGCGGCGGTATTGGGGTAGCGGTCGGCGCCGATCACCCGGCGTGCGGCGCGACTTTGATGCAGCCGGCTGCTGGCCAGTTGCAGGTCGAGGTTATTGTGCACGGCGCGCTGGGTCAGGGCCGAGAGTTGCGGGTCGTGGAAGACTTCCCACCAGCGTTCGTTCAGGGATTCGCTGACCGCTTGACCGGGGGCTGATTTGGCGGGTTTGGCCCAATCGGCGATCTGCGTGGCTACCGGCTTTTGGAAGTCAGGGCCCACGGTGCAGGCGGTAAGGCCAGCGGCAATTACGACTGTGGATATCAGGCGCTGCAAGTGGCCTCTTCGCGAGCAAGCCCGCTCCCACACTGGAATGCATTTCAATGTGGGAGCGGGCTTGCCCGCGATGAGGCCACTGAAGATCTAGCGCTCGTGCAACGCCTCAGCACGCGCCCGAATGATCGGTTTGAGCAGATAGCTCAACACCGACTTCTTGCCGGTGATGATATCCACCGAGGCCACCATCCCCGGGATGATCAGCAACGGCTTCTCATCGGTGCCCAAGTGGCTGCGATCGGTGCGCAACTTGATCACGTAATACGTGGTTTTCTTGTCTTCGTCGGTAATGGTGTCTGCGCCAATCTGCTCAAGCTTGGCTTTGAGCCCACCATAAATGGTGTAGTCATACGCGGTGAATTTCACCGTCGCTTCCTGCCCTGGATGCAGGAACGCGATGTCTTGCGGGCGGATCTTGGCTTCGACCAGCAACGTGTCGTCCAACGGTACGATTTCCACCATGTCGCTGCCCGGCTGGATCACGCCGCCGATGGTGTTGACCAGTAACTTGTTGACGATGCCGCGCACCGGCGACGTGACCAGTGTCCGGCTGACGCGGTCTTCCAGCGCCTTGCCGGTGGCCTTGGCCTTGTTCAGGTCAGTGCGCGCTTCGTTGAGTTGAGTGAGCGCTTCGCTGCGGAACTTGCCACGCGTCTCGTCGATCTTGCGCTGCACTTCCTTGATCGCCGATTCGGCGCGCGGGATGGCCAGCGTAGTGGCATCGAGCTGACCACGGGTTTCGACTTCGGCACGCTTGAGCCGCAGCACTTCAACCGGGGAAACCGCGCCCTGCGCCACCAGCGGCTCGGACATGTTGATTTCCTGACGCTGCAAACCGAGTTGCTGGCGGTACTGCGCCTGCTTGGAGGTGAACTCGCGCAGCTCTTGCTGACGCTGGATCAACTGCTCCTGCAAACCGCCGATCTCGTCGTGCAGCTGCTGGCGACGGCTGATGTACAGCGATTCTTCGCTTTTGGCCTGGCCCGGAACAGCTTTGAGCACGTCCTCGGGGAAGTTCAGCGGTCGGTCATCGACCTCGGCACTCAGACGCTCGACCCGCAGCACCATCGACAGCCTGTCGGCCTCGGTTTCGCCAACGTTGGAGGCAAATCGCGTGTCGTCCAGGCGAATCAGCGGCGCACCGGCCTCGACGATCTGGCCTTCCTTGACGTAGAGCTCAGTAACGATGCCGCCCTCAAGGTTCTGGATTTTCTGGATCTTCGAAGACGGAATAGCCTTGCCCTCGCCTTTGGTCACTTCGTCGATCACGGCGAAATTGGCCCAGAGCATGAGGAACACGAAAAAGCCAATGATCGCCCATATCGTCAGACGAACGACGCGCGGGGCGTCTTCGATCAGCGCTTTGTTGACCTCTGGCAGTGGCTGGCCCTGCAGCGAGGCAGAACCCTTGAAGTAGCGACGGATCGACTCCTTGATACCCGACTTAAGCAACACTGATCTGCCCCTTCTTCAACGCTTCCATCACGGCGGCTTTCGGGCCATCGGCGAGAATCTGTCCGCGGTCGACCACCAGCAGGCGATCCACCAGCGACAGCAGCGACGCCCGGTGCGTCACCAGCACCACGGTCTTGTTTTCGATCACCGCCGCGAGGCGTTGCTTGAGGCGTTCTTCGCCGGTGTTGTCCATGGCGCTGGTCGGTTCGTCCATCAGCAGAATCGGCGGATTGAGCAACAATGCCCGGGCCAGGGCGACATTCTGGCGCTGGCCGCCGGACAGGTTCTGCCCGCGCTCGCCCACTTGCAGCTCATAACCTTGCGGGTGCAAACGGGCGAATTCGTGGACGCCGGCCAGTTCGGCGGCCTGCAGGACGAGTTCGTCCTCTACATAACGCGCGCCGGACACCAGGTTGTCACGCAGGGTGCCGGCCAGCAGTTGAATGTCTTGCGGCACATAGCCGATGTTGTAGCGCAACTCGCTGACGTCGATCTGACGGATGTCCACACCGTCGACCAGCAACGCGCCGTCGTCCGGTTGATACAGGCCCACCAGCAGCTTGGCGAGGGAGCTTTTGCCAGAGCCGCTGCGACCGATGATGCCGATCTTCTCGCCGGGACGGATCACCAGGTTGATGTTCTTCAGCGCCGGGTTCTGTTGTTCCGGGTAGGTGAAGTTGAGCTGGCGGCATTCGATGGCACCTTGCAGAACCTTGCGGCTCAGCGGGCGCTCTTCGAAATTGCGTTCCTGCGGCAGCTCCATCATCTGGTCGACCGAGGTCATGGTCACTCGCGCTTGCTGGTAGCGCGTCAGCAGGCCGGACAGCGACGCCAGCGGGCTCAGTGCGCGACCGCTGAGCATGTAGCACGCAATCAGACCGCCCATGCTGAGGTTGCCGGCGATGATCTGGTACACGCCGAAGACGATCATGATCACCCCGGCCAGTTGCTGGATCAGCAGGGTGATGTTCATCGCCAGGCCGGAAAGCATTTTCACCCGCAGTTCGAGGCGGCTGAGGGTGCCAATGGTCTGTTCCCACTGGTATTGGCGTTCGCTTTCGGCGTTGTTGACCTTGACCGCGTCTAGGCCGGCGAGGGTTTCGATCAGGCTCGACTGACGCTCGGCGCCGAGGGCCATGGTGCGTTCCATGGTGGCCACCAGCGGCTTCTGCAACGCGTAGCCGATGGCCAGGGCAATCGGGAACGCCAGCACCGGAATCCACACCAGATGCCCGCCAAGAATGGCGATGACAATGAAGATCAGGATGGTGAACGGCAGATCGATCAGGCTGGTCAGGGTCAGCGAGGCCAGGAAGTCACGCAGGCTCTGAAACTCATGGATGTTCTGCGCGAAGCTGCCGACCCGCGCCGGCCGATGCTTCATGGCCATGCCGACGATGCGCTCGAACAGCGTCGCAGAGATGATCAGGTCGGTTTTCTTGCCGGCCAGATCCAGACACAGGCTGCGCAGGCTCTTGAGAATCAGATCGAACATGTAGGCGCCGGTGATACCCAGTGCGAGCACCCACAGGGTGGCCTCAGCCTGGTTCGGCACCACGCGGTCGTAGACGTTCATCACGAACAGCGGCGCGGCCATGGCGATGATATTGATCAGGAAACTGGCGGCAATGGCGTCGGCATACAGCCAGCGCGAACGCTTGAGGGTGTCACGGAACCACGAGCGTGCACGCGGGATCAGCGTGCCGTGGTTGACGTCGAATTTATGTTGGGGTTGGGCGAAGAAGACTTTGCCGGTGTAATCGTCGGCGAGCAGTTCACGACTGACCACGGACTCGCCACCATCGCTTTCGCTGAGCAGCACCCGCGCTTCATTTTCACCTTGCCAGCCGAGCATGACGGCACTGCGGCCATCCTTGAGCAACAACAACGCCGGCATGGCGATCGCCGGAATCTCTTCCAGTTTGCGCTGCAGCACTCGACCCTGCAGGCCGGCGCGAGCCGCCGCGCGGGGCAGCAACTCGACACTCAAACGTTGTTTGGGCAGCGGCAGGCCGGTGGTCAGCATCGCCGCGCTGGCAGGTTTCTGGTGCAGCATGCAAAGGGCGAGCAGACCATCCAGCAACGGATCGTCGTGCAACGCGCGTGGATCATGACTGAGATGAACTCGACTGACTTCTGATTCCACGCTCGACACTCTTTGACTGTTTAAAAGGGATAACTCAATTCATCCCAGGTAACTGCACCTTGGGCTTCACGTCGTTTTGCACAACGGATGCCAACGGTGCGACCACTCCCTGGCTTCTGAGCAACTCGCCCATGGTCGCCTTGATTCGGTATTGAGTAAATAACTGAATGTTTTTGATTTCAGCCAGACGCCGCGAAGCGGTGAACAACTCGTTTTCGCTGTCGAGCAAGTCAAGCAGCGTGCGCTCGCCGAGGCTGAACTGACGCTGGTAAGCGGTACGCACCGCCATGCTGTGATCGACGTACTGCTGAGCGATCGGCACCTGAGCATTGGCGTTGTTGAGGGCGTTCCAGGCCAGGCCCAGTTCTTCATTCAATTGACGCAAGGCGTTGTTGCGGATGTCCAGCGCCTGGTTCGACAGGTACGACTTGGATTCCAGGTCAGCCTTGTTGCTGCCACCCGAATACAGGTTGAAGCGCATGCGCAGCATGGCCTGCCATTCGTTGTTGTGACCGTTCTGGCCGTCGAGGTCGTTGTCGGCGGTGCGGCCCAACTCGGCGTCGAAGCGTGGGTAGAAGGTCGACTTGGCGGCTTCGTACTGTTTCTCGGCAGCCGCAATATCGGACTCGGCCGAGCGCAGGATCGGGCTGTTTTCCAGCATCTGCGTGCGGGCTTCATTGAGGTTGGCCGGCATCATCGCCATGAACGGCGCCGGACGCTCCAACTGATCGGGCATCTGGCCGACAGCGCTGAGGAAGTTGGTTTCAGAGTCGGCGAGGTTGGTTTGCTCGGTGATCAGGTTGTTGCGGGCCTGAGCCATCCGCGCCTCGGCTTGATCAAGATCGGCACCGCTGCCGACACCGCGCTGGGTGCGCAGTTGAATCTGGTCATAGATGCGCTGATGGCTCTTGAGGTTTTCCTCGGCCAGACGCACGAATTCGCGGCGGGTCAGCACGTCCAGATACACCTGGGCCACCGTCAGCGCGGTGCGCTCGGACGTGCCAAGCAACGAGTAGGCGCGCGAGTTGACGGTGGCTTGTTGACGCCCGACTTCGCTGGACGTCGCGAAACCGTCGAAGACCATTTGCGAGAGACGTAAACTTGACTCGCTGCGGTTCAGGGTTTCCCAGTGATTGCCACCACCGTTGGCTCGCGTGGTCACGCTGTCGGTGCCTTCACGACCATAACCGCCGAGCAGATCGACCTTCGGCAGGTATCCACCTTTGGCTGCCTTTAATTGATAATCCGCGGCCAAACGACTGTTGACCCCTGCCTGGATTTCCGGATGGACATCCAGCGCCTGTTGCATGGCTTGCGGTAGCGATTGTGCTTGTACGAACGATGCGGCGAGGGCGAACGGTAGGGCCTTGAGCAGATGCAAACGCATGATAAAGATTTCCCAGAACTTCTTGTCTTGAATCACAGCAAAACGTGGTGCTGCGTCGGATGATTGGCAACCGGAATGACCGTATGTCGGAAAGTTCAAAATAGGAACTGGATCACACGCTGAAGGACAGGTCGCCGCGGAAATATCAATGTGACATTAGTGGGGCGATTGTTTAGGATGGCACCCAGAAGGTCAATAGTTTGGCATAAAGTTAATCGCGAAAGAATATAGCCAAATTATTGACAAGATCATGCGTCAAACTTGTTTCGCAAATTTTTAAAGTACGTCCAGACTGAAATGGCGCAGACGCCATCAGGTCTATGGAAGTCAACTGAACGTGACACCCCGGAGAGTCTTCAATGAGCAGTGTTGTTGCCATCGTCAAAAGCATTGTCGGTCAGGTTTTCGTGGTGTCGCCGGAAGGCGTACGCCGCGTACTCGTTGAAGGCGACCGCCTGTTTGTCGGCGACCAGATCGACACCGGCCTCTCCGGCGCCGTGTCGCTAGAACTGGCTGATGGCCGCACCCTCGATCTGGGTCGCGACACTCAATGGAGCGCCAGCGCGCCCGACTCCAGCACTGACCTGGCCGAAGCCACCGCACAGGCCGCGCCATCAGTAGAAGAACTGCAACAAGCCATCGCCGCCGGTGTCGACCCGACCACCGCGCTGGAAGCCACCGCAGCCGGCGCCACTGCCGCGGGTACGGGCGGTGCCGCCGGTGGTGGTCACAGCTTCGTGCTGCTTGATGCCACGGCCGGCAGCGTTGACCCGACCATTGGTTTCCCGACAGCGGGCATCGATTCGGCTGCGCAAGCGGCTCAGAACATCACCGGCGGCCAGACCACCGACACCACCAACAACGCTCTGCGTGAATCGACCCTGAGCCTCAGCGCCACGCCGACCATCACCGAAGCCGGCGGCGTGCTGGTGTACACCGCGACCCTGACTCAGGCGCCGCTGACGGACCTGACCATCACCCTGTCCAACGGCGCAGTGATCGTGATCCCGGCCGGCTCGACCACTGGCACCGTCAACGTGCCGCTGGCGCCGAACGACACCGTTTATAACGACCCGACCCAGATCGACGTGACCGTCACCGGCACCACTGGCGGTAACGGCATCACCGTGACCCCGCCGACCACCCCGGCCACCACCCAGGTCACCGACACCATCGACACCACCACCGTCACCCTGACGGCGGGATCGAGCGTCACCGAGGGCGGTCAGATCACCTACACCGCGACCCTGACCAATCCGGCGCAAACCCCGGTGACCGTCACCCTGTCGAACGGGTCGACCATCACCATTGGCGCGGGCCAGACGACCGGCACCGTCAACGTGCCGACCCCGGCCAACGACGTGTACAACAACGGCAGCACCGTCACCACGACCATCACCGGTGCCACGGGCGGCAACTTCGAAAACCTGGTGCCGAACCCGACACCGGCGGTGACCACCATCACCGATTCGATCGACACCACCGGCCTGACCCTGACCGCGACCGGTACCGTGGTCGAGGGTGGCCAGATCACCTACACCGCGACCCTGACCAACCCGGCGCAAACCCCGGTGACCGTCACCCTGTCGAACGGCTCGACCATCACCATTGGCGCGGGCCAGACGACCGGCACCGTCAACGTGCCGACCGCGCCAAACGACGTCTACAACAATGGCACCACCGTCAGCACCACAATTACCGGCGCTACCGGTGGCAACTTTGAAAACCTGGTGCCGAACACCACGCCAGCGACCACCACCGTCACCGATTCGATCGACACCACCAGCGTGAGCCTCACCGCGACCGGCACCGTCGTCGAGGGTGGCCAGATCACCTACACCGCGACCCTGACCAACCCGGCGCAAACCCCGGTGACCGTCACCCTGTCGAACGGCTCGACCATCACCATTGAGGCCGGCAAAACGACCGGCACCGTAGACGTGCCGACCGCAGCCAACGACGTTTACAACAATGGCAGCACCGTCAGCACCACAATTACCGGCGCTACCGGTGGCAACTTTGAAAACCTGGTGCCGAACACCACGCCAGCGACTACCACCGTCACCGATTCGATCGACACCACCAGCGTGAGCCTCACCGCGACCGGCACCGTCGTCGAGGGTGGCCAGATCACCTACACCGCGACCCTGACCAACCCGGCGCAAACCCCGGTGACCGTCACCCTGTCGAACGGGTCGACCATCACCATTGAGGCCGGCAAAACGACCGGCACCGTAGACGTGCCGACCGCGCCAAACGACGTCTACAACAATGGCAGCACCGTCAGCACCACAATTACCGGCGCTACCGGTGGCAACTTTGAAAACCTGGTGCCGAACACCACGCCAGCGACCACCACCATTACCGACTCGATCGATACCACCAATCTGTCGCTGAGTGCCACTGGCTCGGTGGCCGAGGGTGGTTCGATCGTTTACACCGCGACCCTGACCAACGCTGCTGGCTCGCCAGTGACTGTGACCTTGTCGAACGGCGCAGTGATTACCATCGAAGCCGGCAAAACCACAGGCACTGTGACTGTTCCAGCGCCGGCCGATGACGTTTACAAAGATGCCAGCAAAGTCGAAGCAACCATTTCCACCGCGACTGGCGGCAACTTCGAGAACCTGGTGCCAAGCACTGTTCCGGCCGTGACTGAAGTGACCGACACCATCGACACTTCGACCGTCAAACTGACGGCTGATACTTCCGTGGCCGAGGGTGGCACCGTTACTTACACCGCAACCGTGGGCGCCCCGGTCACGGGTTCGCCAGTCGTGGTAACTCTGGCCAACGGTCAAAACATCACCATCGAAGTGGGTAAAACCACTGGCACCGTGACCACCACCGCGCCTAACGACGCATTGGTTGGTCAGGCACCGCTGACCACCTCGATCACTGGTGTAACCGGCGGCAACTACGAAAACCTCGTAGCCGACAAAACACCAGTCAGCACCACCGTGACTGACACCGTCGACACCACTAACCTGACGCTGAGCGCCACCGACTCGGTCGCCGAGGGCGGTTCGATTGTCTACACCGCGACCCTGACCAACGCCGCGGGTTCGCCAGTGACTGTGACCCTGTCGAACAGCGCAGTGATCACCATCGAAGCTGGCAAAACCACCGGCACTGTGACTGTTCCAGCGCCTGCCGATGACGTCTATAAAGACGCCGGCAAAGTCGAAGCAACCATTTCGACTGCCACGGGCGGCAACTTCGAGAACCTGGTGCCAAGCACTGTTCCGGCCGTGACTGAAGTGACCGACACCATCGACACGTCGACCGTCAAACTGACGGCCGATGCTTCCGTGGCCGAGGGTGGCACCGTTACTTACACCGCAACCGTGGGCGCCCCGGTCACGGGTTCGCCAGTCGTGGTAACTCTGGCCAACGGTCAAAACATCACCATCGAAGTGGGTAAAACCACTGG
>NZ_CAXAPL010000060.1:0-25049 GCF_963970845.1 Pseudomonas sp. RA_105y_Pfl2_P56
GGCTACTCATCGAGGGTCGAGCGTTGTTGCAGCAACGCTCACAATGAGCCCGGATACATTAGCGCAAGCCAGCTTTACCGAAAACAGCCCATGAGGTTGCAGGAGATGGGCTGACCATACATTTTTACGGCCGGGATTTGTCAGCTCCCGAGCTGCCCGCTGGTGTCGGCATCAAAACGTTGCTTTGCCGTGTCAGCGGCCGGCTTCAGCTGGGCGAGCAGCGCCGCCTCGCTGTACAACCGGGTGCCCGCCAGTTCTTTGGGCGTTGGATCGATTGGAATCAGCACATCTTCACCGTCGGCGTGCAGCCAGATCGCCACAACGTGCAGCGCTGAAACAAACAACACCCGCAGCTCAACGGTTTTACCCTGCAGTTGTGGTGACTGTTCGGCCAGTTTCAGCGCTCCGACAGTCGCGGCGGCGAGCGTCCCGTGGTTCAACGAGGCGAACTCGACGTGACCGCGTACATCGGCCAGTTGCGCATCGGCAATCGTCACGCCATCGGCGAACACCAAGTAATGCCAGTCGCCCACCTTGGCGTCTTTCAGCCCTTTGCCGGTGCTCAGGTCATCCAGACTCAATGAGTAGCCGCGATAGGCTTCGCTGAGGCTGATTTTCGCAGGTGCTGCATTGGCAAACTGGCGATTGGCGCCGAAGCCTTGGTTTTGCAGTGCGGCTTGCAGCGCCGGACGCAGTGTCTGAACGCCGTTGGAAGGCGCCTTTGGATAAGTCAGTTGCATGATGTCGCCCTCCTAGTTTTTGGCGGTGAAGTAAGTGTGGGTCCAGTTGCCGCCGCCGTTATACGAACCGGGGAAAGCGTTCAACGCACGGGTCGAATAGCCATAGATCGAGTCGGCGACCAGCACGTAGTTGCCGTTGGTGCCATAGATCGTCAGGAAGTGCGCACCTCCGCCGTACCAGGCACAGCGCAGGCCGACCGGACGGCCCATGTTGATCTGGTTCTGGATGGCCGACATCTGCAGCGAACCCTGATTCATGCCGTTGTAACTGCGCGTGGTGCGCAGGGCGGAATCCAGATAGCCGTAAACGTTGCACGGCCCCGGCTGATTGCAGCAGTTGCGATTCAGTTCCGAACTGGCCACACCGCACTGGGTCCAGGACCCGGTGCCGTAATAGTTGCCGACCGAAGCGGAAACGGCCGCCCAGCACCAGTTGGTCTGGGTTTGTTTCTGCATGCTGAAATTGAGGCTGCTGGCAGCCAGGGCATTGGCGTGTTCAGCGGCCTCAACCTCGACCAGTTGCGGGTCGAGCAGATGGCCGATCAAGCACCTTGGCAGGGTCTCGCCGGTGAATCGGGTTGCTTCATTGGTTAACATTTTTCAATCCTCCATGAGTGAAAACAAGCGTCCAGCTTGTGTGGTTGTAGCGGTGTTGCCGAGCGATCGGTGGTTAAAGGTTTTCATCTGCGATGAACGGTGCCGATCTCCTTGCTCGAGGTAACCTTAGTCCATGTATGCGTTTGTGCAAGTAAAAAATGCATTGGTGCATTTTTAGAGTCAAAAGATCGCAGCCTTCGGCAGCTACTACAGGGGGCGGTGTAGGCGCTGCCGAAGGCTGCGATCTTTTGATTCTGCGGTGATTAACCCTCGGTTTTCTTCTCGGCCGAATCCAGCTCTTTCAAGCGCTGATCGATCAACTGACATTTGTCTGGCAGATCCGCACTGGCCGTGCCCAGGTCCATTTTCTGTAGCTCGTCGTTCATTTCTTTGGCTTTGGTCGGATTCTGCTGCGTGAGCTTCGCAACTTCCTTGGCCAGTTGTTCGCGTTTGGCGGTGGCTTCTTCCGGCGTGCAAGCCCAGACGGGCAGGGCGCAGGCGAGCGTGGCGGCGAGGGTGAGCTTGATCAGGGTTTTCATGGGGTAGGCCTTCGTTCCGGTTAAGGCGGGTTAACCGGTTGAGGAGCTTTTCAGGGATAAAGTTCAGCGCAACAAACGTGCTGAACCCATTGACTTGATCGGGTCGAAATTATCTGTTGGATGGTCACTATTTTGAGATCGCTGCTATCTTCGATGATCAGAATGGCGCTCTTGCAGAGCCGTAGCGATTAGCAATTCAGATAACAAATCTGCCCCGTTCTCTAAGTAAACAGCGGATGGCCATGGGCCCCCGCTTTGGCTACTTTGTTCAACCTTCTTTCCCATGACAGCATTCAGACTTGATTGCCGACTCATACCGATCATGATGCCGCACCCACTCCATGATCTCGTCCTCATTCCTGCCCTTGGGCGTGAGGTCGAGGTAGTTGTAGGCACCGACCAGCATGTCCAGACCGCGGGCATAGGTTGAGTAGGTGTGGAAAATGTCTCCTTTTGCATCACGATAAAACACGCTCAGGCCGGGCATTTCTTCCTCGGCACTGTCAGTCTTTTCGTAGTTATACGTAGCCTTTCCTGCAGCGACATCTTCAGCGCGCGCACACACGCCAAAGTCATAGTTGAAATCGCAACCGTCTGACGACACCCAGTCGAATCTCCAGCCCATGCGCTGTTTGAAGGCCTGAAACTGCTCGAACGGTGCGTGGGAAACCGCGACCACGGCAATATCGTGATGCGCCAGATGCAGATTGGCACCGTCGATGTGGTCGGACAGAAACGAACACCCCTGACAGCCTTCCTCCCAGTCCTTGGCAAACATGAAGTGGTAAACGATCAACTGGCTGTGTTTGCCAAACAGGTCAGTCAGTTTCACCTCGCCGTTCGGGCCGTGGAAGCGGTAGTCCTTGTCGACTTTGATCCAAGGCAATGCGCGGCGTTTGGCGCTCAAGCGGTCGCGCTCGCGGGTGAAGGCTTTTTCTTCGGCCAGATGTTGTTTGCGCGCAGCGAGCCATTCTTCGCGCGATACCACCGGATGATTCTCAACGTTCATGATGATTTCTCCTGCGGGGGTTGAAACCGTCTTTGTCAGACTAGTCGTTTAACCCTCGATCAATTCGACAGACCGCCGGTCGGTCGCCGCGGAAAATGCGGCTGAACGGCTGCGGTGTGTCCGGGTCACAAGCTATGACAGCGCCCCAAATCACGCGCACCGGAGGTTGAATCAGGATGACGACTTATAACTGGGATTTGATTGAACGCTTGCTGCATGAAGTGCAGAACAGTGCTGGCGAAAGTTTCGCCCCTCGAAAATACGCCGAGGACTATGCGGCCGAGAAAGCCAGTGCAGGCGAGCCGATCGAGAATCTGGATCACCTGAAAACGGTGGCCTGCGAATATGAAGGCTTGTTGCTTGATCGTGGATTTATCGAACCGCGCCCGGATCATATGGGCAGTACCGGCAGCAATTTCATTCTGACGCCACGCGGATCAAGCCTGCTGAGCCTGATCGACAGCAGCATTCCCGGAAATGATCATCCGCGGCAGGTGCTGGACGAGCAGGGAGATGCGCTGGATGAAGCGACGTTTGATGAAGTGGCTTCCAAGGCGCAGATTGCCTGATAGCCTTTGTGGGAGCGGGCTTGCTCGCTCCCACATTGGTTTGTGGTCTGATTCAAGGTTTTTGTGTGGCCTTGAGGCATTTGAGGTCATTGAAGTCTTTACGCACCCCTTCGATTTTCTTGAGCAACCGCTGACGCTGCTGCGGTGTGCTCTCGGCCATCAGATCCACCGCCAGCGAGCGCGCTTGCGCTTCGGTGTTCGCATAGGCCTTCTGGTAATCCGTTGTCCATAAACGCTCGCGGTTGACCAGAAGTGTCTCGATTCGCTGTGGGAATTCGGTACTTTTACGCTGGGCAACGGCGTTACTGAACTGCTGCTGCCAATGTGCGCGGTTGGCGATCCATTGGGTGTTCTGGTCGCCCAGCGCGGTCGACCACGCCATTACCCGCTGTTCTTGAGTGACGCTCAATGGCCCGAGCCAGTCGTTGAGGCGTTTGACCATGCGTGCGCCGCGTTCGGCGATCTGCTGGGCAAGCGGCGGGTTCAAATATTCCCGCTGGCGTTTACGCAAATCCTTGGCAAATGCGTCGTTCATTTCCGCGACCTGTTTGTCATCCAAGCCTTGCAGCAACTCGATGGCTGACGGAGTGATTTCCCGTGCGGTTTGATCAATCGCCTGCTTGGCTTCTTCCGTGCGTGTCTGCAGCGCTGTGTCGGTCACCTGATTGTTTTCAACCATCGTTTGCAGGCGGTCGAGCCAGTCCAGATACTCTGGCAATTGCGTGCTGCAGTGCCAGCTCAGGTGTTCTTTGAGGCGTTCGTTGAACCAGCCTTTCTGCTCGCCGTTCATGTCCAGGTAGTCGCTGAGCGTCCACGGGATGATCACGTCGAGGTTGCGATAAGCCAGGCCGACGCGGCTGCAGGCGCCGAGGGCAAGGGTGAAGATCAAGAGGGTAGCGATATGTTTGAACCAGCGAGACATGGGCGAATCCTTGCGATAGCCAGCCTTGGGGTCTGATTCTTATGTGAACGCACAATGAACCCGGCAGTTCAGCCGATCAATAGAATGCGTGCTCGGCCTTGAATGTGACGAGGCCGTCACACTGGCTGTTGTGTCCGGAGTAGGCCGAGCAATCGCTGCCGCTGAGGCTGGAGTTGCTGTAAATCAGGTTGAGATCGACGCCCATTAACGGCCGGGACAGCTTCACCGACCAATCGGTAAAGTTGCTGACATAACCGCCGTCAACGGCCACGGGCGTGTTCAACTGGTGGGTGGTGTATTTCATGCTGACGCCGATGCCGAACGGTTGGTTGCCGCCAAGATCGGCAAACAACGTGTTGTTCTGTTTGTCCGGGTCGTGGCTCAGGGCGATGCCGAAACGGCTGCCGAGCAGGGTCAGGCCACCGAACAGTTCCTGGCTGTCGAGTGTGTCTACCTCGGGATAGCTGTAGTGGATCATCCCGATTTCATAGCCGAGGGTTTGATCGAAAGGTTGTTTAAAACCGACATAGGAATCGATTTCGAGGTTCTTGCCCGGCGTGATGCCCATGCTCGGCGCGTACTGGCCGAAATACAGGCCACTGTCGTGGCTGAGGTCGAGCCCGCCATGAAACGAGCCAGCGACCGCCGGTTTGACCAGGCCCTGGGCCATGCTGCGGCTGGGTGTGGTGTCGAGTTTCAGGTCGAAGTCGCCAAGTTCACGCTGGAAAACCTGCGCATGCACAGCTGTGCAAGCCATCAGGCTTGAGAGCAATAAACAGGATGATTTGCGCATGCGTCACTCCATGAACAGCGAGCGCAGGGCGGCGGGCCTGCTGAAACGCTTGATCCAGACGCGTGCAAGGATACCGGCGAATGATCGGCATTGATGTCCGTTCGTCGATTCATGAGTATTTGTTTGTTTTAAACGGGGGGAGTATTGCGTGGTGCCAGTCCAGACGCTTCGAAGCTCAAAGCGCCTCTGGACGGGGGTAAAACCGGGTGTTACTTCTTGCCCAGGCTGATCTGCTTGGACGGGCCGAACGTCTGGCCGCTGACGCCTTTGGCAATTTGCTGAATCTCGCCGCCAGACTTGAGGAACGCGGCGATCTGATCGTTGATCGATTCGCTGGTTTCAACGGCTGGAGCTGGCTTTGCTTTGCTGGTGGATGCTTTTACACGCATGGCGGCCATTAACCTGTAGAAAAGTAACTCGGCCAGGCATCGTACAGGAATAACTTGACAATAGCTTGTTAAATATTCCCCGGAATAACCCGCCCCGTGACGGCATTACGCTCGATTCAATACTCGGAATAATCGGCTAACCTGCTGTTTTAAATAACATCATTTATATCCCGCCGGGCTGTGGCGAGCTGCCGTAATGCGCCAAACCGGCCTGACGAGCGGCAACCCGCGCAGCCGAGCCCAAGGAAAATCAAGGCTTTGCGCAGATTTTACTGAAACCTGGGAATCTGCCGGCCATCGTTCACGGCAAAACGGGTAGAATGCCGCCCACGCAATGAGGGTTCTGGAAATGGCTTTAGTCGGGCGTTACAACAGTTTGCAAGTGGTTAAACACACTAACTTCGGTTTATATCTGGACGGCGGTGCTGACGGCGAAATTCTTTTGCCTAATCGTTATATCCCGAAAGATATTCCCAGCGAAGATGAAGACTGGCTCAACGTTTTTGTTTATCTGGACAGCGAAGACAAACTTCTCGCTACCACAGAAAAACCAAAAGTTCAGGTGGGTGAATTTGCCAGTCTGAAAGTTGTTGAAGTCAACAGCATCGGTGTGTTCCTCGATTGGGGGCTGCCGAAGGATCTGTTGCTGCCGTATTCCGAAGAAAAGCGTCAGATGACGGCCGGCGAATATTGCGTGGTGCACGTCTACCTCGACAAACACACCCGTCGTATCACCGCCACCGCGCGGCTGGATCGCTATCTCGACAAGACCCCTGCCAACTACAGACAGGGCCAGGAAGTTGATCTGCTGGTCGCCGAAGCCACCGATATGGGCTTCAAGGCGATCATCAACAACAAGCACTGGGGTTTGATCCACAAGAACGAAATCTTCAAGTTCATGCGCGCCGGCATGATCGAGAAAGGCTTCATCAAAGAAGTGCGCGCCGACGGCAAGATCAGCCTGAGCCTGCAACCGGTTGGCCAGGAAGCGGCCAGCAGCCTGAACTCGAAAATCCTCGCCAAGTTGCGCGAGAACGCCGGCACACTGCCGGTCAGCGACAAGAGCGACCCGGTGTTGATCACTAGCCTGTTTGGCGTCAGCAAAGGCAACTTCAAGAAGGCTATCGGTTCGCTGTACAAGGAAGGCAAGATCGTCATTCATGCTGATCGCATTGAACTAACCTGAGCCTTGCGTGGCCCATGTTTCATGGGCTTACTTGAGGTCGGTTGAATGAAAAAAGCGCTGATTGCCTATGTCGCCACGCTGGTGACGTTTCTGTTGCTCGACGGCATCTGGCTCGGCCTGTTGATGGCGCCGACCTATCGTGAACTGCTCGGTTCACTGATGCTCGAAAAACCGCTGCTGGTTCCGGCAGCGGTTTTTTATTGCCTGTACGTTTTCGGGTGTGTGGTGTTTGTGGTGTTGCCGGCATCGAGTTGGCAGCGGGCAGCGAAGATGGGCGCGTTGTTGGGGCTGGTGGCGTATGGCACGTATGACCTGACCAATTGGGCGACATTGCGCGGATGGTCGGTGCAGGTGACGTTGATGGATTGGATGTGGGGGGCGTTTGCCACCGCTGTGGCGTGTACTGTCGGGTTTTCGGTGGCTCGCAGGTTATGCGCTTCGCATCATTGATCTTTATTGTCTGAACGGGCCTCTTCGCGGGCAAGCCCGGCTCCCACCGTGATTGATGTCGTTCACGAGTCCTGCGTTCGACACAAACATCTGTGGGAGGCACTGTCTTCACCAGCCATTCACTGCTGACGCAATGGAAGAATTAAATGTCTTTTCCGGACGGTTTTTTCTGTCTGGCTGACTGATAATCCTCGGCACTGTTTTTGACCATTGGATGGCTGCCATGTTGTGTGTGTTCGAGGTGTTGCGGTGAGTGCCGAGCGGCGCAATGCCGACCGTTTTGCCTTGCAGGTGATGATCGGCCTGTGTCTGATCTGGGGCGTGCAGCAAGTGATGATCAAGTGGGCCGCACCGGATATCGCGCCGGTGATGCAGGCAGCCGGGCGGTCAGGGATTTCCGCGTTGCTGGTAGGCTTGCTCATCTGCTGGAAGGGTGGCTGGGATCAGGTCGGCAGCACCTGGCGCGGCGGTTTGCTGGCCGGTGCACTGTTCGGCCTGGAGTTCTTCTTTATCAGCGAAGGTTTGCAACTGACCACCGCTGCGCACATGTCGGTGTTCCTCTACACCGCGCCGATCTTCACCGCGCTGGGCGTGCATTTTCTGTTGGCCAGTGAGCGTCTGCGGCCCTTGCAGTGGCTGGGGATTGTGTTGGCATTCATCGGCATTGCGCTGGCCTTCGCCGGCGGTGTGTCGTGGGATAACATCGACCGTCGCATGTTGCTGGGCGATGCCTTCGGTGTGTTGGCCGGCGCCTGTTGGGGCGCGACCACCGTGGTGGTGCGCGCCTCACGCCTGTCGGATGCTCCGGTGACACTGACCCTGTTCTATCAGTTGATCGTCGGCTTCATCGGCCTGTTGTTGATCGCGTTGTTCAGCGGCCAGATCACCCATGTCAGCCTGACCTCCGTGGCGGTGGCCAGTGTGCTGTTCCAGGGGCTGGTGGTGTCGTTCTTCAGTTATCTGGTGTGGTTCTGGCTGTTGCGCCGTTATCTGGCGGCGAATCTGGCGGTGTTCTCATTCATGACGCCGCTGTTCGGGGTCACCTTCGGTGTGTTGCTGCTCGGCGAGCGACTGAGCCTGAACTTCGTCATCGGCGCGGTACTGGTGTTGCTCGGCATCACTTTCGTCAGCGCTGAGCAGTGGTTGCGTCGGCGTTTGCGCAAAGCGCTCGGCCAGTAGTAGTCGATTGCATCGCCAGTCCGCCGGCAATCAACAAACCGCATCCGGCGATGACCAGCGCCGGCTGCAAGCCACCGCTGAAATGGCTGCTCAACGCGGCCAATAACGGGCCGCTGAGTTGGCCGACGGCGAAGCAAGCGGTGAGCATGCCGGCGTTGCGCTGGATGGTGTGGGGCGCCAGTTCCCGCGAGCGTTGCATGACTAGCTGCATGCAGGCCAGGAACGGCGTGCCGCACAGGATGACGCCCAGTGCCAGGCCCCAACCGCTGCCCGACAGGCAGGCAAAAACACCGGCCGCTTGCAGCCACAACGTCGCCATCAACCAGTGACGCGTGGTCCGAGGATCGTGACGGCGCAGACTCACCAGCAGCACCCCGATGGTCGCGCCCAGGCCGAAGCACGGCCAGAGCAAATCTGCCTGCCATTGCCCGTGAAACTGCGCGGTGGCCATCTGCGACAGGAACGTGGCCGGGATGATGTAGCCGAGGCCGTAGAGTGCGTAAATCACCGCCAACCGACCAATGCCACGACTCGACGGACTGACGGAGGTTGCCGCAATGGTCTTGGCGGCGGTTGGTTGCGGCAGCAGGCGCCACACCCCCAACATCATTACCAACGCGGCTGCGGCATAAATCAGCCACAACGTCGCGGACGTCTGGTTCAGCAGATGTGAGACCAGCGCCAGCAACCCTGTCAGAAAAATCCCCAGACCCGGTCCGGCAAATACCAAGGCCCCAAGCCGTGGACGACCGGCCGCCGCCGCCAGCGGCTGACTCAGCGAGGTGATCATCACCAAGACCCAGGCACTCGCCACGCCGGTGCCAAAGCGCAAAACCAGATGCGACCAGAAGCCGTCAGCCCAGAACGAGGCCAGTGTCAGCAGCACGCACAACCACAGACCGCCGTGCAGTCGGCGCTGAACCTGTTGCGGACGGTGGGCAAACATCGCGTCCACGGCACCGAGCAAGTATCCGAGGTAGTTGGCCGCCGCAATCAGACCGGCGGCAGTCAG
Organism: Pseudomonas sp. RA_105y_Pfl2_P56; assembly: GCF_963970845.1. Lineage (NCBI taxonomy): Bacteria > Pseudomonadati > Pseudomonadota > Gammaproteobacteria > Pseudomonadales > Pseudomonadaceae > Pseudomonas > Pseudomonas sp. RA_105y_Pfl2_P56. The sequence continues at coordinate 9,386 of NZ_CAXAPL010000060.1, forward strand.
GTCGATCTGTCCCTCGCTGAGCAGGTGCGGCATTTGTGGAGTGAGGGCGAAACGCCCGATGCCCATGGCCAGCATCAGGGCAACGAAACAAGCGGATAAGCGAATCAGCGGCGACATGGTCTGGATTCCATTGAAAGAGTAACGACCGTCAGGCTAGGACTGATTGACTTTCTTTAAAATTGAATAATAGTGATTAACTTGTTCTGTTCTGGAGAAAGGTTGTGGAGTTCAGCCAACTGCGGATCTTTCAGGCGGTTGCCGAGGAAGGTTCGATCACTCGCGCGGCCGAACGGCTGCATCGCGTGCCATCGAACCTGTCGACTCGGCTTAAACAGCTCGAGGAGCAAATGGGTGTCGAATTGTTCGTTCGTGAGCGTCAGCGTTTGCAACTGTCGCCTGCGGGAAAAGTCCTGCTGGACTACACCGGCAAACTCTTTGCCCTAAGGGATCAGGCCCGCGCGGCGGTGATGGGCGGACAACCGGCCGGGGACTTTGTGCTCGGCACCATGTACAGCACGGCGGCGATCCATCTGCCGGCGTTGCTGGCGCGTTATCACAAGCAATACCCGGCGGTGAACCTGCAAGTGCAGTCGGCGCCGAGCGGTGAACTGCTCGAAGGCCTGCTTACCGGACGTCTGGATGCCGCGCTGGTGGACGGCCCGCTCGAACTGGCCGGGCTCGACGGCGTGCCGCTGTGCGAGGAGCGGCTGGTGCTGATCACCGAAGCTGATCATCCGCCGGTTTACAGTGCGCAGGATGTAGAAGGGCGCTCGGTGTTCACCTTTCGCCAGGGCTGCTCCTATCGCATGCGTCTGGAGGCATGGTTCTCTCACTCGCATGCGGCGATGGGACGGGCGATGGAGATCGAGTCCTATCAGGGCATGCTCGCCTGCGTGATTGCCGGCAGCGGTGTGGCGCTGATGTCGGAGTCGATGCTGGCCAGTTTGCCGGGGCGCGAGAGCGTCGCGGTGCATCCGCTGGCCGAACCGTTCGAGCGTGCGACAACGTGGCTCATGTGGCGCAAGGGCATGCTGGGCGCCAACCTCAATGCGTGGATTGAAGTGCAGCAGGCCGTCTATCCTGCGGCTCTGGTTGAAACCCGTGAAACGGCTTGAACCGATGGCAACGGATTCTGTTCTATTCAGTAACAGATCATTGCGGATTAGGCCGAGCATTGCGCAGGACTTCGGACTATTATCAGTGCGAGGCGGCCTCAGAATTCCGGTCGCTCGGCACCACCCTGAAGGGGGCATTACGATGAAAGAGAAAATTCAGAATTGGCTGCACGATTTGGGTGTTGCCCTCGGCTTGATCGAACCGCCTCTGCAACCGGTACCGATTCGCACAGACGACGAACAGCGTCGGCGTCAGCCGCGTCGGCGGTAATGCCTCATTAATTGATCGAGAGATCGCAGCCTTCGGCAGGTCCCACACAGAGCGGTGTGGGACCTGCCGAAGGCTGCGATCTTTTGCATTCAGTGCCGCGCAATCATCAGTAAAAACCGGCTCAAGTCATTCGCGGTCTTCGCAGTCTTGAGCAGTTGATCTTCTTCGGCGGTGAATGCCGTCAGTCCGAATTCATCCTCCAGATGAAAAATCAGATCCTCGATATCCGCTTTCTCCAGTCCCAATTGCACCAGACGGGTGTGATCATCGAATTCGCGGTTTTCCAGCAGTCGGCGAATGAACCGATGCCCAGCGGCACGCACGGCAGCTCTTCTCATGGCAAACAGTTCTAGTCATTGTTTTGCTTGATTACAGCAGGCCTCACTGATGTCGGCGCAACCATTCGTCAATCATCAAGCGCAAATGCTCACCGGAAAAACTGCCGAAGTGTCCACCATGCACGGTACGGATCGGTAACGCCTGCAAACGTCGCAGACTGGCGGCGTAATCGTCCAGATTCGAATGGTAGGCGTCTTCGATCAGCGGCCCGTCGTAGATGATGTCGCCACTGAACAGTGTTTGTGTCGCCGCTTCAAACAGGCTGATCCCGCCCGGCGAATGCCCCGGCGTGTGCAGCACCTGCAACGTGCGGTTGCCCAGATCCAGCACATCCCCGTCTTCGACAAACCCGGTCGCCGGTGCCGCTTTGACCCTATATTCGGCGTAGCACAGCGGACAATCCGGGTGTGCTTCGAACATGTCATCGCCGACGAAAGCTCGGCTCAAATCGTTTTCACCATCCGGCGCGGCAAGGATGTCGGCCTCGGCAGGGTGCACCAGCCGCTCGGCAAACTCGTGATGGCCTGCAATGTGGTCGAAATGGCAATGGCTGGCCACGGCCACCAGTGGCCGCTCGGTCAGCCATGGCAGTTGCTCGCGCAGGCTGACCAGCCCTGAACCACTGTCGAGCAACAAATCCTTGTCGCGGCCCTGAACGTGCCACAGGTTGCAGCGGTAGAACGGGCGGATGTACGGCTCGTGAATCAGGCGGATGCCGTCACTCAGGGTTTGCACTTCGAACCACTGATCGCGAGAAACAATCTTCATCAGTACATTCCTTAAAACGAAAAAAAACGGGTGTGGCAACCGACGCCACACCCGTCGAAGAAAGCATCAAGTGGTTACATCAAAGCTTATAGCGCACTCGCCACCATCGCAGGGCGGCGCGAGAACAGGCTGACCAGCACGAAACTTGCCAGGCTGATACCCAGGCTGTAATAGATCGGCGAGTTGGCGTCCATCCCGTCCTTGAACATGAAGATCAAGGAGGTGGCGAAACCCAGGGTCATCGCACTGATCGCGCCTGCGGTGGTCGCGCGTTTCCAGAAAATCGCCCCCATCAATGGAATCAGCATGCCGCCGACCAGAAGGTTGTAGGCCAGGGTCAGGGCACTGATGACGTCATTGACCACCAGTGCGATGCCCAGCACCGCAACGCCGGTCAACAGGGTAAACAGGCGGCTGACGGCCACGCTGGATTGTTTACCGCCGCGCAGTTTTGGCAGCAGGTCTTCCGTCAGCGTGGTGGATGCGGCGAGCAGGCCGGCGCTGGCGGTGGACATCATCGCGGCCAGTGCAGCAGCGATCACCAGACCCCGGATGCCGTCCGGCAGCGAGACTTTGACGATGGCGGCGAAGGCGTTGTTGACGTTGTCCAGATCCGGGATCAGGACGTGTGCAGCCATGCCGATCAGGGCGCAGACCAGGCCGTAGATGATGCAGTAGATGCCGGCCGAAGTGCCGGCGTACTTCGCGACTTTCTCGCTTTTGGCGGTGAACACACGCTGCCAGATGTCCTGACCGATCAGGATGCCGAAGAAGTAGATCATGAAGTAGGTAATGATCGTGTCCCAGCCGATGCTGGTGAAGCTGAAGCTGGCGGCCGGCAATTGCGCCACCAGTTGATCCCAGCCACCGACGCGGTACAGGCAGATCGGCAGCAGCAGGAACATCAGGCCGACGGTCTGGATGGCGAACTGGACGATGTCGGTCAGGGTCAGCGACCACATACCGCCGATGGTCGAATAGATCACGACGATGCCGCCACCCAGCAGCACAGACATCCAGAACGGCAGGCCGAACAGCACTTGCAACACGGTGCCGATCGCCAGGATCGAGGTCACGCCGATCATCAAGGCGTAGGCCAGCATGATGGTGGCGCTGGCGGTACGAGCCATCGGGTTGTAGCGTTTTTCCAGCACCTGGGTGACGGTAAACACTTTCAGTTTCAGCAGTGGCTTGGCGAGGAACAGGTTCAGCGCAACGATGCCGCAACCCAGTGCTGCGCACAGCCAGAACCCGGAAATACCGTGCACATAACCCAAACGCACGGTGCCGACGGTGGACGCGCCACCCAGTACAGTTGCGGCCATGGTGCCCATGTACAGGCTCGGGCCCAGGTTACGACCGGCGACCAGATAGTCTTCGTGGGTCTTGGCTTTGCGCATGCCGTAATAGCCCAGAATCAGCATCGCGGCGGCGTAGATGAGTACGACGATTAAATCCAAAGCCATGATGGCGTGTCTCCGATTGTCTTTTTTATGTGAGGCTCGAATCGATTTGCCCTTGTGGGAGCGGGCCCGCGCCCACAGGGGTTATGTGTTTCTTCAGGCGGCCTGGCGCAACGACGCTTTAGCCGGCGCGTTTGCGCCCTGGTTTCGGGCATCCTGCGGGCCGAACACGTCGCGCGGTTCCGGGAACAGGCGCAGTAGCGTCAGGTACACCACCGAAGCCAGGCCGAGGGTGACGGGCAGGCTGATGTCGATGCCGCCGGCCATTTCACCCAGCGGGCCGACGAACTGCCCCGGCAGGTTGACGAAGCACAGGCCGACCGCCGCACTCGGGATCCAGGCGCCCAGGCCACGCCAGTTCCAGCCGTGACTGAACCAGTAGCGTCCGCCCTGTTCGCCGCGCGTGAACACTTGCAGGTCGTCCGGGCAGTAGAAGCCACGACGCACCAGCAGGCCGATGATCATGATCACCATCCACGGCGTAGTGCAGGTGATGATCAGCACGGCGAATGTCGACACGCTCTGCACCAGGTTCGCCGCAAAGCGCCCGATGAAGATGAAGGCAATCGACAGCACGCCGATCAGCAACGTCGCCTTGACCCGCGACAGTACGCGAGGGAACACGCTGGACATGTCCAGCCCGGTGCCATACAGCGATGTGGTGCCGGTGGACATGCCGCCGATCACCGCAATCAGGCACACCGGCAGGAAGAACCAGCTCGGCGACACCGCCAGCAGACCGCCCACATAGTTGTTCGCCGCGATGTAGTCCGGCGCCTTGATCGCGACGATGGTCGCGGTGGCCAGGCCGAACAGGAACGGGATGAACGTGGCGATCTGCGACAGCACGACGGCGGCCATGATCCGCTGCTTGGAGGTGTCACGCGGGATGTAGCGCGACCAGTCGCCGAGGAACGCGCCGAAGGAAATCGGGTTGCTCATGGCCACCAGTGCGGCGCCGATGAACGCGGCCCAGAAACCGGGCTGACCGAGACTGACCGTGCCGGCGTATTGCGCGTCGAAAGGAGCGGCGAAAGCGACCGCGCCCAGCAGAAACAGCAGGCTGGCGCTCCATACCGCGATCTTGTTCACCCACAGCAAAAAGCGGAAGCCATAGATGCACACGGTCAGTACCAGGATCGCGAACAGGCCGTAGGCCAAACCCAGGGTCAGGTCGGTTTCCGGCAAGCCTATCAAGCGTTTCGCACCGCCGATCAGCGCATCGCCCGAACTCCACACCGAGAGCGAGAAGAATGCGATGGCGGTCAACAGCGACAGAAACGAGCCGACGATCCGCCCGTGCACGCCGAAATGCGCACCGGACGACACGGCATTGTTGGTGCCATTGAGCGGGCCGAACAGGCCCATCGGTGCGAGGATCAGCGAGCCCAGCAGCACGCCCGAGACAATCGCCCAGACGCCAGCCTGAAACGACAGGCCGAACAGCACCGGGAAGCTGCCGAGCACGGCGGTGGCAAAGGTGTTGGAACCACCGAAGATCATCCGGAACAAATCCGTCGGGCCTGCGGTGCGTTCGTTGTCCGGGATCTGTTCGACCCCGTGGGTTTCAATTTGCGTAAGGCTTTGGTCGTTGTTGTTGTTATTCATGATCTGCTCCGATCATAAAGGCGCGCGCATCGTGCGTGAGCGTCACCTGTTTGGCTAAGGGGATGGCAGCCCTTCCGGCATTGCGGATAAATGTTCATGACAGGCCAGCCAAAGGCCTTGTTGTTCTAGGCTCGACGCTTGTTTCTTGAAAACAATCGTCTCGCGCTCCTGGCTGAAGTGTTGCTCCCCTTGCATGCGCAGCTCGGTGGCCACGTCATGGATGAAAATCGCCACGTCACCTTGCAGGCTGACGAAGGCGTTGCTCGACGTGCACGAGAGCACTTCAAAGCCATCCTCGGCGCGCCAGTTGTCCCATAACGCCTGATAGGCGTCGCGCGACAGCAGCGGCTGTTCGAGGGTGTAGAACACGAAACTCGCATCAGCGCTGAACGCGCCGAAGTAAGCCTCGCGATCGTTACGGGCGAAGGCGCACACCAGCTCGGCGGCCGCTTTCAATACCTGATCACGTTCGCTCATGACCCGACCCTCAGCGGTGAACTACGCCAGGCAGTACGCAGAGCATTTCGTACAGCAGGTTGGCGGCCAGCAGCGAGGTGTTACCGGTGGTGTCGTAAGCGGGCGAAACTTCTACCAGATCGCAACCGATCAGGTCGAGGCCTTGGCAGCCGCGAACGATTTCAATCGCCTGAATGGTCGTCAGACCGCCGATTTCCGGGGTGCCGGTGCCAGGCGCCCAGGCCGGGTCGATGCCGTCGATGTCAAAGCTCAGGTACACCGGACCGCCGCCGACTTTCTCCCGCACTTCGGCCATCAGCGGTGCCAGCGACTTGTGCCAGCACTCTTCGGCCTGCACCACGCGGAAACCCTGATCACGGCTCCAGTTGAAGTCGTCAGCGGTGTACCCCTGCGCGCGCAAACCAATCTGCACCACACGATCGCAGTCCAGAAGACCTTCTTCGACGGCGCGACGGAAGGTGGTGCCGTGGGCGATTTTCTCGCCGAACATGTGATCGTTGACGTCAGCGTGGGCGTCGATGTGTACCAGACCGACCTTGCCGTGTTTCTTGTGGATGGCACGCAGGATCGGCAGGGTGATGGTGTGGTCGCCACCCAGGGTCATCGGGATGACGTTGTGCTCGAGGATGTTGTCGTAGGCTTCTTCGATGATGCGCACGGCGTCGAGCAGGTTGAAGGTGTTGATCGCCACGTCACCGATGTCGGCCACCGACAGCGAGTCGAACGGCGCGGCGCCGGTGGCCATGTTGTAAGGGCGGATCATCACCGATTCGGTGCGGATTTCACGTGGCCCGAAGCGGGTGCCGGGGCGCAGCGAAGTGCCGATGTCCAGCGGCACGCCAACGAAGGCAGCGTCCAGGCCGGCAGCGCTCGGTACATGGGGGAGTCGGAGCATGGTGGCGATGCCGCCGAAGCGCGGCATTTCGTTGCCGCCCAGTGGTTGGTGAAGAATTTTGTCCACGGGTAGGGCCTCATCGTCTTGTTTTATTTATGTCGGCGCGCCGGCTGGCGGGCACCGCTGTGGGCCGATTCTGCGAAATGCAGGGGTGGGGAAGAATCGCTACGGGCAAATACTTAGTTCAGATTTTTCTAAACTAACGGCGAGGCTGAAGATAGACTCGTTGTCGTTCACCGGGGTGAACATGGCGCCTCAGTGGGAGCGGGCTTGCTCGCGAATACGGTGTGTCAGGCAACGTGGATGTCGGCTGGCCCGGCGCTTTCGCGAGCAAGCCCGCTCCCACATTTACGGTGTGTCGACACAAACCTGGAGTAGACATGGCCAACGCTTTACCCGACCTGAAACTGTTGCGCATCTTCGTCAGCGTGGTGCGTCATCAGGGTTTCGCCAACGCGCAGCAGGAACTCAACCTGTCGACCTCGGCGATCAGCACCTACATGAGCCAGCTCGAAGCCGCGCTCGGTCTGGTGCTGTGCCATCGCGGCCGTGGCGGCTTCAGCCTGACCAGCAAGGGTGAGCTGTTCCATCAGGAAACCCTGCGCCTGCTCGGCGAACTTGAAGGTTTCGAGCAATACGCCGCTGCGCTCAAGGGCGAGTTGCGCGGCACACTCAACCTCGGCGTGATCGATTCCACGGTCAGCGACAAGGCCTTGCCCTTCGCCGAAGCCATCGGCGCCTACAGTCAGGAACACCCGGCAGTGCATTTGCACCTGTCGGTGATGAGCCCCTACGAACTGCAACTCGGCGTACAGGACAACCGCCTCGATCTGGCGATCGGCGCGTTCTCCACACGCATGAGCGGTCTGGTCTACATGCCGCTGTACCGCGAGCAGCACTGGCTGTATTGCAGCAGTCGCCACCCGTTGTTCAACGAACGGCGCATTCCCGAGCAAGTCATCACTCAGCAACGCATGGTCGGTCGCGGCTACTGGAGCCAGGCGGAACTGGCACGTCACGGCTTCAAACACAGCGCCGCCACCGTGGAAAGTATGGAAGCGCAGCTGATTCTGGTGCTGTCCGGCGCCTACATCGGGTATCTGCCGGAACACTACGCTCAGGCCTGGGCCGACAAGGGTGATTTGCGCGTGTTGCTGCCAGCGACTTTCGGTTATCAGGCGCCGTTTTCGATGATCATGCGCCGTGGCCGAAGCCGCGAGCCGTTGATTCAGACGTTCCGCGATTTGCTCAAAGCCCAGCTCAATCAGGCGTAGCTCGAAGGAAAAAGAAGTATGTCCAGACCCCAATGCCCGCGCTGCCTGCGCCCACAAACCCATTGCCTGTGCGCGCTGATTCCGCGTCTCGATAGCCGCACCCGAGTGTTGGTGTTGCAGCATCCCAGCGAGGTCAATCATGCGCTCAATACTGCGCGCTTGGCGGCGCTGGGTTTGACCAACGCCGAGCTGATCGTGGGTGAGGCGTTCGAGGATTTACCGACGCTGTTGAATCAACCGGGCTATCAGGCGCGGTTGTTGTTTCCGGCGGACGATGCGCAGGTGATGCAGGCCTATGGTGAGTCTGATCAACCGCTGTTGCTGGTCGTGCCCGATGGCACCTGGCGCAAGGCGCGCAAAATGCTCCATCTCAATCCATTGTTGGCGGCGTTGCCACGGGTGACGCTGGCAGAGGGCGGGGTGTCGCGCTATCGGTTGCGCAAGGCTCCAGGGCCGGGGGCGTTGTCGACGGTTGAGGCGATTGTGCAGGCATTGCACACGCTGGAAGCACCGGCCTCGTTTGAGCCATTGCTCAAGCCGTTTGAAGCGTTGATCGAGGGGCAGATTGCGGCGATGGGGGAGGAGACCTTTCAGAAGAACCATGGCGAAAGATAGGTGTTGATAATGCCGGCCTTTTCGCGAGCAAGCCCGCTCCCACAGGGGGAACGCATTCCAAAATGTGGGAGCGGGCTTGCTCGCGAAAGCGCCAGATCAATCATCACAAAATCAGGAATCACTAGCGTTCGCGCATCGCCTCGGTCCGGGCCTTGAGCACTGGTTTGAGCAGGTAATCCAGCACACTTTTCTCCCCGGTAATGATGTCCACCGTCGCCACCATCCCCGGGATGATCAGCAGGGGTTTCACATCCCCGCCCAAATGGTTTTTATCGGTACGCACCTGAATCAGGTAGAAGCTGTTGCCCTTGTCATCAGTGATGGTATCGGCGCCGATCAGCTCAAGCTTGGCGCTGAGCCCACCGTAGATCGTGTAGTCATAAGCGCTGAACTTGACCATGGCTTTCTGACCCGGATGGAGGAACGCGACGTCTTGCGGACGCACCTTGGCCTCGATCAGCAGGTTGTCTTCCAGCGGCACGATTTCCAACATGTCGCTGCCCGGCTGGACCACGCCGCCGATGGTGTTGACCTTCAATTGCTTGATCACCCCGTGTACCGGTGAGGTCACGGTGGTGCGGCTGACGCGGTCGTCGATGGCGATGCTGGTTGCAGTGATTTTCGACAGGTCGGTGCGTTTTTCATTCAGCTCTTTGGCGGCTTCCGAGCGGAAGGTCTGTTCCGATTCGTCGATCTTGCTGCGGATCTCGGCAATCGCCGATTCCGCACGGGGAATCGCCAGTGTCGTCGCATTCAGCGAGCCACGGATTTCCACCGCGCTGCGCTTGAGCCGCAGGATCTCCACCGGCGATACCGCGCCGGCCTTGACCAGTGGCTCGGACATGTTCATCTCTTGTTGCAGTAATGACAGGCTTGAACTGAATTGGCCTTGCTTGGAGCGGAACTCCGCCAGTTCCTGAGTCTTTTGCCGTAACTGTTCGGTCAAGGTGCGCTGTTCGCTGGCCAGTCGCCGCTGGCGTTGTTCGTACAGTGAGCGCTCGTCTTCAGCCACTTGCGGGGCCTTGGCGATGACCTCTTCGGAGAGTTTGAACGGCCGACCTTCCGATTCTGCCGCCAGCCGTTCGACCTGTGCGGTCAATGCATATCGGTCGACTTCGCTCTCGCCCTTGTTCGATAAAAAGCGCGTGTCATCCAGACGCAACAGGGTGTCGCCCTTGTTCACCATCTGGCCTTCACGGACGAAAATCTCGGTGACGATGCCGCCCTCAAGGTTCTGAATCACCTGAACCTTGCTCGACGGAATCGCCTTGCCTTCGCCCATGGTCACTTCTTCCAGCACCGCGAACTTGGCCCAGACCAGCGCGCTGATCAGCAACCCCGCCGCCAGCCACACGGTAATCCGCGACCAGCGCGGCGAATCCTGCAACGAGGCGCCGGCGGTTTCCGGCATGAAATCGGCTTCGGCACTTTTGCTGAAACTGTCGAAGTAGCCGCGTGATTTGCTATCTGAAGAAGCAGACATGGGGCAACTCCTAGACCGCCGCCGAGCCGACACGGCCCTTGCGCAGCGCATCGATGACCGCTTCTTTCGGACCGTCGGCGACGATCCGGCCGTTGTCCAGTACCAGCAACCGGTCCACCAGGCTCAGCATCGAGGTGCGGTGGGTGACCAGCAGCAGGGTTTTGCCTTGTACCCAGTTGTGCAGTTTCTGACGCAGAAGGTCCTCACTGCTGTTGTCCATGGCGCTGGTCGGTTCGTCGAGCAGCATGATGGGCGGGTCGAGCAGCAATGCCCGAGCGAGTAATACGGCCTGGCGTTGACCGCCGGACAGCAATTGCCCGCGCTCGCCGACGGGGCGGTCGAAGCCTTGTGGATGCTGCCGGGCGAGTTCGGTGACACCGGTCAGTTCGGCCACTTCAAGCATCCGTGAATCGCTGACGTAGCGCGCGCCGAGGGTCAGGTTGTCGCGCAGGCTGCCCGCCAGCAGCGGCAGGTCATGGGCGACGTAACCGATCTGCTGGCGCAGGTCGGCGACATCCAGTTGCCGCAGGTCAAGGCCGTCGAGCAGCAACTGGCCTTCCTCCGGTTCGTAGAACCCCATCACCAGCCGCGCCAGGGTACTTTTGCCTGAGCCGCTACGGCCAATGATACCGACCCGTTCTCCGGGCTTCAGGCTGAAAGTGACGTTGCTCAGGGCCGGCGCATTCTGGCCGTTGTAGTGAAACGTCACACCGCTGACGTCCAGTGCGCCTTGCAGTTGCGTACGCTCCAGCGGTCGCTGTTTGCCGTCGCGTTCCTGTGGCAACGACATCAGCGCGTCGGTGCTTTTCATGGTCAGTTGCGCTTGCTGGTAGCGAGTGATCAGCCCGGCAATCTGCCCCAGGGGGGCGAGCACGCGGCTGCCGAGCATGTAGGTTGCCACCAGCGCCCCGACACTGAGGTTGCCGGCGATGATGCTGTAGACCCCGGCGACAATCGTCGCCATCCCCGAAAACTGTTGAATGAACAGCGTGCCGTTGGTCGCCAGCGCCGAGAGGTTGCGCGCGTGGCTGTCGAGGCGGGTGAGGGCGCCGTGGGTGCTTTCCCATTTGTGCTGGCGCTCGCTTTCGGCGCTGCAGGCCTTGAGGGTTTCCAGGCCACCGAGGGTTTCGATCAGCAGCGCCTGACGCTCAGCGCCCAGGCTCAGGCTTTTTTGCACCGTGTCGCGCAGACGCACCTGAATGATCATCGCGAAGACGATGGTGATCGGGAAGGCCAGCAGCGGGATCATCACCAGCCAGCCGCCCAGCAGGCCGATGACCACCAGCATCAACACCACGAAGGGCAGGTCGATCAGGCTGGTCAGGGTTACCGCCGTAAGAAATTCGCGCAGGCCCTGGAAGTCATGAATGCTCTGGGCGAAACCGCCGATGGTCGCCGGTCGTGCCTTCATCGACATGCCGGTGATGCGCTCGAATAACGTCGCGGAAAGGATCACGTCGGTTTTCTTGCCGGCGGTGTCGAGCAGGTGCGCGCGCACCACCCGTAATACCAGTTCGAAACCGGTGCCGATCAGCAGACCGATCGACAACACCCACAGGGTCGAGGTGGCCTGATTGGGCACCACGCGGTCGTAGGTCTGCATGACGAACAGCGGCACCATCAGGCCTAAAAGGTTGATCAGGAAACTGGCGAGAATTGCATCGCTGTACAGCCATTTCGACAGCTTCAGGGTGTCGCGAAACCATGCATGTACCCGTGGCACCAGCGGTGAGCGCAGGTCTTCGAGTTCATGCCGAGGTCGAGCGAACAAGGCCTGGCCGCTGTAGTGCTCGCTGAGCTCTTCGCGACTGACCCATTGCTCGCCGCCATCGGCTTCACTGGGCAGGATCAGCGCTTTGCCGTCGTCGCCGAAACGCCGCAACACGGCGGTGCGACCGTCGTTGAGCAGCAATAGAAGCGGCAGGTTCAGCGGCGAAATGTCGTTCAGGTCTCGCCGCAACAACCGTGCCTGTAACCCGGCACGGGCGGCGGCGCGGGGCAGCAGATCAAGGCTCAGGCGTTGTTTGTTCAGCGGCAGACCGGCACTCAGGCTGGCGCGACTGACCGTCGCGCCATGGAGTTTGCAGAGGATCAACAGACCGTCGAGTAACGGATCATCGAAGCTCAGCCGCGGATCGACTCCGCAATGGCCGGGTTCCATGCTGGTCATATTGATCGTTCCCCTGTTACCGCTTCATTGGACTTACTTCAGTTCAGGCAAGCGCGCTTCGTTTTTCACCTCGGTCGCAGCGATCGCGTCGGCAGGCAGCACCACCCGTTGCTTGCTCAGCAACTGACCCATGTTCGCCAGCACGCGGTACATCGAGTATTCCTCGGTGTAACGGATTTCGGTGTAGCGGCGGTTGGCGTTGTAGAGCTCGTTTTCACTGTCGAGCAAGTCGAGCAGGGTGCGTTGGCCGAGGCCGAACTGGTCCTGATACGCGGCGCGCACGCGTTTGGTGGTTTCGGCGTATTCGCGGGCGGTCGGGGTTTGTTTCTTGGCGTTGACCATGGCGTTCCAGGCCAGGTGAATGTTCTCGTTGAGCTGGCGCAGGGCGTTGTTGCGGATGTCCATGGCCTGATTGATCTGGTGTGCATCGGAGGCCAGTCGTGCCTTGTCGCTGCCGCCGCGGAACAGGTTGTAGTTCATCACCACGCCCACGCGCCATTCGTTGTCGTGGCCCTGGTCACCCTGCACGTTGTTGTTCGCGCCCACTGCCGCTTCCGCGTCGAAGCGAGGGTAGAACGGCGATTTGGCCACTTCGTACTGGCTCTCGGCCGACTGCACATCGGCCTGTGCGGATTTCAGATACGGGTTGTTCTCGACCATGCTCTGCTGGGCTTCCGGCAGGGTGGCGGGCAACTCGCCACGGGTCGATGCCGGCGCTTCCAGCTCGTCGGGCATGCGCCCGACCACGCTGTAGAAATTCGATTCGGCATCGGCCAGATCGACTTCAGCGGTATCGAGGTTGTTTTGCGCCAGTGCCTTACGGGCACCCGACTGGTCGGAGTCGGCGGTGCTACCGACACCGCGCTCGGTACGCAGGCCAATCTGGTCGTTTACACGCAAGTGCGCCTGCAGGTTGTTGCGGGCCAGGGTCACCAGTTCGCGGCGCTTGAGCACTTCGAGGTAAACCTCGATGGTGCGCAGGGCCAGATCCTGAGCGGTGCCTTGCGCGTAGTAAGCGCGCGAGTTGGACACGCCTTTGGTGCGTTCAACCTCGTTGGCGGTGTTGAAACCGTCGAAGAGCATCTGCCGCAGCCGCAATTCGGACTGTGTGTAGTTGAGGATCGAGGTGTGGTGGTTACCCAGCGACCGGGTCGTGGTGTTGTCGCTGTAGCCGCGCCCGTAGGATGCGTTCAAATCGACGGACGGGTAGAAACCGCCCTTGGCGACTTTGATTTGTTCATCTGCAGCCAGGCGTGCGTCCACGCGTGAAGCCAGTTCCGGGTGCGTGGCGATGGTGCTTTGAATCGCCTCGGTGAGGTTCATGGCCTGAGCTTGAGAAGTGCAAGCCATGGCCAGCAAAACCGCGCTGCAGAGGGGGGTTAGAACGCGCATGGGTGCATCTCCCTGATTCCTGATGGTGTGTTACTGTCGCCAAAAATTTGGCGGTATTTTTAGCTGTAGGCGTTTCACTCTTGTAACAACAGAGCTAAGAACATCCTGAAGCGTAGCTAAGAAAAAATTTTCATAAGGCTTATGCCGAAAAAAACTTATGCGCTTTGTAAAAACCGGCACATTGTTCAGGTCGAAAGCCTTTGTTTTATGTGCTTTAGGGAGCGCGAAAAGGCTTGAGGAAAGTTCCATTCACTTTGCGACATACGGCGAAGTACTGCTGAAGGGGAGGGACGCGTAGCGGTTGAGGGGTGACAGATTTTTGTCACCTGGGTGATTCACCACCGTTACGTAGCGTTAGTCGGTGTGCTGCTTCAATCGGGGTTTGCAAGTGCTTGATAGCACTGAAGTTTCCCCTTGAGGCGTCACCGGCCAAACGAACTGTCGAGGGTGCGAGCGTCGCCCCGACAACCCGATTGAGCCATGGGCTGCTTCGCGAACCAGTGCCGACGGTGGTCGGCAGCGGAGGAATTCACATGGCAACGCTCATTGGTATCGTCACTAAAGTCATTGGTCAGGTTTTCGCGCAAGGTACTGACGGCACTCGTCGCGCCTTGGTCGAGGGCGACCGTTTGTTTGCTGGCGATCAACTGATCACCGGGGCCGAAGGCGCCGTCGCCGTTCATCTGCAAAATGGCCAGGATTTGACCCTGGGCCGCGACAGCAGCCTGACCATGACCGGCCAATTGCTCGCCGATCAGGCCGCCCATGTGAACGCGCCGGAGGCTGTGACCCCGAGCGAAGCGCAACTGACTGACGTCGAGCAGATTCAGAAAGCCATCGCCGCCGGTGACGACCCGACCAAAACCGCTGAAGCCACCGCCGCTGGCCCCAACGCCCCGGGCGATACCGGTGGTGCAGTGGGCGGCGGGCACAGTTTTGTCTTGCTGACGGAAGTCGGCGGGCGGGTTGATCCGATCATCGGTTTCCCCACTGCCGGGTTCAATGGCATTCCCGAATTTCCCGAAGAGCGCCACAACGCTGTGATCGATAACGGCGATGGCACCCCCGCGCCTGTCGTGCCGCCCGTCAACAACCTCGTGACCCTCACCGGCCTTGCCGTGCCCGGGGGCGAACTGACACTCAACGAAGCGAATCTGCCAGACGGCTCGGCGGCCAATGCTGGCGCGCTGACCCAAAACGCAAGCTTCACGGTAACGGCACCGGACGGTTTGAACAGTCTGAGCATCGGCGGCATCAACGTGATCAGCGGTGGGGTGGCCGTCGGTTTCCCGCAATCGGTCACCACGCAACTGGGCAACACCCTGACCATCACCGGTTACAACGCGGCGACCGGCGTGGTCAGTTACAGCTACACCCTCAATGGCAACGACACCCATGCGACGGGTGGCGGCGCCAATAGTCTCAGCGAACAGTTCACCGTGATCGCCGGCGACAGCAATGGCGATACCGCGACCGGTACGCTGGACATCAACATCATCGACGACGTGCCCAAAGCGTTCGATGACAGCAACGCGTCGACCGCCTCGGAAACCTTGCTCACGCTGACCGGCAACGTCCTGACCAACGACGTGCAAGGCGCCGACCGTGTACCCACCGGGCCGGTGACGGCCGGTACATTCACCGGCACCTACGGCACGTTGGTATTGAACGCCAACGGCACTTACACCTACACGCTGAACACCAGCGATGCGGATTTCAAAGCGCTGCACGGCGGCGGCAACGGCACCGAAACCTTCGCCTACACCATCACCGATTCGGACGGTGACACCAGCA
>NZ_CAXAPL010000061.1:0-24864 GCF_963970845.1 Pseudomonas sp. RA_105y_Pfl2_P56
CAACATTTCCATGCTGATCACCCTGTGTTCTCCTGCTCAAAAAGTGAGCAGAAGCAGTTGAACACCTGGGTCAGTTTTCAGTCGGCAGAACAGCCTCTACTGGGTCAGTTTTCGGTCAGCGGCAACACCCGTGACCTGAGTAGCACTTCATATTCCAAGTAGATGATAAGAAAACGAGCACCTTATGAATTGGTAGGTCTACTAGAGCGTGCCTCATGCAGCTAAGCGAATTGCCCGGCTATGGAAAAGTAACGTTGGCTTTGTTCCCGTTCCGCTGGTACGAGACGGGACGGTGGCTAATCCGCGCGCTGAAGTACGTGTCACCTAGCGATGTCACTTGGATGCCTCACTACATCGAAGAAAATGGACATGCAAAAGGCCATGCGTTCGACACATATGAAGAAGCCCGAGCGTTTTCGAAGGAGTTCAATGCACAGATCGCAGATAGAGCAGCTTCCCTCGGCATTGATGAAGTTCTGCGCACGTCTCTGACGCTGAAGGTAGAAAAAGAAATCACCGTACAGGAACGTCTTGCTGACGAAGAATTCGTGATGCTTACGGAGGCGCTACGCCGAAACGCCTCTGCCGCACGCCCTCATCGATCCGAACTGATCCTGCCAACTGATCTTGAAATCTTACGTGACATGCTATTTGAGCAATTGCAGGAAGCACCCTATCTCCAGATCGTATTCTTCCACAGATACAGAGTGGCACTGGCCCGCAGTGGCGAATTTGACTGGTCACTTCGATTGAACCCGACTAAAAAGTGCGCGGTGCACTGTTCTCGCGAAAAGATCGCCCGTGGGTTTGGCCTCTCAGGTACGACGCACTGGGGGAAAACCAAAGTCCAGATCCGAGCCGAGCTGCTTCCCAGAGCCAATAAGCTCTTACAGCTCGCGAGCGTGCAGAAATTGCTGATCGAAGCCAAAGCCCGTGGCCAACGGGTGGTCGTCATTGCGGGCTTTGTTTTCTGGTATGAGGAAAGTGGCACACCTGGCTGGACTGTCAAAACGGTCAGTGGTGACTCGGAAAGTAAAAGCGGTGAAACGATTTGGCACGAAGGCACGATCATCTCCAAAAATCACGGTCGCATCGTGGTGCTGCCCTACATCAAGGAAAACGGGCAGAAAGTACAGGGTCACACGAAGAACTCAAGCCACGAGAGCAAAGCATTGCCCCGACATCCGGATGAGTATGTGGAAGTGCCATTCGAGGTGCTACAAGGTGATCTGATGATTGAGCTGTTCGGCGGGCTGCCCTACGAGTGAAACGTATCAGTCGTATATGGGGTCAGCCCTTCTCCCTTCATATTCGACCTAAATTGACGTTTTCGATCCACCGTGGGAATTTCGGTGTTCAGCCATTATTGGCAGGTCGATCATGAAGGGGAGAATCAGTGGAAGACACGCGTGAAATACAGACTGAAGATACACGGCGTGCTTGGAGTTACAACGGTGCGTTGGACGAGGGTTTTGAACCTAAATCCTACTCTTGGGAAGATGTTCCTGCAGGCACCTGGTTGGCTCGTTTGGATTTTAAGGTCTGGTCAAATAAAACATCTGCTGGAAGCCTCGGATGCTATTTCACATCACTAGCCGATGGCCGAAAGTACCTGCTGTCCGCATTTCGTCCGTACCGGTCGACCTCAAGAGCCTACACGCCATCAGATGGCGCCATCGACTTCTCAGCGCGCGGACTCGATGGCCAGATCTTTTTGTTGGAGATAGGCAAAGGTGCAAAAGGGAAGACCAGTGGCTGTCGGCAAAGCTCAACAACTAATTGTAGCAATTCAAAGATGACGGCCGAGTGATACTGAAAGGTTAGGGCCGCACCTGATTCAGTAGAACCCATGTCTGCAAATTCTAGTGGCAAGATGGCACTGGGTAGGAAGTCACTGCATGCTGAGCGCCTGTCAGATACGAACATGACGATCATGCCCGTGACGCGAGCCATCCGGGTGGCTTTATGGACTGGCAGCGATGCTGCACCAGTGTTTCAACTGCATTGTAATGGCAGGACGCACTTCTCATGCCTACGCTAGGTGAGCACGAGAAGAACACAAATGCACTGCGGCAAAGAGGAAGGGATCCTGTGCTTATAGAATCTGTCGTTGTATCTGGTTTTCGCTGTTTCGGTCCTGCCCCAATTAACGTTACGATCTCTCCAAAGATCACGACAATCGTCGGTCCTAATGCTGCCGGAAAAACTGCTCTTTTGCACGCTTTGGCAAAGCTGTTCGGTGTTACCCGGTCTCAGCGTACTGTCCGTCGTTCGGATTTCCACCTGGGGCCGGAGGATGACCCGAATGATCTCAAATCAAAACACCTCTACATCGAAGTGCTAATCGCCCTACCCGAACTGGTTAATGGGACGGCCACGCCAGAAACAATTGCACCTTCATTTCGTTACATGCTAATCGATCGTCCAAATAAAGCTCCTGTCTGCCGCCTTCGACTTGATGCGCAATGGGAAGACGATGGCACAATCGAGGGCGAGGTATCGCAGACATTGCAATGGGTCGAATCCCTTGACGAAGAACTCCAAGAAGACAAGTGCCACCCGGTGTCCGTGGCTGATAGGGGGTTGATCCATCTCTATTACACGCCAGCAAGCCGAGATGCTGCAGCCCAGACCAAGGCAACAGCTGGGGCATTGGCGGCTCGTTTGTTGCGTGCAATAGAATGGTCGTCCGACACCGAAGAGGCAGTTGCGGAAGCAACAGACAATCTGGCCTCTGCCTTTGAGGGCGAATCGGCAATAACTGCAATCACAAATGCCCTGCAGACGCGATGGTCGGCACTCCATGATGAAGTTGTGGATACTAATCCGCGACTCAGCTTGGTTAGTCGCAGGTTTGAGGAGGTCGTCAACAAGATCGCGGTGATGTTCGAGCAGGGGCCTGACGGTCAGGAGCGTGGTATTGAGGCTCTCAGCGATGGTCAACAGTCCCTGTTTTACTTCGCTCTGGCTGCAGCAGTCTTCGATTTGGAACGTGAAGTTGTAACGGGGTCGATTGAGGGCTTTCGGAACGACGCGCTGCGCATACCGGCGCTCACGATTTTCGCTCTGGAGGAGCCAGAGAACCACCTTTCGCCCTACTTCCTCGCTCGCATCATCCGCCAGGTTCAGTCGCTCACTGCCGATGGCAGTGCTCAGGCGATTGTCACCAGTCACTCACCGGCCGTACTTAGTCGCGTCAATCCCGAGGAGGTTCGATACTGCAGATGCGACCATAGAACGCGTGTGTCTTCGATCAAGCGCATCAAGTTTCCGGTCAATGACGCAGAAGCAAGCAAGTTTGTGCGAGGGGCGATCTTGGCCTATCCAGAACTTTATTTTGCTCGGTTTGTTTTACTCGTCGAGGGCGATTCGGAAAGAGTTGTTTTACCGCAGCTTGCGGAGGCGATGGACTTGCTGATTGACCCAGCCTTCGTCGCTATTGTGCCCTTGGGTGGGCGCCATGTTCAGCATTTTTGGCGCCTGCTCAAACACCTAGGTATTCCTCACGCTACGCTGTTGGATCTTGATCTAGGCCGCGAAGGGGGTGGGTTTGGTAGAGTCAAAACGGCGCTAGAAAAGTTACTCGAGTTCGGCGCACCTAAGGCCGAACTGCTAAAAGTTTCAGACGGCGTTTTAAGCGATGCGCAGCTAGCAAAGATGCACACTTGGGCAGATTCGGCCGGTTACGACAATCTCTTATCATGGGTCAACTTTTTAAAAACTTATGGTGTGTATTTCTCGTCACCGCTAGATCTAGATTTGGCGATGCTAGAGGCATTTCCTGACGCCTACACTGCAATCACTCCCCAAGGTGGGGGCCCTCGCATGAGCGCTGACAAAGCCGCCGAAGTTGTATTGGGAAGCGCCGGCCCTGGAGTAGATGCCTACACTGGGCCCTTTGAGAAATATCCTTCTCAATTCCCGAATTACCGGTACCACTTTCTCACTCACAGCAAGCCTGCAACCCATCTCGCAGCGCTGACCCAAATCAGTAAGCCGCAGCTGGTGAAGCAGATGCCGAAGGTGCTCTCTTCAGTACTCAAGCATATTTCGGCGTCTTTAAGGCGGGATTGAAATGACCCTATCGTCGCGCAGAATTCGCTCAGAAGATTGGAAGCCAGTCGGGGTAGAATCGCTCGAAACATATGCCTTAGAGGTGGTTCGTTCAGACGACAATCGATCAGTCATCGCAGGCCCCGGCGCAGGCAAGACGGAGTTGCTGGCGCAGCGTGCAGCTTACTTATTACAAACCGGTGCGGCGCCACCGCCTAGACGCATCCTTGCGATAAGCTTCAAACGCGACGCGGCTTCCAACCTTGCAGCACGCGTGCGAAAACGCTGTCACGCCGACCATGCAGGACGCCTGGACTCCATGACGTTTGACGCGTTTGCAAAAGGCTTGGTTGATCGTTTTGGCCAGTCACTGCCCGAACGTTGGCGTCCCAGACCCGATTACGAAATCCCTAGCTATAACGATCGTGACTACAAGGATTTCCTCTTTCAAGAGGTTGGCCTACCCCCGGCAACGATTGGTACAAGAGCCGACCTACGTGCAATTGGGCCAAAAAACTTCGAACGAAATTATCTTCTCGGTCAGCCCCTACCAGCTGAGGGATGGTTGCGACCGACTGTCGGTCAATGGGCTGCTGATTTGTTCTGGCAGGCATCCTTGCACGGCGGCCCGAAAAGCGCTTTATCCTTTCCCATGATAAGCAGACTCGCCGAACTCTTGTTACGAGTAAATCCTATGGCGCGGGACGCGCTTCGGCTGACTTATTCACACCTTTTCATGGACGAGTTCCAAGACACGACACAGGTTCAATACGATCTTGTGAATACTATTTTTCGAGGGACTGATACGGTGATAACTGCTGTCGGCGACAACAAACAGCAAATCATGCGCTGGGCTTTGGCCATGGACCACCCTTTCTCCGAGTTCGATGCCGACTTTGCAGCTACGCGAACATCTCTCTACAACAACTACCGCTCTTCACCCGACCTGGTGCGAATCCAACACGTTCTGGCCCAAGCCTTGGATGGCGGAGCAGTTGCACCTGTTTCCCAAACGATAGGTAAGATAAGCGGTGAATGTTGCTCCATTCTTGACTTCTCCAGCCCACACGCGGAGGCCCGCGATCTTGCTATATCCGTGGCATCAGATATAGCAACGGGAAAACTCACACCGCGCGACTTCGTTCTTTTGGTTCGCCAGAAAGCGGGCGAATACGCCGAAGTGCTGGAGCCAGCTTTTGCTGCCCAAGGTTTGAGCTTGCGAAATGAAGCCGGATTTGTTGGGTCAATCACATTGCAGGATCTGGTTGCCGAAGATGTGTCGACGCTTCTTGTCTCGCTACTGCGGCTGGCTATGACGCCGCGAGCAGGACGCTACTGGTCTGAGTGCCAAAAATGGTTGGCGTCGCTGCGGGGCATCACGTTCGACGACCAAATCGGTCACTCCAAACTCACACGCGAGTTGGACGCCTACGCGATTTGGCTTGGTGCGAACCGCTCAAGTCCACCAACCACGTTACACGCTGCACGGTCACTTATTGTGGAGATGCTGGATTTTGTCGGAATCGAGCGCCTGAAAAGCCAGAACTCCGCATACGAGCAAGGTGAATGGCTCGATACGGTGATCGAATCAGCGGCAACACACCTTTACACTTCGTCAAATCAGTGTGCAGATTGGGCATCGGCACTTGATACCTATGAAGGCGTCAACGCGATTCCATTGATGACCATTCACAAAAGCAAAGGTCTGGAGTATGACACTGTCATCTTTGTTGGCTTGGACGACGGGGCTTGGTGGAGTTTTTCCAACGATGAGATTGAAGCCACCGCCGGCTTCTTTGTAGCTTTTACCCGAGCCAAGCAGCGCGTGGTTTTCACATACTGTGCCATGCGTGGTGGTCGCACGAAGATTGCTACGCTGTACCACCTGCTCACAAATGCAGGCGTTCAAATTACGCAAGCATCCTAACTGCTCGCGGCGGAAACTCTGGCCTGCATCCAAGCGAAACGGCTGAGCATCAAACTGACTTTCAACAACAGTAGGTCGAGTCGACTACATGCGTCCTTCTGGATACTCGGGAACGTTATCGAGAACTCGGATGGACTCAAGTTGTTCATGGCGAAAAAGGTAGCGTCCTATCGCCTCCGGAAAGGACCGTAAGCGCAGAGTTTCGTAAATATCCAGCTTGATTGACGGATTCAGCGCGTACTTGGATTTGCCTTGGCTCGTCTTCTTTATCAACATTTCGTGCTGCAACAGAATGTTGATTACATGAGGCACACGATCCTTGTATTTTTCATCCACGCCACGTCCCTTGGGGATATCGGCAGCCCACATGTAGCCTTTGGCATTTCCACCCCACATGTGCCCTTCTTCAAGCTTGGCCAAGATGAGGATAGCGACAGCAATATCCAACGGTACCATCGGCTCGCCGTTTTCAAATTGTCGCAAAACCATGCTTATAGCAGCGCAGAGGCTTTCTTGGCAGGCGACCATTTCACATGCAACCGGCAGTTTCACTGCCAAACGCAGGCGCACACCCTCTAAAACCGAGGTCTTGATCGGTTTCAACAAAAGTACCGGCCCTGGTTTCTGTCCAACCATCGAGCAGAAATCGAGAATACTCAACGAGCAATTAGCGTCGTAAACGACGTACTTTATCGTTACAGCCGGAAACTGAGCTCTCAATCGCTCGACGGCCATCTCCGCCTTTTCATTTCCGATGAAGCAAGTGGCTGGAAATGCCAAATACAATGAAATCATCGTCCATCCTCCGGCTCAGCACCTCCGTTAACGTGCTTTAGTCGAAGAAAGAGCGGCGATGATGAAGCGCGAGGGAATCGGGATATCGAGCAATTGCTCAACAGGCATCAAACTCAACGCCGAAAGGATCAGCTTTTTGGTTTCCTCAGGCGAGTGCTGAATATCAGTACTTTCCATACTCAACTCGGGAGAGCCAACAACCAAGCCTGATTTTGTTTGGAACGCCCATTCAATAGGGAGATTTTGTTCCGACAACCACTGTTTGACAAAGCCGGAAACACGGGAGGTTCTGTAGCGGTTCCATTGGCGCATCAGACCGTCGCTGATGCGATTCATCTCATGGCCAAACTGATGAGGGTGCCAACTAGGCGAGGCAACCATGGCTTTAACGGCGTCTGTTACGGCAGGCTCACCTGTCCACTCATCGACGAAGGATTCAGCCCAACGTTTTTGTTCGTACAATCCGATTTTTTCGATTTCAACCCAGTCATCTGCAGGAGCCGGTGCGGTATCCAGTCCGATTCGAACCGATCCGTTCATGCGATTCATAAACCGGCGCCCAGGAGGGCTCGGGAGAGTAAAGGCTTCCCAGATAATTTTACGTAGCGGGTTATAGGTTTCGACGTGCTGAGTAACGCTCAGCGCCTGCACATCGGTCAGCGTGACGGCGAGTGCGCTTTTATCTGTCTTGATGATTTTTAACGACGTAGCGAGTAGAGGGTCATTCAAAAGCTCAAAGAGGCTTTTGTAGCCAAATTCTTTCCAGCTAACGTTTGGATAGGCCTTACGAAGGAGGGTACCAAGCGCAGCCGCTGTAACCCAACGACTTGTGGGCTGCAGATTGCTTCCGACAATGCGGACGACTTCATTGAGATATTCTGACAAGTCCATAGCTGATCCCCTTAGCAAAATAGCCCCTTAGGCAAAGGCCTAAGGGGTGATATCTTTAATTGCTTTGTGCAGGGGTTAGAGCTACTAGGGCAGTCTACGCAATCATCTGGACTGGGCGTGGTCAGTCGCCTGCAAGCGACTCGCTGTCTAGATCCTAGTAATCTTCAGCTATCAGGTCCCACTGCTCGGTCATATTAACCTTCTCCCCTCACGCAGGCGTGAGCAGTAGCTGCGGGTCATCAGCGGGTGGGAGTATTATCGGGAATTGCTGGATTGTCAATAAAGGCCTAAATC
The DNA here is from genome assembly GCF_963970845.1 of Pseudomonas sp. RA_105y_Pfl2_P56. Lineage (NCBI taxonomy): Bacteria > Pseudomonadati > Pseudomonadota > Gammaproteobacteria > Pseudomonadales > Pseudomonadaceae > Pseudomonas > Pseudomonas sp. RA_105y_Pfl2_P56. The sequence continues at coordinate 7,961 of NZ_CAXAPL010000061.1, forward strand.
AAACCTGCCCATCCTGCCCATCCTACTGACCCCCTTAGGCCCGCCTGTGGGCTACAGCGGGCTCATAGTCTCAATTTTTTGGAAGGCTCAGAAGCCAAAGCGAATTGCCGCTCCTCTTCAATCGGCGTTGCTATCACAAATTATAAGGCCCCAGCCTAGCTTGGCGCTCTGACTGAGACTGGGGACCTAGAGAAAACTACAGCGCGTCCAAGCGATAGCGGCTCTCAGACTCCTGAACTACCTTGAAAGCAGGCGGGTGAAGTGCATCTTTCGCTGGATCTACGTTGGTGACTTGAGCCACTGCGTCTCCGACTGCCCAATAATCGTTCTTGCGAGCGGCGGCCCATCGTCTGGAGCTTTCCTCGCGCCATTTCTTGACGTCGCCAATGTAACTTGCCTCGTCAGCCAGCTTGCCCAAGAACGCCATGAGATCTTGGCCTCGCGGGATCACGTCTTCTGGGCTCATCCCATCCAACAGGATTGCGCTGAGGAGTAGCGCACGTGCTTGCGAAGAGAAGCGCGCGGTCAGACGTGCGCCGTCATGGGTTTGCATGCTGAAAATGGCCAGCCAGGTGAGTAGATCCGCCTTTGCCCTGAAATCGCGAATAGCTGGTGCCATTAAAGGTTGCCCAGGGTTGGACATTGCGAGAGACACACCAACTACATAGTCGTCGTACTCGGCCAATTCTGGCATCGTAGCCTTGGTTAGCTCCCCGGCGCTTTGTACCTGTTCAACGCTGTTTCGCCGAATCATCACCGCACCGTAGGCTTGTACGATTCGGACGTGCAGTTGGTCGGGGGTCGCAAAACGTTTCACAAGGCCCAACACCTTTTCGATGCCGACAGTGGACGCGATGAAGCGCTGAGCTTGATGAGTCCCGCCCATAACTGACTCATCGATCTGGTAGTGTAAATCCAACCGATAGCGCGGAAGCGCCTCGGTCATCATGTGATCCCGCTCCACCTTAACGTTGGGCGTATCCATCGCCGCCAGCACCATTGGCGGGACGTCATCGACCGTCAACCACTCATGAAGACGGACGTAGGTGATTTGGCGCTCGTAGAAACTCGGCCCACAGAGGTTATCCGTCATTGCCGATCGGGGACGCAACTGGCCATCAACGATGATCGGGCCAGTTGGTACGTCCATGGCGTCAGCGGGGAAACGACCATCGTCGAGCACCAGGCCATTGATGGCTACGAGGTCATTCTGGGAAGCATTCACCAGCTCAGGTTGTCCGTTGGCGAGCAGGCGGTCGATCTCAACTTCCCGGTGTATCGCGCCTGGCGCGAGCGAGAACATTTGCTCGGCACCGGCATACTCGATGTAGGTACGGTCGGGATGTCGAGGTTGCTCGTTGTCGACGTAGTCGTACACGACCATGCCACCGTCCTTGGCGAAGTGGATCACCCGATCACTGCCATCGCCCGGTTTGATGTTGCGCACCATTCCGCTGTGCTGAGGTTGTCGACCACACAACACAGCCGCCATCGCTTCGTAGATCCCACCGTCGCGGCTGATGACTGGAACCATCCCGCGAAGTTGCCGGTTGATGATGCTGCGGCCGCGAAACACCCCGGCCTCGTTGAACAGCGAAATGATCTCGTAGCCTGGAGGCAACAGATCGTGTTGGCGCACTGCATCGAGCAGCGTTTTGTGTGATGCAGGAATGAGCACGTCCCTGACATAAGCATCGCGCAATGCGCTCATGTCGGCGATGGCCGAAAACTTCGGATCGGATTTCAGCGCTTCAAGCGTGGACGGTTGCAGTTGACCAACCGCGTCGACCAGACCACCCCACACAAAGGTGTCACCGGAGTCTGCGATGGCGTAGCTAAAAGCCGGAGCGCCGAGACCTATCAGATCCGAAGCGGTCATCTGTGCGAGTCCAAGGTTGGCCACATGCACGGCCGGGCGCAGACGATCATCGCGCAACATCGACGGCGGGAGGGTACGTGCAGTAGCTCGGCAGGCATCCAGATGTTCAAGGTTGATCGCGGCCGCGATGGTCATCGCGTGTTCGAGTGGCAGATCGAGGTAATGCGCAATGCGCTGACCAACGAAGTCGATAACGTGATCCAACTGCAACGGTTGGCCGGTGAAGACCGGGCCGAGCTGCATGGCCGAGCTGCGAAGCTCGGCATACTTGCCGAAACCAACTACCTGGGCAAACGTCTCTTGCACGGAAGAAAGCGATGGTCGTGGATCTTGCGGAGCAAGTGGGTGCTTACGCAGCTTGGAAATGGACTGTTTGATGCGGCCGCTCTCGAAGTCAGCCGAAGTAATACGAAGCATGTGAACTCCTCAGGCAGGGGCACAGTGTTCGTGGTAGCTGGCGGGCCGGTGTGCACCTGACTATGGGTCAAGTTCGTATAAAAAGAATGGGGTTAGTACGTGGAGCGGGTGGTTTCGTTTCCTGAGAATTCGCGCGAGGCCAGCAGCACCGAACGAAACCAGTCCGGATGCCGCAAATGGTAGAGAGCAAAAAAGTAATGTCAAGCAAGATCAACCAAAGCCGCGCTCTGCGGGGCCTGGAGGAAGGCACGCGATAGGCGCATGTACAAGAAATATGTGAGGATCTGGTTATCCCTCACTAAGGTGTAAGGGAGCTTCGTATAGCAGAACTTTGCAAGCCATTGCCATCCGACGCCTCAATTGCAGCGGCGTTTCAGCGGAGCTTGATAGCAAATAGATATCACCCTGTGATATTGCTAGACCTTTCTCCAAGCAAAGGAAATGCTCATGTCTGGAACCGGAGGCCCTCAAGGCCCAACCATCGAAACGCCAGTGACCTGCGACCAACTGTCATTCAGTGCCCAACTGGCCTCGCCCAAAGAAGAAATCGTAGATCAACTGCAAGTCGACGACATTCTGGACATCGTATCTGGAGAGCAGAACGGACAGTCCGTTGTGCATGCACTGTGGCGCGGCCAAGTCGCCGGCGGGCTAGCCGACCCACGACTCCAGCGGCTCAGGATCTGCATGAGCGAAGGCTATATATATGCAGCCAGAGTCATTGCAATCAACAACGGGCAGGTGCGGGTCCTCATTTACCCCGTCAAATAAAGCAAGGAGCGCTTAATGATTGCTATCGCAGGAGGTGTGTACAGAGAGCGGTGCTTGCGACCAAGCTGGGAGGAGTCCTACGGATCCGCCGGCAGAGCCGCCACGGCGCTTTCACGATTTGGGGCCGAGGTCGAACTTCATAGCTTTCTCGACAGCGAGTCGCTGTTCATCATGAACAATCGCGCCGCGTTGGAAGGCTTCAAGCTCGTTCCGACGCAAACGACCCAAAGCGTAGCGTTCGACTACATCCACGGCCTTTCCACGCCGCAGATCAGTTATCAATCGGCCGAGTTCGGCACCGCCTTGCACATCCAGACCTCACGCGTTCTTCGATTCGGAATGATCGAAGGTACAGCGGTGATCGATGCCGAATACGCCGTCTACGATCCTCAGAGCGCTGAGAACCCCGAACTGTTCACAACCAACGGTTCCAAAGCAAAGCATTTGGCCCTTGTTTTAAACCGCAACGAAGCGCAACGGCTGTGCGGTTGTGAGCGGCCTCCAGCAGAGCTGGCTGAGCTACTGGCGCAAAAAGAGGGTGCCGAGGTAGTCATTATCAAGATGGGACCGCTAGGAGCACTGGTCTACGAGCGGGGAGAAATCACGTCGATTCCTGCCTATGGAACGAAACGAGTCTGGAAGATTGGCTCGGGTGACACCTTTGCGGCCCACTTTGCGTATGCGTGGCTGGAACAGGGCCAAAAAGCGCGTGAAGCAGCGGCTATCGCCTCCAGAGCGACTGCTTTCTACTGCGAAACCCAGGGATACCCCACGCCCAAGCTGCTCGCCAAGTACACACCCGAACCGCTGCAAGCCTCCGACCGCTACAGAAACGGGTACACGCCACAGGTATACTTGGCAGGCCCATTCTTCACACTGGCTCAGCTTTGGATCATTCGTGAAGCGCAGAACGACCTGCAAGCGATGGGCTTACGTGTGTTTTCCCCCTATCACGATGTAGGACTGGGATCGGCCGAAGATGTCGTCGAGCTGGATCTTAAGGCGATTCATGACTGCGATCTGCTGTTCGCCATCGGCGATGGCTTGGACTCGGGAACTGTTTACGAGATCGGTTACGCCAGAGCCCTGTCCAAGCCGGTCGTGCTGTACTCGGAGAACGAATCGGCCCAGGACAAGAAGATGATGGAAGGCTCGGATTGCCGGATCTGCGATGACTACGTGACATCCATCTACCAGACAGTCTGGGAGGCAATCAAACTATGAAAATCGCACTCTTGCTGTCCGGTGGTATGGATTCACTGTCTCTGGCTTGGTGGAAGCGGCCGGATCTTGCGTTCACTCTCAACTACGGACAGCTCGCAGCTCGAGCTGAGATTGCTGCGTCCAAAGCCATTTGTGAGCGGTTGGAAATAGCGCATCACGTACTGGAAATCGATTGTCGTGGACTGGGCTCCGGCGACATGGCGGGAACGACTGCCGATGGCCTGGCACCGGCATCTGATTGGTGGCCTTATCGCAATCAGATGCTGATCACGCTGGCTGCAATGAAGGCGATCTCCTACGGCGTGACTCACCTGTGGCTGGGCACGGTAAAGTCCGATGGAGCCCACCGGGACGGGACCCCTGAGTTTGTGAGTGCCATCAGCGAGCTGATGTCACTTCAGGAAGGTGGAATGAAAGTTGAGGCTCCCGCGATTGCGCTCTCGACCCAAGAACTGGTCCGGGCCTCAGGTATTCCCTCGGGGTATCTAGCATGGGCGCACAGTTGCCATAAAGCAGATGTTCCCTGCGGAAACTGTCGTGGCTGCAACAAGTACTTCCAGGTATTTGAAGAGGTCGGCTATGACTTGGATCGACCTGGGTAACCCAACGCCAAAATGCTTGAGCACGCCATACCAGCCAGTGGACTGGGCAACGGGGGCTATTCAAAGACTGCCGGCGGGTTCTGCCATGTCGACGCCGCCGTTGCTGCAGGTGCTTGAGGAGCGCCGGTCCGTGCGTGAGTTTGCGCCTCTGGAAGACATGGGGTTGGCCAACTTCCTTTGGTACGCCTGCCGCAGTCACGATACTTGGGCATCCGAACTGGGTTATGAGCTTGAGTATCGTGCCTCGCCATCAGCCGGGGCGATCCACCCCATTCACCTCATCATGAAGCGGCCAGAGGATCCTCACTGGTGGCTTTATGAGCCCCGAGGGCACTTTCTCGCGGAGCTCACCGCAGCACCGCTGCGACTAAATGGACTGTGGGAGCAGAGCCAGCAGGTGGTCAGTGCCCCACAAGCCACTCTCATTCTGTTTTTGGCAGAACCCGGGAAGACTTTGGCCAAATACCAGAACGGATGCAGTTTGATATGGCGGGATGCAGGCGCGCAGTTGGCAACAATGGCGTTGGCTGCACGCGCCATGAAACTCAACTTCTGCCCGCTGGGCGTCACGGGCGAGCCTTGGGCGGGCTCCCTAGCCGAGCAGGGTCAACTGGTTGGTGTCGGTCTTGCTCTTCTTGGACGCGCTCCGTGAGCGTCGTTCAGGAGCAGCATGCCCCATACCCATGATGTTATGGACAGTGGCCGAAGAGGACATCATCTCCAGCCAGATCAACGCGTCCAGTTCAGAGGCTCGAACCCCCAGCCCTTTACTGAAGTGGATGAACTGCTCTTCCAGCTCGAGGTAGTGGCGCTCAACCGTCAGGCTCTGCTCAAAGAACTTGCCCAGCAAACCCGCACGCAGAATGTGAATATCAAGAATGGCAACGTCGTCCGCGTCTAGCCAGTTACGTGCCACCCATGAAGCGGTCTTGTAGCCGATGCCAGGAACATCCAGCAGCCAGTCTCGAAGGGCCCGCCCAGTACTCAAAGGGGCGCATTCAGTGGCTAGCTTCTGCAGAGCGGCAGCCAAGTATCGGGCTTTCTGCTTGGCGAAACGGTAGCGAACAGTACGTCCTTCCACCGCGATCGGCTCCTTGAGCCATTCCAGCAACATGTCCTCAGACGGTGGCTGATCACCAAACGCACCACGTGTTTTGACATGCTGGAAAGCCGCCAGTCCCACGCTGGCAGGAATGCCGTGACCGCCCAGCAGACAAGCTCCCACCTCTTCCTTCAAAGTCGCACCGAGCTTGTAGTTGATGCGCTCACCTTGAAGACGACGGGCATACACCTGGTAGGCCCAGTATGCCGGGGTCGGAAATGCTTCAATGGCACCCCACGGAACGCCAGGAATCACTTCCGTATCAGGGGTCGGCAACTCAACGTTGAAGACCACGTGATCCATGAATATCGCGCCCAGTTGCATCAGGCTGCCTCCTCGGCGTCACCGTATTGTTCCTGCATCCATTGCAGCAAATCATAGCGCTCTGCTGCGTCCATGCTTTCGATACGATCCCGCAACCGCGCCTGCCGGCGCTGAATGGTTTGGCGATCACGAAAGGTTGTACCCAAATATCTAGAGTCGTGAAGACGAGTAGGTGGTTCAAAATTCATCCACACGACTTCCTCGCGCACATCCACGTGAGTCTTGGCCTGGAAGGTCACTTTGCGCCACCCGGCCAACTCCACGTCGTATAGCTCGTTGTCATAGCCAGACAGCATCACCATGCACGGCAATGCTTTGAGCAACTGCAACAAGCGGACATGGTCGGCCTGCGTGTAATCACAGCGGTAAACCTTGGCTCTTCTACGTGTTTGCGGCACGTACGGTGGATCGACATACACCAGCTCATCACCGGTGAATTCATAGCTCTCTAAAAAGCCGATGGCATCAGTCTCTTCAAGCTCACAAATCCCTGGCAACTCTGTGCGCCAACGGTCAATGACCTTCGCATCCAGATCGAGCCCGATGCTGCGCTGCGCAGGTTTCTTGTTGCGCATGACAGCACCGCCGCCAAGGTGCGATTCGATGTAGGTCTGATGCGGTGGCATCAGGTTGATCAAGTGCTGGTAGCACTTTCCTTTTCCGCCTGGATATCTCATGCACTCAAGCATCGTCAGATCTGACGATGATGTCAATGCGTTCCAGCGCAGTGGCGACCGACGGTTATAAATAATAAAGAGAGGAGAATTAGCGGGCGCCAATAAAGGGTCGGCAGTTGAACCCTGAGCTAAATAAAGGCTCTATAACGGGGTTACTTCGTCAATCACGCAGTCAAAATGCCATTATCGAACCGCAATTCTGAAGTTGGCTCGTAACCCCGTGCAAAACCAGTAATGTTGACCTCTAGAGGTAAACATCCTATAGATAACCGAAAGGAGCCCAGAAACGTAAAGTGATAGCGTTTGGGCATGTTGTATGTATAATCGCCGCGCCTTCGATATCCAAATGATAGCAAAATGCCATTATTAGAATATTGATCCCCGCTGGTCATTTCCGAACCTACTGCGCCACTCTGACCAGGAGTAAATAGGCGAGTCGTCGATGAAGGATCATAAGATGTGGTTCAAAAGATTTCTTAAGGCCTTGATGCCTACATTTGTCACGATACCGGCCAAAGACTCGAAAGAGGCGGCCCTGGTAGTGACACGCAATGTCGTACGCTCATACGCACGCGGCAACGTGAATCTTCAATACGGTCGGTACGTGACCTCAGAGCAGCTCGAAGCTCGCAAACAAAAGCTTGCTCAACACTCGTTCTGAGAAAGACCTACTACGTGACCAATATTGCCCCCCTCCCTGAACGCCCAGGGCTAGATCAGCACGCGCTCGCTTTGGAGCTCGTGCGTCTTTTCCAGCAGGCCGAAGAAAAAATCAAACTGGTTGAAAAGCTCAGCCAGGAGCTGTCGATCCCAGCAATCAACGAGCTGCGGTATGCGGGTTATCACATGACCCAATACCTCAGCGGCAATTCTGATGCAGAGACAGAGCTGACGAAGGCTCAAAACCATTGCAAGCGGGCAATCTATGACGCCGTAGAGGCTGGGGTCACCCGACAGCTGGAACTGATCAAACAGTTTCAGGATGACTTCAGACTCATCTCTCTCAGCGAAGCCATTCCTGGCTACAAAGACATCCAGAAGCAAATCAAAGGTGCTCGCGATCTGATTTTGACGCCGCGAGACAGCAAGCAAGATCGAGCCGAGTACTATGAACAGTGCTCGACCCATCTGGAAAACCTTCGAGTCGCCCATGATGACCTTGAGCTGTACCGCGAAGACCTGCTCAAGCGACTGAAACGCTCCAATCGTGATAACCGGCTCTTGCTGGCGACGCTGATCGCAACCGTGATCGGCGCAACTTTTACGGTTCTGAGCTTCTACAAACCTCAGTCCGACATACCTACAGCCCCACCTGTAGATATGGCCAGCGCTGCCGTGCCTACGCCGCAAGCAGCCAAGTAACTCTCGCAACGTTCGAGCATCAAGCAAAAGGGCTACCACCGTAGCCTTTTGACAACCCGAACCAACGCTCCCATCATCGACCTCGATAGAGACTGTTGTCTTCTTGCACGCCTGCTGGCAAATGCGAGAGCCGCTGCTCACCTCTTGAGAAAGCCCCCCCTCAGATGAATCTCGCGCGACTTGCACAACTGGTCGGCGGATAGTGTGCGACTGGACGATACTCGACCTGGAAACGACCAGTGACGAACTGGAGGCACTTCACGCCCGAGGCTTGGAACCAAAAGGGCGGCGACCGACGGTGGGAAATGAAACTAGGTTCAGGGCAAGCCCAGCCTGACCCGGTATTAATCTCGTTTCCAATCCGCTCGCCATCGTGCAGAGGGTGCCCGATCCGAACATAATCAATCCACTCAGGTTATGAGTCAGAGCTGCCAATCATGAACGAATGTGAGAAATTCGAGGTTCAGTTGCACGATGCCGGGGACGGTAGCGGCGACGTATTCATACCGCTCACGGCTGACATCCTCAATCGCACGGGTATGGCCATCGGCGACGTTTTGACCCTTGAAGTGGTCGATGGTGTAGCAGAGCTCCACGGTGCCATCGAGCAGCCTACTCGCGCCCACCTCACGAACAGGCTTCAACGTGAGGAGATTCAAGGCGACTACCGCAGACGCCTGACCGGCTATCTACAGGTACCCATTGATACATCCGATCAAGCGCTCCATGAGCTGATTGAAGCCGGCTTTACTGCGTCTCTCATGCAAAAGCTCTGCCTTCAAGACACGATTCAACCTCGGCAACGAGACGCCATCATCTCAGCGCGGGCACTTTCAATCCGACTGTCGAAGAATCAGCGATTGAGCTTGGATGAGAGCGATAGAATGTTCCGGATTACACATATCATCGCGATGGCAGAAGCAATCTTTGGCGATACCAGCAAGGCCAAGCAATGGCTATCCAAACCGAAGGCCCATCTTTCCGGCAAAAGCCCCAATGAACTCGTTTTGACCACACCCGGTACGCATCGGGTTGAGGAAATGCTCATTCAGGTGTCAGAGGGTTTTTACAGTTGAAAAGGTTTCTGAGTCAGCAGGCATGCGCGAGCGCCGCTATTCACTTCTTCAAAAAGGTCCCCTCAGATGAATCTTGCACGACTTGCACAACTGGTCGACGGACACGGTGAACCCGTGAACGGTTGTGATTTGCCACCCGATGATGCACAGGCGTTGGCGCACACCAGATTCCCAAATCTCTCGACTTGCCTTGTGCGCGACTGGACGATACTCGACCTGGAAACGACCAGTGACGAAATGGAGGCACTTCGCGACCGAGGCCTGGAGCCGGTGATGGTCTATGCGTTAAACGTTGTGTTCGATAGCCGGGGACGCTTCAACGCTGGCGACTGGGTCCGCAGCTCGTTCCAATTGAGCTTCGAGGACAATGGCTTCTTCCTCACTAAAAACACGCTGTACGTGCTGCTCGGGAAAGGTGCGAGACAGAGAATCACCGTCAGTGACCTGACCAGTCTTCAATAGCCGTGATCTGCCCGCCACATCGGTGGTACTCCCCTCAGGCAGCGCGCTCGACACCCATTTCATTCCGGACTCCCAAGGCCCGCTTCGGTATGTCTTTCACGATCGTCGGGTCGCTGACAAGCAGCCGCAAATAACGCCTTGAACGAATGTCAGATATAGTATGCAATATCTGACATAGCTTTCAGTGAGTCTATCGATGCCTTCCCTACCTGTAGCGATTCTGGAAAAAAGTCTGGCTGTCCCTAAAGGCCACGTTCTAAGCCCCAAGGAGTTTTTGCACTTGGGTAGCCGGGCCGCAGTGGATCAGGCGTTTTCACGCCTGGCTAAAGCGGGAAGCCTGTTACGCGTCGCTCGGGGCATCTACGTTGCTTGCGCTCGGGGACAAGACGATACCCAAGCTCCGGAGGTAGAAGCTGTCGCACTGTCCATCGTTGCACAGGGGAAGGTCGTGATCACAGGCTGTGGTGCTGTTGCGGCCAAATCATTTGGGCTGATTTCGCAGGCCCCGGACGAAGTGACTTTTCTCACGACAGGCCGTAGCAAACAGCTGACCGTGGGCTCGACCAGGGCCTCACTGCAACATGTGCCTTACTGGATGCTGGCATTAGGAAGGTCCAGAGCCGGCGATGCCGTCAGGGCAATGGCGTGGATGGGCGCAGAGCGTGCTGAAAAGACTGCATCGCAGCTTCACAGCCAGCTTTCAGACGCCCAATGGGAGGCTCTTTCTGCTGTTCGGGCTAGTCTACCCACCTGGATGGCTATTGCAGTGAGCAAGGCTGGCATCTACGGTGAACCACGCAATGGAGGCTGCGCTACTGACCAACGGCCACGCATTTAACGGCGTACTTAAGGGTATCGACAGGTCATAGCGATTAAACTAACGGGATGAAAAAGGTAGAGAACCATGGCTAGCGGCGAGCATTTAAAGGCGCTTTTGCGCTCACACATCAAAGGAGATGACAGTCATTTCCTTGCCGTTGCTATGCAGATGGCCGCACACGAAGCCAAGCAAGGACACGGAAAGCTTGCTGAGGATCTACGAACACTGATTGATTCTGCCCAGTCCAAGCGAAAGCCGCTGTCGTCTGGCCCGGTTCCCATTGGCCAGCCCCGAGGCGAATTGAGCAATCTGCTCTCCGTTGCGCTTCCTCAAACACGCTTCTCTGAAATGATCCTGGACGACGCCACCCACGGCCGGCTCGCCCGCATTATCAGCGAACAGCGCAATTTCGAAAAAATACGTGCACACGGTCTTTCGCCCCGCCGCAAGTTGCTTTTGGTCGGCCCACCCGGAACGGGCAAGACCATGACCGCTTCAGCTTTGGCCGGAGAGCTCGGTATCCCGCTGTACATCGTTCGCCTTGATAGCCTGATTACCAAGTTCATGGGTGAAACTGCGGCCAAGCTTCGGCAGGTGTTCGACGCCATTAGAGACACTCGGGGCATCTACTTCTTCGACGAATTCGACGCGATCGGATCTCAGCGTGGCCTGGCCAATGACGTCGGTGAGATTCGTCGTGTGCTCAACAGCTTTCTTCAGATGATTGAGCAGGATCAGTCCAACAGCTTGATCATTGCTGCCACGAACCATCCAGAAATTCTCGACTATGCCTTGTTCCGACGCTTTGATGATGTTATCGAATATGGGCTGCCCAACCCGGAACAGATTCGTGACGTGCTGAAAAACCGGCTCGTAAACTTTTCAAAATCGATTAAAAACTGGGAAGAGCTCACCACAGTAGCAAGTGGCCTGAGCTACGCAGAGCTGGTACGGGCAGCAGATGACGCGATTAAAGACGCGATCATTCATGATCGTGGTGCGGTAGACGCTAGGGACGTGGCAAAGCATCTTGAAGAGCGTAAAGCTTTCCACGGAAGACAACGATTATAAGCCGGTAGAGCTTTTCGATGACGGAACCAAACGCAGGGCAGCGACGACACTTTCATCTACAACGTACAGGGCGGCCGGAACGATACCAATCGACGGCATCTCCCACCCGAGATCCCGTTTTTCCGCCTCGCGACAAAACAAGGCATGGTGAGCGGCTGCTCGGACAACTGGAACACTTCAGAACACGAATGGCGCAAGCCGTTCAACTGCAACGCTCTCAAGGTCAGGACGGCGGCTTTGGCTTGCAGCTTGAGTTTGTAAGTGAGCCTGGCTTTGAACTGGCATTTGAAGGACTGGCCCGAGGTCAGCAACGAATTGAGTTGTTGAATGTGCGTTACGACGGGGCGACCCAAACTCACTTTGCGACGGTTTTCGTTCCCGACGGAAAACTAAGTGCGTTTGAAGGATTGGTCACGCAGTACATGCACGTAAACACCAGTAAAGGTGTTCCTCGAAATACCCCCCTTTTAAACCCCATCCTTGAAATTCGAACAGCGACTTTCAGTGCCCTATGGACTGATAGCCAAGACGCTCTGCCCAGCAATCCTGATGAGCCGATTTGGTGGGAATTCTGGTTGCCTGTCCGCGATAACCAAGCCGCTGTACTGCAGCGATTCCGAACGATCGCGGGAGTGCTTGAGTTCCAAGTATCGACAGATGCGTTGACCTTCCCAGAGCGAACAGTCGTCAACGTCTTCGGCACCCAAACAGCGATCACCGCGTCAATGGCACTGCTCAACGAGGTTGCAGAGATTCGCCGCGCCAAGGAAACAGCGGAATTCTTCGATGCGCTGACACCAACGGAGCAGCGCGAATGGGCAGATGATCTGCTCGGGCGTACTTCAGGCGGGGATGACAACAGCGTTCGTATTTGCCTGATCGATACCGGCGTGAACCACGGCCATCCCCTGCTGGCCAACCACATTGCAATGGCGGACTTGCATACCGTTGATGCCGAGTGGGGAGTTCAAGATGATGTAGGCCATGGCACCGGTCTGGCCGGGGTCGCCCTCTACGGCGATCTGGTTGATCCACTGTCAGCACCAGGCCCAGTGAGCATTTCCCACCGCATCGAGTCCGTGAAGCTGCTACCGAGCGCGAGAGGCTACCAGCGCGAGACATACGGTTCGTTGACGATGAATGCGGTAGCGCGGCCAGAAATTATTCAGCCCGACAAGCAACGCGTTTTCAGCATGGCGATTACAAGCCTCGATGACCGTGACAGAGGCCGGCCTTCGGCTTGGTCAGCAGCCGTGGATCTTCTGACCTCAGACGCTCTGGGCGGGCGGACACAGCCACGTCTGATGATCGTCTCTGCGGGAAATGCCGATACGGAGAAATACGCCAATTACCCCTTCAGCAATCAGACTGACGGTATTCATGATCCGGGCCAGTCATGGAACGCGATATGCGTGGGGGCGTATACCCAGAAAGTCACGCTGGATCCCGTCGTTGCTGGAGAGTCTGTTCTTGCCACCAATGGCAGTCTCAGCCCTTACAGCACGACATCTTGTACCTGGACGAGGACGCCGTGGCCGTTGAAACCAGATGTCGTCTTCGAGGGTGGCAACCTGGTTCAGGACGCCTACGGCATTTTCAGCCATACCTCGCTTTCACTACTGACTACGTCACACGAGCCGCAGCAGCGCCTGTTCACTACCACGTGGGCGACCAGCGCCGCCTCGGCACTCGCGTCTCGCATGGCCGCGCAAATTTCTTCGGCCTACCCCCAACTCTGGCCGGAAACGGTACGTGCGCTAGTGGTGCACTCCGCCGAGTGGACAGAGCGGATGAAGGCCGAGTTTCTGGCCGGCGACTCAAAGGCCGACTATGAAGCCCTGGTTCGCACCTGTGGTTTCGGTGTTCCCGATATTGGTCGGGCACTGTGGAGCGCATCCAACTCTTTGACCTTGGTGGTGGAGGATTCTCTTCGCCCGTTCACCCGACAGGGATCTAAACCGGCAACCGCCCGTGACATGCATCTTCACCTACTTCCCTGGCCTCAGCAGGAGTTGCTGAACCTCGGCAACGAGGACGTCGAGATGCGCGTCACCCTGTCTTATTTTGTTGAGCCGAATCCAGGTGTCGCAGAACGCGGGCTCAAAGGGCGCTATCGATATGAATCTCATGGGCTGCGCTTTGAGGTCAGCCGGTCTGGCGAGGATGCAACAGTGTTCCGTCAACGGATCAACAGACGTGCCCGAGAGGAAGATGACGATGACACCCCTTACCTCAGCAGCCCCTCGGACACACGCTGGCTGATAGGTACACGTGGTCGGCATAAAGGATCTCTGCACTCTGACATCTGGCGCGGACCGGCTTCCGATCTGGCGGGGTTGGGGATGATCGGGATTTACCCTGCGCCAGGGTGGTGGAAAACCTTGGTCAAACAGCAGCGCTTCAATGATGAAGTGAGGTACAGCCTGGTTGTGTCGATAAAGACACAGCAGACTGAAGTAGACCTCTACAACGCTGTCGATGTGGCAATCGCCAACGCTGCAGCAATCGTGACGTGAGCAAGGCGCCCTCGCCCTACGTGCGTAGTAGTGAGAGCTGAAGGGGCATCCAGGACCTTTCAGCTCAATCATGCAGAGAAAGCAGAAATGCTCGGCGACAACAGGCCGGCGGTCACTGAGGATGATGAGATATGGAAGAAACGCTTGAGGCGCAGACCGACGATAAGCGGCGAGCGTGGAGTTACAACGGTGCAATAGAGGCAGGTTTCGATCCTAAATCCTATTCTTGGGCAGATGTCCCGACGGGAACGTGGCTTGCTCGCCTCGACTTCAAAATATGGTCAAACAAGACATCCGCCGGCTCTCTTGGCTGTTATTTCACATCACTTGCTGATGGCCGCCAGTATCAGCTCTCTGCCTTCCGTCCGTATCGGTCCACCTCACGATGCTACTCACCGACAGATGACGGCATCGACTTTTCGCGCCCAGGACTCGATGGGCAGATTTTTCAGCTAGAGGTCGGCAAGGCTGCAAACGGGAAAATCAAATGGCTTTCGGCGAAGTTCGAGAAAGACATTTGACGCAGGCGGAATCGATAGCATTTCGACCGTAATGCAATGAAAGAGGCACCTTAACAGATGGCACAACGATATTGCCGTGTGCTATCTGTTAGCCCTTATCCCCAAAGCTGGTGTTCCGTTGTCCTTCATCGCCCGACGTTCATTCCGTTCAAATTTTAAGCCCCGGACAAGCTTTGGCGGCGCTCTTGAGAAGAAAGACTACGACCTCGTCATCTGGCTCTACGGTGGCGTCTGGAAAAGTCCTAATGCCTCACACGAACCCTTGGTCGACGTCATATTTCGTCGGTTGGACCCAGACGGCACGCTGCATAGCACGGAGGTCATTCCAGTCGCGCTGTCGTTCCTCGGTCAATTAAGGATTGGAACCTGTTGGCGGGCAGGTCGGTGGGCGGGGGAGATTCAGTTGGAGGATCTAGGCGTGACCGCCGTAAACCTTCGCGAGAATGTGACCTGGCGGTTTGTCCAACTACGCGACACTCTTCTCGTGAGCGACGAAGAATATGGGCTCAAGTCACGTGAGTGGCCCGTTTGGCTTGTGGAGGTTGATGGTTGGAATGAAGAAAAGATTCTCATACCCTGCGTCGAGTTTTTCATCCGCTGTTATGGCCGCAACTCCGAGTCAGCGCGGATTCTCGCCACCTACCCATGGGACATGGTCTTACAGCGGTTTTTCTACGATTTTCCTACCGAGCCAAGCGACCAACGAATCCAGTTGAAAAACTGGGTATCCAGCAGTGAAGGAGTGTTCTTGTGGCACCTGCTGCACGACCCAACTACGAGGGACGCGTGCAAAAGAATCTATGCAGAACTCGACGCACAGTTCGGCCCTGCCACCAAACACTCTACAAAAGCGTACCTCAAAGCAGGGCCATGGTTTGAGGGGACGGCGCTCCTTATGGGAAAGGGAAGATGGCTGGCCGATGGCAAGACCTTTCTCTGTTTGCAGTTAACGGGCTTCAGCGATCCGAAGGGCCCCGTCATCGATATCGAACGCTCCAGTTTTGTGACTGATGGCACTCACGACGGCGGCTGGCACAGGCAAAAACGAGTCAAGGAACTACCGGAAAACCAAAGGGTGTCATTGACTGACGCAGAGCCGCCCGACGTGGATTCCGAAACGCTACGGGTGCCCAACTATCCAATTCATCAACTGGGTGACAGACGGCGAATCAGAACTACACAACGAACTCACAAAGGCTCTAATGGAAACGTCCTCGCGTCGTCCAATGGACACGCTCTACACGCACCCGGTGAGGGGCAAGGCTCGAGCAAAGGCGTGGGCTCGGTGGAGTTTCAGACTCAACTAAATTGGGAATCCCAAGGCGACCTGAAAGCCATGTGGGCGGCGTGCGGACTTCTCGCGGAAAAGTACACCGACATCATCAGCAGCGTTGAATGGTTCACCTTTGAGCGTGGCTACCAGACTATTGGCCCACCTGAACTGGAACTCTTGCGCCCACTTGAGAACGCGAGCTTGTCGCCGAAAGTCCGCAATTGGCCATACCTGGATGTTCGCGAGAGAGTCATGCGAGGCCTGTTGATCATCAGGATACGGGCCGGTCTGCGCAGCTTCTACATCATCGAGTCTCAACGACGACCACGCTACGTCGCCCAAGCCCGAGACGCAGAAAATGCTTCGAACGCCGAGACGGAGGACGCTGCCGGCCATCAGTGCCTATTGCTTGAAATCAGTGCCGGCGAAAATGACACAAGGCATGCGCTCAAAGAGATTTGCTCGAACATTCGCTACGTCCAGGGCCAGGTGAGAAACATAAGGCTCGACGCCGGCTTTCCAAAGATCACCTTTAACCATTCAAAGCGAGCACCGGGCGAATTTCTGTTCGAGGGCGTTCTAGTCTCAAAGCTTGCTGAACTGAATCTCAAGCTGGAGACAAAAGTCGTCAATTGATCAGGGTGTCGCCATATACGGAGAAGGCAGCCAATAGTCTCGATATCCGTAAGCGTATGGGGAATACGCCTTGCGTAGATCAGCCAGGCATCCATTGATGCGGCAGTAGATGCTCGATCTCACTGGCTTTCTGCGTCGGCAATCGCGTCAGTACATCCTTGAGATACGCGT
>NZ_CAXAPL010000062.1:0-23965 GCF_963970845.1 Pseudomonas sp. RA_105y_Pfl2_P56
ATGCATTCTTTATCGGCGCTTGGGTGAAAGGAGGAGGGTGAAATCTCCCACGGTCTGTACTGCGCTAACAGTCAGAATCGAGCCTTGTCCCTCCTCCTCCCTTCAAGTCCTACCATACAAGCGAGCTCGCTCGCGAAGACGGTTTCACATTCAGCAGATGTGCTGAGTGATACACCGCTTTCGCGAGCAAGCCCGCTCCCACAGGGATCCGCGCTTCGTCAGAGAGCCCGGGACAACCGGGCTCCCTCAAGGGTTTACAGCTTGATCCAGGTCGATTTCAGCTCGGTGTACTTGTCGAACGCGTGCAGCGATTTGTCGCGGCCGTTGCCCGACTGCTTGAAGCCACCGAACGGTGCGGTCATGTCGCCGCCGTCGTACTGATTGACCCACACGCTACCGGCACGCAACGCCTTGGCGGTCAGGTGCGCCTTGGAGATGTCCTGCGTCCACACCGCAGCAGCCAGGCCGTACGGCGTGTCGTTGGCAATCTGGATCGCCTCTTCAGCGGTATCGAAAGCGATGACCGACAGCACCGGGCCAAAGATCTCTTCCTGAGCGATCTTCATTGCATTGCTCACACCGTCGAAAATCGTTGGCTCAACGTAGGTACCACCGGTTTCCTGGAGGATGCGCTTGCCGCCCGCGACCAGTTTGGCGCCATCGGTATGGCCGGACTCGATGTACGACAGCACAGTATTCATCTGCTGGGTATCCACCAGCGCGCCGACGTTCGTCGAAGGATCCAGCGGGTTGCCCGGCTTCCAGGCTTTCAGCGCCTCAATCACCATCGGCAGGAATTTGTCCTTGATCGAACGCTCGACCAACAGACGCGAACCGGCGGTGCAGACTTCGCCCTGGTTGAAGGCAATCGCGCTGGCGGCGGATTCGGCGGCGGCTTGCAGATCCGGGGCATCGGCGAAGACAATGTTCGGGCTCTTGCCACCGGCCTCCAGCCAAACACGCTTCATGTTCGATTCGCCGGAATAGATCATCAGTTGCTTGGCGATCTTGGTCGACCCGGTGAACACCAGCGTATCGACGTCGTTGTGCAGGGCCAGCGCCTTGCCAACGGTGTGGCCGTAGCCCGGTAGTACGTTGAGCACGCCTTTCGGGATACCGGCTTCAACAGCCAATGCCGCGATACGGATGGCGGTCAGCGGGGATTTTTCCGACGGCTTGAGGATCACCGAGTTACCCGTCGACAGCGCCGGGCCGAGCTTCCAGCAAGCCATCATCAGCGGGAAGTTCCACGGCACGATGGCGCCGACAACACCCACCGGCTCGCGGGTTACCAGGCCCAATTGATCGTGCGGGGTAGCCGCGACTTCGTCGTAAATCTTGTCGATCGCTTCACCGCTCCAACTCAGCGCTTGCGCCGCGCCCGGAACGTCGATGTACAGCGAATCACTGATCGGCTTGCCCATATCGAGGGTTTCGAGCAGGGCCAGTTCTTCGGCGTGCTGTTTCAGCAGGCCGGCGAAGCGGATCATGGTGGCTTTGCGCTTGGTCGGCGCCAGGCGCGACCAAACGCCGGAATTGAAAGTGGCGCGGGCGTTTTCCACGGCGCGCTGGGCATCGGCGGCGTCACAGCTGGCAATATTGCCCAGCAGACGGCCATCGACCGGGCTGATGCACTCGAAGGTCTCGCCGGAGACGGCGTCGGTGTATTCGCCATTGAGGTAGGCGCGGCCTTCGATCTTCAGGTCGCGGGCGCGTTGTTCCCAGTCGGCACGAGTCAGGGTGGTCATTTAAGTGTCC
The DNA here is from genome assembly GCF_963970845.1 of Pseudomonas sp. RA_105y_Pfl2_P56. Taxonomy (NCBI): domain Bacteria; kingdom Pseudomonadati; phylum Pseudomonadota; class Gammaproteobacteria; order Pseudomonadales; family Pseudomonadaceae; genus Pseudomonas; species Pseudomonas sp. RA_105y_Pfl2_P56. The sequence continues at coordinate 1,759 of NZ_CAXAPL010000062.1, forward strand.
TCCTCTTGTTCAATACGAACGCCGCACGATCATCGCCAGCGTCCTCAGGAATTCTGCCCGGCCAGCCTGCATTTCGGCCCAAGGCACCCGCCACCCTAAACCAGCGGCCGGGTTTGTTTCAATATATTTGACATAAGCGCGCTATACGGCCTTGCGGTGTTCAATTTAATAAACATAGACTTTGGCCCATTCCAGCCAACGCGCCGTCATCACGGGAGAAAACAACAATGAGCATCCAGAACGTCGTCGACATCAGCCTGACAACCAGCGAAGCCGAACGCTATCGCCCGGACCCAGCCAAAGTGCTCAAAGGGGATCCCGAGCAAGCGGTGTTCAATCAATACGACAGCCCTTGTGGACAAATGAACGTTGGCGTGTGGGAAGGCGCGGTAGGCCAGTGGACAGTGAATTACACAGAGCATGAATACTGCGAAATCTTGCAGGGCGTATCGGTGCTGCGTGACAGCGACGGCAATGCCAAGACTCTGCGTATGGGCGACCGTTTCGTGATTCCGGCGGGTTTCAGTGGCACTTGGGAAGTGCTGGAAGCCTGCCGCAAGATCTATGTGATCTTCGAACAGAAGGCGTGATCTGACACAGAAGGTGACGAGACCGGTAGGACTTGGACAGGAGCTTTGAGAGAAGCTTCGCGAAGGCGCCAACTTTCAACGTCAAAGCCCATAACGACACAGCCAGTGCCGACAGGATTGACGCAAGGCGCCCTTCTCTCAAATGAACGCAAGGAGGCTTCATGCCCAACGACTGCAACCTCAGCAACGCCAATTTCTTCCTCGGCGATACCGCCACCCCTGACAACCTGTTGGCCGCATGCAACGCTGCCGGGGCAAAAAAATATCGCCTTGAGGTACCAGACGGCATGTACAACCTGCGCACTGATCCAGATCGCATCCGCGTACTGGTGAATGAACGCAATGAAATCATCGAGATCATCTGCGGCTGATCGGTCATTTCCAGGCAACAAAAAAGGCCCGCATCGTGAGATACGGGCCTTTTTTGTAAGTCGGGAAAAATCAATTACTTGATTTTGCCTTCCTTGTACATCACGTGCTTGCGAACAACCGGATCATATTTCTTGATCTCGATTTTGTCCGGGGTAGTACGCTTGTTCTTGTCGGTAGTGTAGAAGTGACCAGTACCGGCGCTCGAGATCAAACGAATCAATTCACGCATGATTAGCTCCCTTAAATCTTGCCATCGCGGCGAAGTTCGGCGAGCACGACAGTGATGCCACGCTTGTCGATGATACGCATGCCTTTGGCAGATACGCGCAGACGCACAAAACGTTTCTCTTCTTCAACCCAGAAGCGGTGATGCTGCAGGTTCGGCAGGAAACGACGACGGGTTTTGTTGTTTGCGTGGGAAATGTTATTCCCAGTCACCGGACCCTTACCGGTAACTTGACATACTCTCGACATGCCTCAGCCCTCTAAAACCACATGCCCAACCCGGCATGGGTTGGCCGCTTAATCTCTCAGTCATTTGGCGCCAGGCGCCGCGTTTCTTTAGAGGTCTTACCGGCTACACCTACAGTGAAGGAACCGGGCCCCTAGAAAAGAGCGCTGCTTTATACCAGAAAGACCGGGAAGCAACAACAATCGGTGTGCAATCAATCGGTAAAAAGGCGCTTTTTCAGGCTGCGAACGCTTTGGATAAAGGCCGGCATCGATTTTGACCGCTCGTCGCAGAAAAACGTCTGCGCGGGCGTTTCGGACTTTTTACGAAGCCACGCAGTCTGAAAAACGGATAGCACTGTGCCCTGAAAATGCAAAATGGGGATAGTCATTTGTAATCCAGACCTCTAGGGTAGGCCTTTTCCAGACTGCACTTGCAGATGGGCCTTCGATCTGTAAAAGGAAACCGACCATGCGCCTCGCTGCCCTACCCCTGCTGCTCGCACCGCTCCTGCTGAGCCCTCTGGCCCAGGCCGCCGCGCTGAGCGTTTGCACCGAGGCCAGCCCTGAAGGGTTCGACGTGGTGCAGTACAACTCACTGACCACCACCAACGCCTCGGCCGACGTACTGATGAACCGCTTGGTGGACTTCGACACGGCCAGCGGCAAAGTCGTCCCGAGCCTGGCCGACAGCTGGGAAGTCAGCACCGATGGCCTGACTTATGTGTTCAAGCTACACCCGCAGGTGAAGTTTCATACGACCGATTACTTCAAGCCGACCCGCGAACTGACAGCAGAAGACGTCAAATTCAGCTTTGACCGCATGCTCGACCCTGCCAATCCGTGGCACAAAGTCGCCCAGAGTGGCTTTCCGCATGCTCAGTCGATGCAGTTGCCAGCGCTGATCAAGAAAATCGACGCACTGGATCCGCTGACCGTGCGTTTTACCCTCGATCACCCGGACTCGACCTTTCTGGCAACCCTGAGCATGGGTTTCGCCTCGATTTATTCCGCCGAATATGCTGAAAAATTGCTAAAGGCCAACGCGACGGAAAAGCTCAACAGCCAACCGATCGGCACCGGCCCGTTCGTGTTCACACGTTTCCAGAAAGACGCCTCGATCCGCTACAAGGCCAACCCGGATTATTTCGCTGGCAAGCCATCGGTTGATCCACTGATCTTCGCCATCACCCCGGACGCCAACGTGCGCCTGCAAAAACTGCGGCGCAACGAGTGCCAGATCGCTTTGTCGCCGAAGCCATTGGACGTACAGGCAGCGCTGAAAGAGCCGACGCTGAAAGTCGAAAAGACTGACGCGTTCATGACTGCTTTCGTTGGCATCAACAGCCAACACCCACCACTGGACAAGCCGCAAGTGCGCCAGGCAATCAATCTTGCCTTCGATAAGGCCAACTACATCAAAGCCGTGTTCGAAGACACCGCCGAAGCGGCTAACGGCCCTTACCCGCCGAACACCTGGAGCTATGCGAAAAACCTGCCGGGGTATCCTTACGACGTGGCGAAAGCCAAGGATCTGATGGCCAAGGCCGGCTTGAAGGACGGCTTCCAGACCACCATCTGGACGCGTCCGTCCGGCAGCCTGCTCAACCCCAACCCAAGCCTCGGCGCGCAGATGTTGCAATCGGACCTGGCGGAAATCGGCATTCAGGCGGAAATCCGCGTGATCGAATGGGGCGAATTGATTCGCCGCGCCAAGGCCGGCGAGCATGACTTGCTGTTCATGGGCTGGGCTGGCGACAACGGCGACCCGGACAACTTCCTCACGCCGCAGTTTTCCTGCGCGGCGGTCAAGTCTGGTACCAACTTCGCCCGCTACTGCAATGCCGATCTGGACAAGCTGATCAGCGCGGGGAAGACCACCAGCGAGCAAGGCGTGCGCAGCAAGCTCTACGAGCAGGCACAGGCGCAGATCCAGCAGCAGGCGCTATGGCTGCCGCTGGCGCACCCGACGGCCTTCGCGTTGACGCGCAAGGATGTCCAGGGCTACGCCGTTAGCCCGTTTGGACGGCAGGACTACTCCAAGGTCACGCTCAAGTAACCTGACACAGCACATCCCCCACCGTGGGAGCGGGCTTGCCCGCGAAGGGGTCGGTTCAGCCAACACGTTTATTGACTGACCCACCGCCTTCGCGAGCAAACCCGCTCCCACAGGGGGTTTGCATCGCCCCGCCAGATTTACATCCAGCCACTCTCCGCCATCGACAACGGCTCCCCGTCGCCGACGATGAAGTGATCCAGCACCCGCACATCAATCAGCTCCAGCGCCTTTTGCAAGCGCTTGGTCAGCAGCCGATCCGCCTGACTGGGATCAGAGTTTCCTGACGGGTGGTTGTGGCACAGGATCACGGCCGCTGCGTTGTTTGCCAAGGCGCGCTTCACCACTTCCCGGGGATGCACGCTGGTGTTGTCGATCGAGCCGCGAAACAGCGCCTCGAATGTCAGCACCTGATGTTTGGAGTCCAGAAACAGACAACCAAACACTTCGTGAGGCTCGTGGCGCAACATGGATTTGAGGTAATCACGAACGATTTGAGGGTTTTCCAGTGCCGGTTTCTGCCGTGATCGCTCGGCCAGATGACGCTTGCTCATTTCTTGAGCCGCTTGCAACTGAGCAAACTTCGCAGGCCCCAGGCCTAATTGTTTGCTGAATGCTTCCTGATCGGCCTCAAGCAGCAAACGCAGGCTGCCGAACCGAGTCAACAGTTGTCGTGCCAGATCCACCGCGCTTATTCCGGGCAATCCGGTCCGCAGAAAAATGGCCAACAACTCAGCGTCCGAAAGATTCGCCGCCCCATGCTCCAACAACCTTTCCCGCGGCCGTTCCGCCGCAGGCCAATCACGAATACTCATAGCGCTTCCTTGTCTGTGGGCGCCGCTGTTCCATAGCGGTCGCTGTGATATCGTAGCCCATCTTTTTTGCGGGCGAATTCACCCTGGGGAGGGGGTTTCGCCACGTATGTCACCCACGATATGAAAGGCAGACCTATGCAGCGGCTGTATCGGAAACGCATCGTTCTGGGCGTCGGCGGCGGTATTGCGGCCTACAAGAGCGCTGATCTGGTTCGTCGCCTGATCGACCAGGGCGCCGAAGTGCGCGTAGTCATGACCCACGGCGGCGCCGAGTTCATCACCCCGCTGACCATGCAAGCCTTGTCCGGGCACCCGGTTCATCTGGATTTGCTCGACCCGGCCGCCGAAGCGGCGATGGGCCACATCGAGCTGGCGAAATGGGCTGATCTGGTGTTGATCGCCCCGGCCACCGCCGACCTGATCGCGCGCCTGGCTCAAGGTATTGCCAATGATTTGCTGACCACGTTGGTGCTGGCCACCGACGCCGTCGTGGCTGTCGCTCCGGCAATGAATCAAGCGATGTGGCGCGACCCGGCGACTCAGGCCAACCTGCAACGGCTGGAGTGCCGTGGCCTGAAGACTTTCGGCCCGGCCTCCGGAAGCCAGGCCTGCGGCGATGTCGGCATGGGCCGCATGATGGAAGCCACCGATCTGGCCCAATGCGCCGCGGACTGCTTCCAGCGCCAGGCGCTGACCGGCAAACATGTGGTGATCACCGCCGGTCCGACTCAGGAAAACATCGACCCGGTGCGCTACATCACCAACCACAGCTCCGGAAAAATGGGCTTTGCCCTGGCCGAAGCGGCGGTGGAAGCCGGCGCCCGCGTCACGCTGATCAGCGGCCCGGTGCATCTGCCGCCCCCGGATCGCGTCACGCGCATCGACGTGGTCAGCGCCCGCGACATGCTCGCCGCGTGCGAAGCCGCAATCCCTTGCGACGTGTTCATCGCCTCTGCAGCGGTGGCCGACTACCGTCCGGAAGTCGTCGCCCCGCAAAAACTCAAGAAAGATCCTACGAGCGGTGACGGCTTCGTCCTGCAAATGGTGCGTAACCCGGATATCCTCGCCACCATCGCGACCCGCCCCGATCGTCCGTTCAGTGTCGGCTTCGCCGCCGAAACCGAACACCTGCTCGACTACGCTGCACGCAAGCTGAAGGACAAGAACCTCGACCTGATCGTCGCCAACGACGTCGCCAACCCGAGCATCGGTTTCAACAGCGAAGAAAACGCCTGCAGCGTGATTGACCGTGAGCTGCACGCCACGGTTTTCGCCCAGACCAGCAAGAGCAAGATCGCTCGCCAACTGGTCACTTTTATCGCCGAACGTCTGAACCAGGTTTAATTTACATGCACGCTTTGCAAGCCAAGATTCTCGACCCACGCATCGGTACCGAATTCCCGCTGCCGCAATACGCCACCCCGGGCTCCGCCGGCCTCGACCTGCGCGCCATGCTGGAACAGGACATCGTGATCAAACCGGGTGAAACCGTGCTGATCCCTACCGGTCTGTCGGTTTACATCGGTGATCCCAATCTCGCCGCGCTGATCCTGCCGCGCTCGGGCATGGGCCATAAGCACGGCATCGTTCTCGGCAACCTGGTCGGGCTGATCGACTCCGATTACCAGGGCCCGCTGATGGTGTCCTGCTGGAACCGTGGCCAGACCGACTTCACCATGACCGTCGGCGAACGTCTGGCGCAACTGGTGCTGGTGCCGGTGGTGCAGGCGCATTTCGAAATGGTTGAAGAGTTCGTCGAAACCGAGCGCGGCACTGGCGGGTTTGGCCACACCGGCACCAAGTAACCAGCACTGATACGCCTCTGCAGGAGCTGCCGCAGGCGGCTCCTACAGGGGGAATTTGTGCATTTTCAACGACAGGTTTTAACAGCGTAAATCAAGGTTTTGCCGGCCGAAAGCCACGCCCGCCGAGGTGTCATGGCCCTTTCACACCACGAACTCTCTGTGAAAAACGCCGTCATACCCTTCAGTTTGAGCCTGCCGCCGAGTGAATCGTCGGTCTGTCCTGCCACTTTCGAGATGGAGCACTTCCGCAGATGAGCACCCCCGCCAAGCTTGCCCCGAAACTACCCGACAGCATCTTTCGCGCCTATGACATTCGCGGCACCGTGCCGCAATTCCTCAATGCCGAAACCGCTTACTGGATCGGCCGCGCTATCGGTTCGCAGAGCCTGGCCCAAGGCGAGCCGAACGTTTGCGTCGGTCGCGATGGCCGCCTGTCCGGTCCGGAGCTGGTTGCAGAACTGATCCGCGGTATCGCCGAAAGCGGCTGCCACGTCAGTGATGTTGGCCTGGTGCCGACCCCCGCGCTTTACTATGCCGCCAACGTCCTGGCCGGCAAATCCGGGGTGATGCTCACCGGCAGCCACAACCCGTCGAACTACAACGGCTTCAAGATCGTGATCGCCGGCGACACCCTCGCCAACGAACAGATCCAGGCCTTGCACGAACGCCTCAAGACCAACAATCTGAGCAGCGGCCCGGGTAGCGTCACCGAGGTCGAAATCCTCGACCGTTACAACACCGAAATCGTCCAGGACATCAAACTGGCCCGCCGCATGAAGGTCGTGGTCGACTGCGGCAACGGCGCGGCCGGCGTGATCGCTCCGCAACTGATCGAAGCGCTGAACTGCGAAGTCATCCCGCTGTTCTGTGAAGTCGACGGCAATTTCCCCAACCATCACCCGGATCCGGGCAAACCTGAGAACCTCGTCGACCTGATCGCCAAGGTCAAGGAAACCAACGCCGACATCGGTCTGGCCTTCGACGGCGACGGTGACCGTGTCGGCGTGGTGACCAACACCGGCAGCATCGTTTATCCCGATCGCTTGCTGATGCTGTTCGCCCGTGACGTGGTGGCACGCAACCCTGACGCGCAAATCATCTTCGACGTCAAATGCACCCGCCGCCTCGTACCGCTGATCAAGGAATACGGCGGTCGACCGCTCATGTGGAAGACCGGTCATTCATTGATCAAAAAGAAAATGAAACAATCCGGCGCTCTATTGGCCGGTGAGATGAGTGGACACATCTTCTTCAAGGAGCGCTGGTTCGGTTTCGATGACGGCATTTACAGCGCCGCACGGCTGCTGGAAATCCTCAGCAAGGAAAAATCCACCGCCGAAGAGCTGTTTGCGACCTTCCCGAACGATATTTCTACGCCTGAAATCAATATCCATGTGACCGAAGAGAGCAAATTCAGCATCATTGATGCTCTGCACGACGCACAGTGGGGCGCAGGCGCTGACCTGACCACCATCGACGGCGTGCGGGTCGATTACGCCAAAGGCTGGGGCCTGGTGCGCGCGTCCAACACCACACCGGTGCTGGTGCTGCGCTTCGAGGCCGATGACGAGGCTGAATTGCAGCGCATCAAAGATGTGTTCCACGCCCAACTGAAACGCGTTGCACCTGATCTCCAACTACCGTTCTGATCCACCCGGAGCCCTGAATGACCCTCGAACGCGAAGCCGCCGCCCACACCGCCCAGGTCCTGTCCGAAGCGCTGCCTTACATCCGACGTTATGTCGGCAAGACCCTGGTGATCAAATACGGCGGCAACGCGATGGAAAGCGAGGAGCTGAAAACCGGCTTTGCCCGCGACATCGTCTTGATGAAAGCCGTGGGCATCAACCCGGTGGTCGTGCACGGCGGCGGCCCGCAGATCGGTGATCTGCTCAAGCGCCTGTCGATCGAAAGCCATTTCGTCGATGGCATGCGCGTCACCGACGCCGCGACCATGGACGTGGTGGAAATGGTCCTCGGCGGCCAAGTCAACAAAAGCATCGTCAACCTGATCAACCGTCATGGCGGCAGCGCCATCGGCCTGACCGGTAAAGACGCCGGGCTGATTCGCGCGAAGAAGCTGACCGTCACCCGCCAGACCCCGGAGATGACCCAGCCGGAAATCATCGACATCGGTCAGGTGGGCGAAGTGGTCGGGATCAACACCGAACTGCTGAACCTGCTGGTCAAAGGCAACTTCATCCCGGTGATCGCACCAATCGGCGTGGGTGAAAACGGCGAGTCGTACAACATCAACGCAGATCTGGTGGCCGGCAAAGTCGCCGAAGCGCTGAAGGCCGAGAAACTGATGCTGTTGACCAACATCGCCGGCCTGATGGACAAGTCTGGCCAGGTATTGACCGGCCTGAGCACCCAACAGGTCGACGACCTGATCGCCGATGGCACCATCTACGGCGGCATGCTGCCGAAGATCCGCTGTGCACTGGAAGCGGTTCAGGGTGGCGTGGGCAGCTCGCTGATCATCGACGGTCGCGTACCGAACGCGATCCTGCTGGAAATCTTCACCGACACCGGTGTGGGTACGCTGATCAGCAATCGCAAGCGTCCGTAAGCAGTCGCGCAAACGAAAAGACCCCGCTCAGCCAGACTGAGCGGGGTCTTTTTTTGCCTGCTTTCAGCGATCAGACGCCGAACTGGGCGCGGTACGCTTCCACGGCTGGCAAATGCTGCTTGAGCTGCGGATCGTCAGCGAGGAACTCCAGCACCTGGTTCAACGAAACAATGCTGATCACCGGAATGCCGAAATCGCGCTCCACTTCCTGGATTGCCGACAACTCACCGTTGCCACGCTCCTGACGGTTCAGGGCGATCAGCACGCCGGCGGCCTTGGCGCCGTCCTGGGAAGCGATGATCTGCATCACTTCGCGGATCGCGGTGCCAGCGGTGATCACGTCGTCGATGATCAGCACGTCGCCCGTCAGCGGAGCGCCGACCAGACTGCCGCCTTCGCCGTGGGCCTTGGCTTCTTTGCGGTTGAAGCACCATGGCAGGTCACGGTCGTGATGCTCGGCCAGTGCGACAGCAGTGGTCGCCGCCAGCGGGATGCCTTTGTAGGCGGGGCCAAACAAAACGTCGAAGGAAATACCGCTTTCGGCAATGGCTGCGGCATAGAAGCGCCCTAGCTGGGCCAAGGCCGAGCCCGTGTTGAACAGGCCGGCGTTGAAGAAGTAAGGACTGGTGCGCCCGGACTTCAGGGTGAACTCACCGAAGCGCAAAACGCCGCGATCGATGGCAAAACGAATGAAATCGCGCTGATACGCTTGCATGAAAAAAACCCCAAATACCACGGATTTAGCTAATTAGCTTGACGCCGTGTATCATACACGCACGCGATTTTTGGGGCCATTTATGCGGATCATCAGTGTGAACGTCAATGGTATTCAGGCTGCAGTCGAGCGTGGTTTGCTCAGTTGGCTGCAAGCACAGAATGCCGACGTCATCTGCCTGCAGGACACCCGTGCCTCCGCCTTTGAACTGGATGACCCAGCCTTCCAACTGGATGGCTACTTCCTTTATGCCTGCGATGCTGAAGTCCCTGCCCAAGGTGGCGTGGCTTTGTATTCGCGGTTGCAACCGAAGGCTGTCATCAGCGGTCTCGGTTTCGAGACGGCCGACCGCTACGGGCGCTACCTGCAAGCAGATTTCGACAAAGTCAGTATTGCCACCTTGCTGCTTCCTTCGGGGATGAACGGCGATGAGGACTTGAACCAGAAGTTCAAGCTCATGGACGACTTCGGCAAGTACCTGGACAAACAGCGGCGCAAACGTCGCGAGTACATTTATTGTGGCTCGCTGTATGTTGCGCAGCAGAAGCTAGACATCAAGAACTGGCGCGACAGCCAGCAATCCCCGGGCTTCCTGGCGCCAGAACGCGCCTGGATGGACGAGATTGTCGGCAACATGGGCTATGTCGATGCCCTGCGTGAAGTCAGCCGTGAAGGCGACCAGTACAGCTGGTGGCCGGACAACGAACAGGCCGAGATGCTCAATCTGGGCTGGCGCTTCGATTACCAGATCCTGACCCCAGGCCTACGGCGCTTTGTTCGCAGTGCACGCCTGCCGCGTCAGCCACGGTTCTCGCAACATGCACCGCTGATCGTCGACTACGATTGGACGCTGACCATCTAAGCGTCGATTCACAGTTGAAAAAATGCCCGTATCGCAAGGTACGGGCATTTTTTATGTCTCGGATTCAAGCAGTCCGAACCTCAAATCACGGCAAAAAACGGCAAGACCAGGTACAGCTTGATCACGATGACATTGATGATGTCGATGAAGAACGCCCCCACCATGGGCACCACCAAAAACGCTATCTGCGAAGGTCCGTAGCGCTGCGTTACCGCCTGCATGTTGGCAATGGCCGTTGGCGTCGCACCGAGACCAAAACCGCAATGCCCTGACGCCAGCACGGCCGCATCGTAATTGCTGCCCATCATTCGGAACGTTACGAAAATCGCAAATAGCGCCATGACCAAGGCTTGTACCGCCAGGATGATGAAGATCGGCAACGCCAGCGCCGCCAGATCCCACAACTTGAGCGACATCAGGGCAATAGCCAAAAACAGCGACAGGCTGACATTGCCCAGGACCGAGACCTCACGCTCGAATACCTCATACAGGCCAAGCGCCGACAGCCCATTGCGCAAAACCACCCCCACGAACAGGACACAAACAAACGTCGGCAACTCGAATGCTGTCCCCTGTAACCAGCCATTCAACAGATTGCCAGCCAACAGACTGACCGCGATCAGCGCGAGCGTTTCGATAAATGAAAACGGCGTAATCGAGCGCTCCTTGTTTGGCTGCTCAAAGCCTTTGGGCAGCCGAGGCGCGTCCTGACTTTTGCAACCGGGCACTTGCACACGCTTGATCAGCAGACGAGCAACCGGGCCTCCAATCAAACCACCCAGCACCAAGCCAAAGGTCGCAGCGGCAATCGCCAACTCCGAGGCGGAAGCCAGACCGTACTTCTCACTGAACACCGTTCCCCACGCGGCGCCAGTACCGTGACCGCCCGCCAGGGTGATGGAACCTGTCAGCAGGCCCATCAGCGGATCGAGTCCGAGCATTGTGGCCATTGCGATTCCCATGGCGTTCTGCACGACCAGAAGCCCGGCAACCGCGAGTAGAAATATCCCAACGACGCGACCGCCCCTCTTCAGGCTGGCGAAATCCGCACTCAGGCCAATGGTGGCAAAAAACGCCAGCATCAAGGGCGTTTGCAGCGAAGTGTCAAAGCGCACTTCAATATCAAGCGTGCGCATTAACAGAAGCGCCAAGGCAACTACCAGGCCACCGGCTACGGGTTCGGGAATATTGTAGTTGCGCAAAAAACCAACACGAGCAACAAGTCCGCACCCCAGCAGCAACACTAAAGAGGCGGCCACGAGCGTTCCATAAAAATCGAGCTGAATCATTGGGATTATTCTTGGTTATATATTCAGAGGCGAACTTTTTACCTGGGCACGCCTATTGAATCGGCTGATTGTCTCAACACTGATTGCTTTTGATTCAAGGACCTTCGATGGCTTGAATATATCGAAATATTTCTGACGAAGTATGACGTGCGGCAACTTTAACAATCGGCCAGTCTTATTGCCAAGTACATGAACGACACTAAACCAGTGCAGTTGTGACTAAAAGTGTAGAAACGATAGTTATATATAAATCCATACTACCGCTGATCGCAGACAGACTTTTCCTACACACCAGAGACGTTAATTCAGTTGCAAAAATACAAATGCCCTGACAAGTCAGGGCATTTGTTTTAACGCATTGCGAACGTCATCCGCCGCTCACACGAGGGGAGCGCATTGATCGTTATTTGATCAATCGCCAAGTGAACGGATAGCGGTACGGGAAGCCCTCATTGGCCTTCACGCCCCCAATGATCGTCAGTACCAGCGCACCAATGGCCAACAAACCAAACAGGAAGAAGCCGATCACCAGCAACATCAGCAACAGGCAGATCGCCGAGGCAATCGCGACGGTAATCTGGAAATTAAGCGCTTCCTTGCCTTGGGCATCGATGAACGGATCCGTCTCGCGCTTCACCTGCCACAAGATCAGCGGCCCAATCAGGCTCCCAAACGGAATCCAGAACCCCAGCAAGGCGGACAAGTGACAAAACATGGCCCATTGGCGAACCTCCTGGCTCGGTTTGGGCAGCAACTCTTGCTCGTCACTCATCGCGTTCTCCTTGCGGGTTCGAACCTGCTCAGTCGGCCAGTGCAGCCTTTTGCAGTTCGAAGATTTCGTTCATGCCTTTCTTGGCCAGTTCCAGCATGGCGTTCAGGTCTTCAGGCTGGAACGGCGCGCCTTCAGCAGTACCTTGCACCTCGATGAAGCCACCGGAGCTGGTCATCACTACATTGAGGTCCGTCTCGGCCGCGGAATCTTCAAGATAGTCCAGATCCAGCACTGGCTCGCCCTGATACATGCCCACAGACACAGCGCCGATCATCTGCTTGAGCGGGTCGCCACCCTTCAGGCCGCCACGCTTCTTGATCACTTTCAGTGCATCGACCAGCGCAACCATGGCGCCCGTGATGGAAGCAGTACGGGTGCCGCCGTCAGCCTGGATCACGTCGCAGTCGACGTACAGCGTCACGTCGCCCAGTTTGGACATGTCCAGCGCAGCGCGCAGGGAACGGCCGATCAAGCGCTGGATTTCCAGTGTGCGGCCGCCCTGCTTGCCACGGCTGGCTTCTCGCTGGTTACGCTCGCCAGTGGCACGCGGCAGCATGCCGTATTCGGCGGTCAACCAACCCTGGCCCTGACCTTTGAGAAAACGCGGCACACCGTTTTCAACACTCACGGTGCAGATGACTTTGGTATCACCGAATTCGACCAGTACCGATCCCTCGGCGTGTTTGGTGTAGTTGCGGGTAATGCGGATCGAGCGGAGCTGATCGGCAGCGCGACCACTTGGACGTTTCATAGGAGATACCTGTACTGGGGACGGAAAACTGCCGAGCATTATAGAGCGGTGCACCGCCACTGGGCACGGGTTAAAAAATCGGGCCGACGATCGAAGGCCCTGAAACACGCATTACCGACGGGCTGCAGCCCTTTGTCACACCGTGTGTTTGGGCGCCTTCGCCGCACTGCGCTACAATCCTGCGCCTTTGCTGCCAGTCGGCTTAAATTCATTGATATCGCGCCTGCGGAGCTCTCGTTCCGCGCCGATCTGCATTGCGAGGTCACCGCCATGGTGCACAGCATGACCGCCTTCGCCCGCGTCGAAAAAGCCGGCGTCCAGGGGACCCTGAGCTGGGAATTGCGCTCGGTCAACAGCCGCTATCTGGAACCGCACCTGCGTTTGCCTGAGTCCTTTCGCGACCTCGAAGGCGCCGTGCGTGAGGCGCTGCGCCAAGGCCTGTCGCGGGGCAAACTGGAATGCACCCTGCGCTTCACCGAAGAAAGCACCGGCAAACCGCTGCAAGTCGATCGCGAACGCGCCGCGCAACTGGTCGCCGCCGCCGAAACCGTGGCGGGCCTGATCAAGAACCCTGCCGCACTCAATCCTCTGGAAGTGCTGGCCTGGCCGGGCGTTCTGGTTGCTGACGCGACGGATCCGCAAGCCCTGAACGCCGATGCGCTGGCGCTGTTCAATCAAGGCTTGAAAGAGCTCAAGGCCGGCCGCGAGCGTGAAGGCGCGGAACTGGCGCGACTGATCAACGAGCGCCTGACGTCCATTGAAGAGGACGTCGTGACCCTGCGTGAACTCGTGCCGCAGATGCTTGCCACCCAGCGCCAGAAGGTTCTCGATCGCTTCACCGACATGAAAGCCGAGATGGATCCGCAGCGCCTCGAACAGGAAATGGTCATGCTCGCGCAAAAAAGCGACGTGGCCGAAGAACTGGATCGCCTGAGCACTCACATCATCGAAGTTCGCCGGGTCCTCAAGTCCGGCGGGGCGGCCGGGCGTCGCCTGGACTTCCTGATGCAGGAACTCAACCGCGAAGCCAACACACTGGGCTCCAAGGCCTTCGACCCGCGCAGCACCCAAGCCGCCGTCAACCTCAAGGTGTTGATCGAGCAGATGCGCGAACAAGTGCAGAATATTGAGTAAGGCTACCCCGACATGACCCACAGCACTGGCACCCTTTACATCATTTCCGCGCCCTCGGGTGCGGGCAAGAGCAGCCTGGTCAAGGCGTTGACCGATGCCAATCCGGAGATTCGCGTATCAATCTCCCACACCACTCGCGCCATGCGCCCGGGTGAAGTGAATGGCGTGAACTACCACTTCGTCGAACGCAACGAGTTCGTGAAGATGATCGAGCACGGTGATTTTCTCGAGCGCGCCGAAGTCTTCGGCAATCTCTACGGCACCTCGCAAAGTCACCTGCAACAGACACTGGATGAAGGCCACGACCTGATTCTGGAAATCGACTGGCAAGGCGCCGAGCAAGTGCGCAAGTTGATGCCGCAGGCACGTTCGATCTTCATTTTGCCGCCATCGCTGCAGGCCCTGCACCAGCGCTTGACCAATCGTGGTCAGGACAGCGACGAAATCATTGACGGCCGCATGCGCGAAGCCGTTAGCGAGATGAGCCACTACGTCGACTACGACTACCTGATCATCAACGACGATTTTGCCCATGCTCTGGACGATCTGAAGGCGATTTTCCGTGCCAATCAGTTGATCCAGAAGCGTCAGCAGCAGCGTAACGGTAAATTGCTGGCCGAATTGCTCGGCTAAACAGCACTTCCCAAAACCGCTGCAAGGGCTTTACATTGGCACTTGCAGCGCGTTGAAGGGCTTGGTCAAAAAATCAGCGCTTCCCTAATCGCTGGTGATTTTTTAAACTGTTCAGTCCGCTCGCCCAACCGGGCAGCGCGCATATTGCATTCGCTCCGAGGAATACCATGGCCCGCGTAACCGTTGAAGACTGCCTAGAACACGTGGAAAACCGCTTTGAGCTGGTCATGCTCTCTACCAAGCGTGCCCGTCAACTGGCCACCGGCGGCAAAGAGCCTCTGGTCCAGTGGGAAAACGACAAGCCTACCGTTGTAGCCCTGCGTGAAATCGCTGAAGGCCTGATGAGCTACGAGTTCATCGCCAACGCTGAAATCGTTGAAGACGAACCGCTGTTCGCAGCGTTCGAGGACGAGTCCAACGAGGCCGTCTAAGCCTATGCCTGGTCGACGTAGCACGGCGCGGGGTCACAGCTTACGGCAGGAGTCATCATGCCGAGCATAGACGCCCTCGCCGATCGCTTATCGACCTACCTCGGCAATGACCAGGTCAACCTGGTCCGCCGAGCGTATTTCTACGCCGAACAAGCCCATGACGGCCAGCGCCGTCGTAGCGGCGAGGCGTACGTCACGCATCCTCTTGCGGTGGCGAACATTCTTGCCGACATGCACATGGACCATCAGAGTTTGATGGCCGCGATGCTGCATGACGTGATCGAAGACACCGGTATCGCCAAAGAAGCGCTGCAAGCGCAGTTCGGTGAAACCGTGGCCGAACTGGTCGACGGGGTCAGCAAACTGACCCAGATGAATTTCGAGACCAAGGCCGAAGCCCAAGCGGAAAACTTCCAGAAAATGGCCATGGCCATGGCGCGCGACATTCGCGTGATCCTGGTCAAACTCGCCGACCGCCTGCACAACATGCGCACGCTGGAAGTGCTGTCCGGGGAAAAACGCCGGCGCATCGCCAAGGAAACCCTGGAAATCTACGCGCCCATCGCCAACCGGCTGGGCATGCATGCGATCCGCATCGAATTCGAAGACCTTGGTTTCAAAGCCATGCACCCGATGCGTTCCGCGCGGATCTACCAGGCGGTCAAACGCGCCCGGGGCAACCGCAAGGAAATCGTCAACAAGATCGAAGAGTCCCTTGGTCATTGCCTCGCTATCGATGGCATCCAGGGCGAAGTCAGCGGTCGCCAGAAACACCTCTACGGCATCTACAAGAAAATGCGCGGCAAGCGTCGGGCCTTCAACGAAATCATGGACGTCTATGCGTTCCGGATCATCGTCGACAAGGTCGATACCTGCTACCGCGTGCTAGGCGCTGTACATAATTTGTACAAACCGTTGCCGGGTCGTTTCAAGGATTACATCGCGATCCCCAAGGCCAATGGCTACCAGTCGCTGCACACCACGCTGTTCGGCATGCACGGCGTACCGATCGAGATTCAGATCCGTACCCGCGAAATGGAAGAGATGGCCAACAACGGCATCGCCGCCCATTGGCTGTACAAATCCAGCGGTGACGAACAACCGAAAGGCACTCACGCCCGCGCCCGTCAGTGGGTCAAAGGCGTGCTGGAAATGCAGCAACGTGCCGGCAACTCGCTGGAATTCATCGAGAGCGTGAAGATCGACCTGTTCCCGGACGAGGTCTACGTGTTCACGCCAAAAGGCCGAATCATGGAGCTGCCCAAAGGCTCCACGGCGGTCGACTTCGCTTACGCAGTGCACACCGACGTCGGCAACAGCTGCATCGCTTGCCGGATCAACCGCCGTCTCGCACCGCTGTCCGAACCGCTGCAAAGCGGCTCCACGGTCGAGATCGTCAGCGCTCCCGGCGCGCGTCCGAACCCGGCGTGGCTCAACTTCGTGGTCACCGGCAAGGCGCGCACGCACATTCGTCACGCGTTGAAACTGCAACGCCGCTCCGAATCCATCAGCCTCGGCGAACGCCTGCTGAACAAAGTCCTCAACGGTTTCGACAGTTCGCTGGAGAAGATCCCGGCCGAACGCGTCAAGGCGATGCTCACCGAGTACCGCCTCGAACTGATCGAAGACCTGCTTGAAGACATTGGCCTGGGCAACCGCATGGCCTATGTGGTCGCCCGCCGCCTGCTCGGCGAAGGCGAACAACTGCCTAGTCCGGAAGGCCCGCTGGCGATTCGCGGCACCGAAGGCCTGGTGCTCAGCTACGCCAAATGCTGCACGCCGATCCCGGGCGACCCGATTGTCGGGCACCTGTCGGCGGGCAAAGGCATGGTCGTGCACCTGGACAACTGCCGCAACATCAGCGAAATCAGGCACAACCCGGAAAAATGCATCCAGCTCTCGTGGGCCAAGGATGTCACCGGCGAATTCAACGTCGAACTGCGCGTCGAACTGGAACACCAGCGCGGCCTGATCGCCCTGCTCGCCAGCAGCGTCAACGCGGCCGACGGCAATATCGAGAAAATCAGCATGGACGAACGCGATGGTCGCATCAGCGTCGTCCAGTTGGTGGTCAGCGTCCACGACCGTGTGCACCTGGCCCGCGTGATCAAGAAACTGCGCGCCTTGACCGGGGTGATCCGCATCACCCGCATGCGTGCATAACTCAACCATTACAAGGAGTCATACATGACCAAGACTGTTATCACCAGCGACAAGGCCCCGGCCGCCATCGGCACTTACTCCCAGGCGATCAAGGCTGGCAACACGGTCTACATGTCGGGCCAGATTCCTCTGGACCCAAAAACCATGGAACTGGTTGAAGGCTTCGAAGCCCAGACCGTTCAGGTGTTCGAGAACCTCAAAGCCGTTGCCGAAGCCGCCGGCGGTTCGTTCAAGGACATCGTCAAGCTGAACATCTTCCTCACCGACCTGAGCCACTTCGCCAAGGTCAACGAGATCATGGGCAAGTACTTCGACCAGCCATACCCAGCCCGCGCCGCCATCGGCGTTGCTGCCCTGCCGAAAGGCTCGCAGGTTGAAATGGATGCCATTCTGGTCATCGAGTGATGCGCACGGCGCGACCTTCAAACGCCGCGCCGACTGCTCAGCAAGAAAAGGTTTTGAAAGGATTCCACCATGCGCAAAGCGCTAGCTCTCTCGCTGCTCGCCATCCTCCTCGGCGGCTGCGCCAGCAACCCTGCCGACCGTGACATCAGCGGTACCTGGATCAATCAGGTGGCGATCGATGCCGCAGCCAAGGGCGGCCCCCTGCGCGAAGCGCTTCAGGCTTACGGCCCGAACCTGGAATGGGACGTCAACACCAAGGCCAGTCAGGCCCGCTACACCAACGGTTTTGAGAATGTCGAAGGACGGCTGCTGGGCGAACAGTCCGGCGCCTGGAAAGTCGATTTCTATGGCAGCTCCGCCAGTGAGCTGAAACGCGACGGCAGCCAACTGGAGCAGGCCGCGAGCGAAAACGAACCGGAACAGGTTTTCGACCGCGCACAGATTCCCGTGCCGGAAGGCGCGCCGATCGGTGCCAGCTTCGAACGTGCGCTGTACTCAGCCTACATGGGCGGCAGCTGGAAAATCGTCAGTGGCCAGGGCGAAGGCAGCACGGTGCAGTTCCAGGCTGACGGCCAGGTCTCGGGCCTGCCTGGCGCCGACCGCTACGCCTTGTGCCTGGCAGGTGACTGCGCGTCGATGAGCAATGGCAACGACAGCATGTGGCTGCAACACAATGGCCAAGGCAACAACTGGCTATTCGTGCGCAAGGGTAATGAGCTGGAGATCCTCCAAGCGGTGAATACCGCCCTGGCGGACGAACAACCGCAGTTCACCCCGGGTGAGCGCAAGTGGTTGCTCGAGAAGCAGTAAGCACGCGCTGAGAACAGCACATAAACCTGTGGGAGCGGGCTTGCTCGCCAAAGCGGTGGATCAGTCGACATTAAAGTTGCCTGACACTCCCTCTTCGCGAGCAAGCCCGCTCCCACAGTTGTTTTCAGGGGTGTTTGGGGGTCAGCATTTACCTTCAAGGATCGCTGCGTAGCCTTCGCGATAAGTTGAATACTTTGGCGTCCAGCCCAACGCTTTCGCCCGGGCATTGCTGCAACGCTTGCTGCCCGTGCGCCGCACGCTGGCATCCTCCGCCCATTCGGTAACCCCCAGATACTCGCGCAACCAGCCCACCACTTCGGCCAGCGGCGCCGGCGCATCATCGACACCGATGTAGACAGGATCCAGCGCCACACCACGGCGATCCGCCTCCAGCAAAAACGCCAGCAACCCCGCCGCATCATCGGCATGAATGCGATTGCCATACAGCGGCGGCTCGACGGCCACACGATAACCGCGCCGCACTTGGGTCAGCAGCCATTCACGGCCCGGTCCATAGATGCCGGTCAAGCGCAAGACGCTCGCCGGGATGCCACTGTTGAGTGCCACCTGTTCGGCCTCCAGCATCAACCGACCTGAATAACCCGCAGCGATTGTCTCGCAGTTTTCGTCGACCCATTCGCCACCTTGCTGCCCATAAACACTGCTGCTGGATACGAATATCAGCCGCTCGGGCACCTGCCCGTAGTCGTCCAGCCAGCTCAGCACGTTCTGCAAGCCCTGCACGTACGCCGCGCGATAACCGGCCTCGTCGTGAGCAGTGGCTGCCGCGCAATACACCAGGTAATCCACAGCGCCCACTGGCCAGGTCGCCGGGCAGTCTTCATTGAACAAGTCGCCGGCAACACCGATCACACCGTCCGGCAAACGCGAGACATCACGGCGCAGACCATGAACCTCCCACCCTGCGGTCAACAGTTGCGAGGCAAGACGACTGCCGACATCACCACAACCGGCAATCAAAACAGAAGGCGCGGACATCAAAAAACTCCCATCGGAAAGGGACAGACTAGCCGTGGCACGGGACAAGCGGCTAGCCATCAAGGAAAAAAAGTTACTCTATTACTTTTGTTAACAAGAATTAATTGCAATAATGCACGCCACTTTTGTTCTCGGCCTCACGAGGCCTGGAAGAGCAACAACGTTTTTCTATCTCAGGTCCGGCCAGCATGACACGTAATCAAATCCCCGCTTCGCCAACCATCCGACCTCGCGCCTGGAGGGCGGTTGCAGCTCTGCTGCTCGGCCTGATGCTGGCACCGACTGCCGCTTTCGCCGACACACAAGCGCCAGCGACCCCAGCCGCCACCGAGCAGACTGCGCCCGCGGCTGCCGCACCTGACGCGACTGCTCCTGCTCAAGCCCTCGACGCCACACCGGCCGAAGCGCCTGAAGTCCTCGAAGCCGACAACTCCCTGGGCATGGCCCACGACCTGTCGCCATGGGGCATGTACCAGAACGCCGACATTATCGTGAAAATCGTGATGATCGGTCTGGCCATCGCCTCGATCATCACCTGGACCATCTGGATCGCCAAAGGCTTTGAGCTGATGGGCGCCAAGCGTCGTCTGCGTGGTGAAATCGCTCAACTGAAAAAATCCGCCACCCTTAAAGAAGCCAGCGCCACTGCGGCGAAGGAAGGCACCCTCGCCAATCTGCTGGTTCACGACGCACTCGAAGAGATGCGCCTGTCGGTCAACAGCCGCGAGAAAGAAGGCATCAAGGAACGCGTCAGCTTCCGTCTCGAACGTCTGGTTGCAGCCTGTGGTCGCAACATGAGCAGCGGCACCGGCGTCCTCGCAACGATCGGTTCCACCGCGCCGTTCGTCG
Source organism: Pseudomonas sp. RA_105y_Pfl2_P56 (assembly GCF_963970845.1). Classification (NCBI taxonomy): domain Bacteria; kingdom Pseudomonadati; phylum Pseudomonadota; class Gammaproteobacteria; order Pseudomonadales; family Pseudomonadaceae; genus Pseudomonas; species Pseudomonas sp. RA_105y_Pfl2_P56. Next base: position 22,232 of record NZ_CAXAPL010000062.1, read on the forward strand.
GCCTGTTCGGTACCGTGTGGGGCATCATGAACTCCTTCATTGGCATCGCCAAAACCCAGACCACCAACCTCGCCGTCGTGGCACCCGGTATCGCTGAAGCACTGCTGGCCACCGCATTGGGTCTGGTTGCCGCGATTCCAGCGGTCGTCATCTATAACGTGTTCGCCCGCTCCATCGCCGGTTACAAGGCGCAGGTGTCCGATGCGTCGGCTCAGGTGCTGCTGCTGGTCAGCCGTGACCTCGATCACCAGCCTGAGCGCAGCTCGCAACCGCACATGGTGAAAGTGGGGTAATCGGCCATGGGCCTGCATTTGAAAGAAGGCGCAGACGACGATCTGGCCGAGAACCACGAAATCAACGTCACGCCGTTCATCGACGTGATGCTGGTGCTGTTGATCATCTTCATGGTGGCTGCCCCGCTGGCCACCGTGGACATCAAAGTCGACCTGCCTGTCTCGACTGCCAAACCGGCGCCGCGGCCCGAGAAACCGGTGTTCCTCAGCGTAAAAGCTGACCAGCGCCTGTTCCTCGGCGAAGACGAAGTGACGCCCGAATCCCTCGGCGCCACTCTCGACGCCCGGACCAAAGGCAAAAAAGACACCACCATCTTCTTCCAGGCTGACAAAGGCGTGGATTACGGTGACCTGATGAGCGTGATGGATAACCTGCGCGCCGCCGGCTACCTGAAGGTGGGTCTGGTCGGCCTCGAGAGTGCAGTCAAGAAATGATCACGACGCGCCATAAGCTGACGCGTTACGGCGCCAGCCTCGCCGTGGTGCTGGGCGTTCATGCGCTGGCCATCGCGCTGGCACTGAACTGGACGGCCCGCCCGCCCATCGAATTGCCACCGCAGGCAATGATGGTCGAGCTGGCACCGCTCCCGGCCCCGCCACCGCCGGCTCCGCCGAAAGTCGTCACACCGCCGCCGCCACCGGCTCCGGTTGAAGAGTTGCCGATTCCGAAACTGGCTGAAGCGCCAAAAGCCGAAATTGCGGTGCAAAAGCCCAAACCGAAGCCAAAGCCTAAACCGCCGAAGCCGGTCGAGAAGAAGCTGCCCGATCCACCCAAGGAAAAGCCTTCCGAGGAAAAACCGGCCGACACGCCACCGCCCCCCGCACCGACGGAGAAATCCGCCCAGCCGGCTCCGGGCCCGTCGCCCGCGCAAATGGCCGCCAAGGCCAGTTGGCAAAGCTCTCTGCTCGCGCATTTGGCCAAGTACAAAAAGTACCCGGACAGCGCCCGGGCACGAAACAAGACCGGGACCAACCGTCTGCGTTTTGTGGTCGATGGCGAAGGCAACGTGCTGTCGTTCGAACTGGTGGGCCGTTCCGGCAACGCCGATCTGGACCGGGCCACCCTGGAAATGATCCGCCGCGCCCAACCGTTGCCCAAGCCACCGGCCGACATGTTGACCAATGGCTCGATCGAAATTGTCGCGCCGTTTGTGTACTCGCTTGAGAAACGTCGCTGATCCAGTGCGCGAGCAAGCTTGCTCGCGAAGGCGTCGTGTCAGTCGATATAAATCTATCTGACACACCGTATTCGCGAGCAAGCCCGCTCCCACAAGGGTTATGCGTCGCCCCCTGGATCCGAAACAAAGGCACCCAAACAGACTGTGTGAAAACACACTGATGAAGGCCCAACAAAACGCCCCGACTTGTTCGGGGCGTTTGTTTTTGTGCGGGCAACAGACGAAAAAAGGCCTTTCAGCCCATTAGCGCCATCAACTGGCGG